>NZ_WMKA01000020.1 GCF_009711085.1 Cellulosimicrobium composti
GCGCCGGGGCCCGCCGGGACGGGGCCGTGGCCCGCGGCCGGGGCCTGGCCCGGGCCCGCGGGGGTGCCCGGCCCGGGGGCCGGGTGGCCGCCCCGGCCGGGACCCTGCGGGGACTGGCCCGGGCGGGAGCCGCGCTGCGTGAGCGCGGAGACCACGACGACGGCCACGGTGACGAACGCGGCGACCCAGAAGAGGCCGGTCAGCCAGCCGAGGTCGATCGCGTCCCACCACGACCACCAGCCGCCGCCCCACGACAGGCCGACGACGACGAACGCCGCCGCGCCGAGCAGGGCGACGTCGACGTTGCCGCGGAACGCCTCCTGGAGGTGGATGCGGCCGTCGCGGCGCTCGGGCAGCAGGGCCCACGCCGCGCCGTACAGCACGAGGCCGGCGCCGGAGAGGAAGAACGTCACGAACAGCAGGCCGCGCACGATGAGCGGGTCGATCCCGAACCGCTCGGCGACGCCGGAGGCCACGCCCCCGATCCAGCGGTCGTCGGAGCGGAAGATGCCGACCCGGCGCACGGCGTCGAAGAAGCCGTCGCCGCCGGTCGGGCGCGCGCCACCGGGCGCGGCGCCGCCCGGCGCCCCGGGGGGCGGGGCCTGCGCGGGGTCGGGTCCGGTCCAGGCCGTGCCGGGTCCCGGCGCGGGGCCGGACGGCCCGGGAGGGACCGTGCCCGGCTGCGGGCCGGGCGTCGAGGGGTCGCCGGGGTGCCCGGGCTGGCCGCCGGGTCCGGGGAGGTCGGGAGTGCTCATGACCACCATGCTGGTCCGCGGGCCGCGCGTCGGGTATCGGGTGCCACCCTGACCCGACCCTGAACGGTGCGCCGGACGACCCTGGTTTCGCCGTCGGGGGGTCCTCCGGGGGCGCGCCACGTGTGACGATCGGGGGGTGACGTCAGCCCTCTCACCTGCCCGCCGACCCGGAGACCTCCCGCTGCGCCGACCCGAGCGCGGCCGGTGGGTCGGCGGCGTGTGCGCGGGGCTCGCGGCGCACCTCGGCGTCGGCGTGGGCGTCGTGCGGCTCGTCATGGCGCTCCTCGCGCTCGCGGGCGGGGCCGGCCTCGCGCTCTACGTGTTCTGGTGGCTCACCGTCCCGCCGGGCGACCCGGAGACGGCGCGCGACGAGCAGCGCCCCGCCTCCCTGTCGCGGCTCGCGCCGCGGCTCCAGGGCGGGGTGCGGCGGCTGCCCGTGCGCGACGTCGCGGTCGGCGTCGTCCTGCTCGGCGGGGCCGCGCTGCTCGTCGCGCTGCGCACCGGCGTGGACGTCGAGGTGTCGTGGGTGATTCCCGTCCTCATCGCGCTCGCGGGCGCGGCGCTCGCGTGGAGCCAGCTCGACGCGGTCGAGCGCGGCCGGCTGCTCACGCGCGCGGGCGGGCGCACGCCCGCCGGGGTGCTGCGCATCGCCGGGGGCGTGGTGCTCGTGCTCGTCGGCATCGTCCTGCTCGTGGGCCAGGACGCGCGCCCCACGCAGATCGTGCGCGCGGCCGTGGCGGCCGTCGCGGTGCTCGCCGGCGTCGCGATCGTGCTCGCCCCGTGGTGGCTGCGGCTCGTGCGCGAGCTCGGCGACGAGCGGGCCGCCCGCGCGCGCGAGGCCGAGCGGGCCGACATCGCCGCGCACCTGCACGACTCGGTGCTCCAGACGCTCGCGCTCATCCGCGCCCGGTCCTCCGACGCGGACACCGTCGCGCGCCTCGCGCGCGCGCAGGAGCGCGAGCTGCGCGAGTGGCTGTACGACGACCGCCCCTCGCCCGGCACGTCGCTCGCCGCCGAGCTCCGCGCGCTCGTCGCGGAGGTCGAGGACGGCCGCGTCGGCCGCCGGGCCGAGCCCATCGGCGGGGTGCCGGGGGAGGCCGAGCCGGGCCCCGTCGTCGTGGACGTCGTCGTGGTGGGTGACTGCACGCCGACGCAGGAGACGGCCGCGCTGCTCCAGGCGACGCGCGAGGCGCTCGTCAACGCCGTGGCGCACGGCGGCCCGCCGTACTCGGTCTACCTCGAGGTGAGCGACGACGCGGCCGAGGTGTTCGTGCGCGACCGCGGCGACGGGTTCGTCATGGACGACGTGGCGCCCGACCGGTTCGGGGTGCGCGAGTCCATCCTCGGGCGCGTGCAGCGGCGCGGCGGCAAGGCCGAGATCATCAGCCGGCCCGGGTGGGGCACCGAGGTACGGTTGCGCGTGCCGCGCGCGGTCGCCGAGCCGGGCGCGACGCCGGGTCCCGCGACGGGCCCGGCGGCCCGGGCCGAGGGCGGCACGGGCCGCGCGCACGCCCCGACGAGCGAGGAGACGCCGTGACGACCATCCCCAGCGCGACGACCGACGGCGCGCCCGCGACCGGGCCCGTGCCCGTGGTGCTGGTCGACGATCACCACATGTTCCGTGCGGGCGTGCGGGCGAGCCTCGACCCGGCGCTCGTCACGGTGGTCGGGGAGGCCGACGACGTCGAGTCGGCGGTCGCGCGCGTGCACGAGCTGCGACCGCCGGTCGTGCTGCTCGACGTGCACCTCCCGGGCGGGAACGGCGGCGGTGGCGCCGAGGTCATCCAGCGGTGCGCGGACGTGCTCGGCGAGGTCCGGTTCCTCGCGCTCTCGGTGTCCGACGCCGCGGAGGACGTCGTCGCGGTCATCCGCGCCGGAGCGCGGGGGTACGTGACGAAGGCGATCTCCGGGCCGGACCTGTCGGCCGCCGTCGGGCAGGTCGCGGGCGGCGACGCGGTGTTCTCCCCGCGCCTCGCCGGGTTCGTGCTCGACGCGTTCGGCACGGGCGCGGGCGACGTCGCGGTGCACGACGACGAGCTCGACCGCCTCTCCGCGCGCGAGCAGGAGGTCATGCGCCTCATCGCGCGGGGCTACACGTACCGCGAGGTCGCGTCGGAGCTGTTCATCTCGATCAAGACCGTCGAGACCCACGTCTCCGCGGTGCTGCGCAAGCTCCAGCTCTCCTCGCGGCACGAGCTGACGCGCTGGGCGGCCCAGCGCCGCCTGCTCTGACGGCGCTCAGCGCGGGGCGGCCGCCCACGCGGGGGAGAGGGTCACGACGTCGCCCACCACGGTGACCGCCGGGGGCCGGACGCCGGCCTCGCGCGCCCGCGCCGCGATCGTCGCGAGCGTCCCGACCGTGGTCCGCTGGCGCGGGCCGTACCCGTCCTCGACCACGGCGACGGGCGTCTCGGGCGAGCGGCCCTGCGCGACGAGCGCGTCGGCGGTCTCGGCGAGGCGCGAGACGCCCATGAGCAGCACGACCGTGTGGTCCCGCGCGGCCGGGACCGTGCCGACGTCCTCGTGCCCGGTGAGCACGGTGAACCCGCGCGAGAGCCCGCGGTGCGTCACGGGGATGCCCGCCGCGGCGGGGACGGAGACGGCGCTCGTCACGCCCGGCACGACCTCGACCGGGACGCCGTGCTCGCGGCACGCCTCGAGCTCCTCGCCGCCGCGCCCGAACACGTACGGGTCGCCGCCCTTGAGCCGCACGACCCGCCGCCCGACGAGGGCGTGGTGCACGAGGATCCGGTTGATCTCCGCCTGCGGGACGGGGTGGTGGCCCGGCGTCTTGCCGACGTCGATCACCTCCACGTCGTCGCCGAGCTCGGCCAGCAGGCCGCGCGGCCCGAGGCGGTCGACGACGACGACGTCGGCCTCGGCGAGCAGGCGGCGGCCGCGCACCGAGACGAGCCCGGTGTCGCCCGGGCCGCCGCCGACGAGCGCGACGGAGCCGACCGGACGCACGAGCGGTGCGGTGACGGCCCCGGCGAGGGACGTCTCGCCGTCGGTCCCGGGCGCGGGGTTGCCCGCGCGGGCCGGGCGCACCGCGCGCAGCGGCAGCTCGCCGGTCTCCAGGAGCGCGGCGACGGCGTCGCGCACGCGCTGCGCCCGCCGCGGGTCGCGGCCCGCGTTGACGGACACGGTGACCTCGGCGCCCGTGGCGCCTTCGGGACCGGCGCCCGAGGACGACCCGACGCGCGTGCGCGCGACCGCGGGCACCCACGCCGTCGCGAGGTCCGCGTCGCCCGCGGTGACGCAGAAGACGCGGTCCGCCTCGGCGTCGGCCGCGACCTGGGCGTCCACGACGGGGTCGCCCGTCGCGGCGTGCGCGAGCCACGCGCCGTCGAGGTCGCCCGTGAGGTAGTCGCGGCGGACCCACGTAAGCGGCGCGCCCGTCGCGGGGCGCGCGCCCGGCGCGTCGGGCGCGTGCTCGGCGACGAGGTCCGCGAGGTCCTCGCACACGAACGGCGCGACGACGGTCACGACCGCCCCCGCGTCGAGGAGACCCCGCGTGCGCCGCGCGGCGACGGGCCCGCCGCCCACGACGACGGCGAGCCGCCCCGCGAGGCGCAGGCCGAGCGGGTAGGTCTCGTGGTGCTGCTCGCTGGTCGTCACGGTGTCCTCAGATCGCGTACGAGCCGGGTCGCTCGGCCGGGCGGCGGACCGCGGCGAGCGCGTCCCCGACCATCCCGGCCGCGAGCGTCCCGCCGTCCTGGGCGTCGACGAGCAGGAACGCCCCCGTGCGGCGGGCGACGACGTACTCCTCCGCGGCGACGGGGGCGGCGAGGCGCAGCGTGACGCGGCCGATGTCGTTGAGCTCCAGGCGCTCGGCGGGCTCGAGCTCGGCCGTGTCGAGGTCGAGCCGTCCGACGACGTCGCGCACCACGGCCTGCACGGTGCGGGTGGTGTGCTTGAGCAGCACGCGCGCGCCGGGCAGGAGCGGGCGGTCGCCGAGCCACGCGAGCGTGCCCTCGACGTCCTGCGTGACGTCGGGGGCCTCGGCCGCGGCGGCGATGAGGTCGCCGCGCGCGACGTCCACGTCGTCGGTCAGGCGGATCGTCACCGACTGCGGCGCGAACGCCTCGGTGAGCGTCTCGCCGCTCGCGAGCGAGTCGGCCGTGTCGATCCCCGCGACGGTCGTGCGGCGACCCGAGGGCAGCACCACGACCTCGTCGCCGACGGTGACGACGCCCGAGGCGACCTGGCCCGCGTACCCGCGGTAGTCGCGGTAGCGCTCGTCGGCCGCGGCCTGCGGCCGGATGACGACCTGGACGGGGAAGCGGAACGACTCGGTCTCCGGGTCGTCACCCGTCGGCAGCTCCTCGAGGAGCTCCAGCAGGCTCGGGCCGTCGTACCAGGGCGTGTTCGCGCTCGACCGGTCCACGACGTTGTCGCCGACGAGGGCCGAGACGGGGATCGTGTGGACGTCGCCGACGCCGAGCGACGTCGCCGCCGCGCGGATGTCCGCGGCGAGCTCCGCGTAGCGGGCCTCGCCGTAGTCGACGAGGTCGATCTTGTTCACCGCGACGACCACGTGCGGCACGCGCAGGAGGCTCGCGACGGCGAGGTGCCGGCGCGTCTGCTCCAGCAGGCCCTTGCGCGCGTCGATGAGCAGCACCACCACGTCCGCCGTCGAGGCGCCCGTCACGGTGTTGCGCGTGTACTGCACGTGCCCGGGGCAGTCCGCGAGGATGAACGACCGGCGCGCGGTCGCGAAGTACCGGTACGCGACGTCGATCGTGATGCCCTGCTCGCGCTCGGCGCGCAGGCCGTCGGTGAGCAGCGCGAGGTCCGCCGTCTCGAGGCCGCGGTCGCGCGAGACGCGCTCGACGGCGTCGAGCTGGTCGGCGAGCACGGACTTGGAGTCGAACAGCAGGCGGCCCACGAGCGTGGACTTGCCGTCGTCGACGGACCCGGCGGTCGCGAGGCGCAGGAGCGTGCCGCGGCGCGTGTCGTCGAGCGGCACGGACTCGCCCTCGACGGTGCTGGTCTGGGTGCCCATCAGAAGTACCCCTCCTTCTTGCGGTCCTCCATGGCGGCCTCGGAGAGGCGGTCGTCGGCGCGGGTCGCGCCGCGCTCGGTGATGCGCGTCGCGGCGACCTCGGCGATGACGTCCTCGACGCCGGCGGCGTCCGAGCGCACGGCACCCGTGCAGGACATGTCTCCCACCGTGCGGTAGCGCACGGTCTCGGTGCGCACGGACGCGGCCTCGGCGTCGGTGCGGGGCGCGGAGTACGGCCCGACGGCGAGCAGCATGCCGTCGCGGTCGAACACCTCGCGCTCGTGCGCGTAGTAGAGCGCGGGCAGCTCGATGCGCTCACGCGCGATGTACCGCCACACGTCGAGCTCGGTCCAGTTCGACAGCGGGAACACGCGCACGTGCTCGCCCGGCCGGTGGCGCCCGTTGTAGAGGTTCCACAGCTCCGGGCGCTGGTTGCGCGGGTCCCACTGGCCGAACTCGTCGCGCAGCGAGAACACGCGCTCCTTGGCACGCGCCTTCTCCTCGTCGCGGCGCCCGCCGCCGAACACGGCGTCGAACCGGTGGTCCGAGATCGCGTCGAGCAGCGGCTGCGTCTGGAGCGGGTTGCGCGTCCCGTCGGCGCGCTCGCGCAGCCGGCCGTCGTCGATGTAGTCCTGCACGCGCGCGACCTCGAGCCGCAGGCCCAGGCGCTGCGCCGTCGCGTCGCGGTAGGCGAGCACCTCGGGGAAGTTGTGGCCCGTGTCCACGTGCAGCACGGGGAACGGCACCGGGCCGGGCGCGAACGCCTTGACGGCGAGGTGCAGCATCACCACGGAGTCCTTGCCGCCGCTGAACAGCAGCACCGGGCGCTCGAACTCGGCCACCACCTCACGGATGATGTGGATGCCCTCGCTCTCGAGCGCGTCGAGCTGCGTGAGGCGGCGCGCGCTGGGCAGGGCCGCGGTCGGGGTCGGCGCCGCGTCCGGGGTGGAAGGTCCCGCGGACGGCGCGTCGGTCGTCAGGTCGATGGTCGTCATGCCCGTCCTCATACGTGGAGTCCGCACTCCGTCTTGTCGAGCCCGGCCCAGCGGCCGGCCCGAGGGTCCTCGCCCGGCGCGACGCGCCGGGTGCACGGCTGGCAGCCGATCGACGGGTAGCCGTCGTTCAGCAGCGGGTTGAGGGTCACCTGGTGCCGGGTCGCGTACGCGAGCAGGTCGTCGAACGACCAGGCCGCGAGCGGGTTGATCTTCACGAGCCCGTTCTTCTCGTCGAACGTGACGAGCGGCGTGCGCGTCCGCGTCGGCGCCTCGTCGCGGCGCACGCCGGTGACCCACACCTCGTAGCCGGCGAGCGTGCGGTGCAGCGGCTCGACCTTGCGCATCTGGCAGCACAGGCCTGGGTCGCGCGCGAAGAGGTCCTTACCGTGCGCGGTGTCCTGCTCGGCGACGGTGAGCTCGGGGCGCACGTCGACGATCGTCACGTCCAGCTGCTGCTCGACCGCGTCGCGCGTCCCCACCGTCTCGGCGAAGTGGTACCCCGTGTCGAGGAACAGCACGTCCACCCACGGGATCTGCGCCGCGACGACGTGGGGGAGCACCGCGTCCGCCATCGAGCACGCGACCGCGACCGACGTGCCGAACTCGCGCGCCGCCCAGGCGACGACCTGCTCGGCCGTGGCCTCGTCGTCCGCCCCGATGCCGGAGCCCGCGAGCTCGGCCGCGCCGCGCCGCGCGATCTCGCGCAGCTCGTCGAGCGACCGCTTGGGCCGGCCGTGCCGCGCGCGCTCGGCGTGGTGCGCGGCCTTCGCAGCCTCGCGCTGCTCGGTGCGGGCCCGCGCGGCGGCGCGCAGCGCGGCCAACGGGTCGGTCGTGCCCGGCACGGTCGTCGTGGTGGCCTGGTCCTCGCTCACCGCAGCGCCTCCTCGTCGGCCCGGTGCGCCCACTCGGCGAACGTCTCGGTCCCGGTCTTGTCCGCCTCGTACCGGCGCACGACCCGCTCGACGTAGTCCGGCAGGTCGGCGGCCGTGACCTTGAGCCCGCGCACCGTGCGGCCCATGCCCGCGACCTCGCGGTCCTGCGAGGCGAGCCCGCCGCCGAGGTGGACCTGGAAGCCCGGGACCTGCTCGCCGGCGTCGTCCATGACGAGCTGGCCCTTGAGCCCGATGTCCGCCGTCTGGATGCGTGCGCACGAGTTGGGGCACCCGTTGACGTGCAGCGTCACGGGACGCATCTGCGACAGGTCGCCGAGCCGCTTCTCGAGCTCGTCGACGGTCGCGGTCGCGGTGTCCTTGGTGTCGACGATCGCGAGCTTGCAGTACTCGATGCCCGTGCACGCGATCGTGCTGCGGCGGAACGGGCTCGGGTTCGCGTCGAGCCCGTTCTCCTTGAGCGTCGACACGACGTGCTCCACGTGCTCGTCGGGCACGTCCAGCACGAGGAGCTTCTGGTGCGGGGTGAGCCGCACGCGGCGCGAGCCGACGGACTCGGCGAGGTCCGCGACGCGTCCGAGGATCGTGCCCGACACGCGCCCCACGTACGGGGCCGCGCCGACGTAGTTGAGCCCGTCCTTCTGCTTGTGCACGCCCACGTGGTCCCCCGGGACGGGCGGCTTCGGCGCGGGCGGGCCGTCGGGCAGCCGGTAGCCGAGGTACTCGGTCTCCAGCACCTCGCGGAACCGCTCGGGGCCCCAGTCGGCGAGCAGGAACTTCAGGCGCGCCTTGTTGCGCAGGCGCCGGTACCCGTAGTCGCGGAAGATCTGCACCACGCCGTGCCAGACGTCGGGCACCTGCTCCTCGGTGGCGAAGACGCCCAGGCGCTCGCCGAGGCGCGGGTTCGCGGACAGGCCGCCGCCGACCCACACGTCGAACCCGACGCCGAGCTCGGGGTGGCGGTGCGCGACGAACGCGACGTCGTTGATCTCGTGCACGACGTCCTGGCTCGGGTGCCCGGTGAGCGCCGTCTTGAACTTGCGGGGCAGGTTCGCGAGCTCGGGGACGCCGATGTAGCGGCGCGTGATCTCGGCGATCGCCGCGCTCGGGTCGATGAGCTCGTCGGCCGCGATCCCCGCGACGGGGCTGCCGAGCACGACGCGCGGGACGTCGCCGCACGCCTCGGTCGTCTGCAGGCCCACGGCCTCCAGGCGGCGCCAGATCTCGGGGACGTCCTCGACCTCGACCCAGTGCAGCTGGATGTTCTGGCGGTCGGTGATGTCGGCGGAGTCGCGGCCGAACTCCTTCGAGATGTCCGCGATGACGCGCAGCTGCTCGGTCGTCAGGGCCCCGCCGTCGATGCGGACCCGGAGCATGAAGTACCGGTCCTCGAGCTCGTGCGGCTCGAGCGTCGCCGTCTTGCCGCCGTCGATCCCGGGCTTGCGCTGCGTGTACAGCCCCCACCAGCGGAAGCGCCCGTGCAGGTCGTCGCCGGGGATGGAGTCGAAGCCGTCGCGCGCGTAGATCGTCTCGATGCGCTCGCGGACGGACAGGCCGCCGTCCTCCTGCTTCCACTTCTCGTTCGCGTTGAGCGGCTCGGTGCCGTCGACCTTCCACTGCCCGTTCGGTCGGGCGGCCCGTGCGGGGCGGGCGGGCGCGTCCGCGCGCCCGGGGCGGCCGGCGTTCCGTCGTGCGGGCCGGCCGGGCGGAGCGGCGCCGTCCGTGGCCTCGGGCGCAGTCGTTGCCTGCGTCATCGGGTTCCTCGTGTCCTCGTTCGGGTGCGGGGACGCGCGACGGCGAGCGCTCAGCGAGGGTGCGAGGGGCTGAGGACCGACGGCGCGCGCCGGTTCTCAGAGTTCTCCAGGGGGAGGGGCGAGCCGGGGCTCGCGCTGAGTCGGGCGCGGTTCAGCGACAACAGCTGAGACACGTGTGCGCGCACGCCGGCATCCCGTGACGCGAGGTCACGAGGAGGGTGCGGGCTGCCGTGGTCATGCCGAGAACCATAGCCGCGGCCCGCGCGCGTGGACACCCCTGGTCCGCATGGTGGGAAACCGGAAATTCTAGACTCATTCGATCCAGTTTGTCGATCCTGCCGTGACCTGCGACGGTGCCCTCCGCAGTGGCTGGGCGGGGGGCCGACTGCATGTCGCGACGCCCGTCCGACACCCGGGCGCATCTCACTTTGTGCAAACTTTCACGACGGCGGCGTCAGCAAATAGCATGTCCCCATGGAGATCCTCTACAACGTCTTCCTCGCGCTGCACTTCGTCGGCTGGGCCGTCGTCCTCGGCGGCTACCTCGCGTCGCTGCGCACGCCGGGCCTCTACACGGGCGTGCTCCACGGCGCGCTCACCGCGCTCGTCGCGGGGATCGCCATGGTGGGCGTCGGCGAGGCGTCCGTCTGGGGCGACGGCGGCCCGGACATGGCCAAGATCGCCGTCAAGCTCACGGTCGCGCTCGTGATCTCCGTGCTCGCGTTCGTCGCGAAGCGCCAGGGGGGCAAGGCGGCCGACGGCGCCGTCGCGCCGGGCCTCAAGCACGCGATCGGCGGGCTCACCCTGGTCAACATCCTCGTCGCCGTCTTCTGGAACTGACCTCTCCGACCCTGCGGCCCGTCGACGCCCCGGCGTCGGCGGGCCGTCGGCGTCCCGGTGCGGACCGTTGACGCGCGACTAGGTGCATGGTCCACTAGTCGCATGGTCCTTCGCTTCCTGGTGCTCGGTCTCCTCACCCTCCGGCCGATGACCGGCTACGACCTCAAGCGCGCGTTCGACTCGTCCGTGCGCCACTTCTGGGCGGCCGACCGCTCGCAGCTCTACCGGACCCTCGCCGCGATCGTCGACGCCGGGCTCGCGGAGGTCGAGGTCGTGCCCCAGGAGAGCTACCCCGACCGCAAGGTCCACACGATCACCGACGCGGGCCGGGCGGCCCTGCGCGACTGGCTCGGGTCGCCGCTCGAGGCGGAGGACTCGCGCGAGCCGTTCCTCGGGCGGCTGTTCTTCGCCGACCAGGTCGACGACGCTGGGGTCGCCGCGCTCCTCGCGGCCCGCCGCGCGCAGGCGGAGGAGACGCTCGCCGCGCTGACCGCCGAGGAGGAGCGGGTCGCCGCGGTCCTCGCCGGCGGCGGACCCGACGCCGACCGCGTCCGGGGCACCCGGGGGCTCGCCCTGCGGCTCGCGACGCTGCGGCACGGGCTCGCGCACGCACGCACCGAGCTCGCGTGGCTCGACGAGACCGAGCGCGAGGTGCTCGCGTGAGCCTGCCGGACGCCGTCGTGCACCACCCGGCCCGACGGCCAGGTACGGCGGGCGCGGACCGCACGTCCGTCGTCCTGCTGCACGGGGGCAACGTCGCGTCGTGGATGTGGCAGCCGCAGGTCGAGGCGCTGCGCGACCTCGACGTGTGGACGCCCGACCTGCTCGGCTTCGGCCGTCGCGCGGCCGACGTCCCGGCGTCGCTCGACGCGGTCGCCGACGACGTCGCCGCGACCGTCGCGGGGATCCCCGCCGAGCACGAGGTGCACGTCGTCGGGCTGTCGTTCGGCGGGGTCGTCGCCCTGCGCCTCGCCGCGCGGCACCCGGGCCTCGTCCGCTCCGTCCTCGCGTCGGGCGCCGTGCTCGACGGCGTGCGGGGCCTCGCGGGGGCGCTCGGCCGCGCGCAGCTCCGGGTCTGGGACCGGCCCTGGTACTGGCGCGCGCAGGCGCGCACCACGGGCGTCCCCGCCGACGCGCGCGACCTGTTCGTGCGCTCGGGCCTCGCGATCCGCCGCGCGACCATGGAGCGCATCGTGGCCGACGTCTACGGCGGCTGCTGGCCGGACGGGATCGAGCGGTCCGGGGCGCGCGTGCTCGCCGTCGCGGGCGGCAGGGACGTCCGCGACGCGCGCCGCGCCCTGGCGACCGTCCGACGACGCCTGCCGGACGCCGCCGTGCGCCTCGCGCCCGGGATGCACCACCAGTGGAGCGCCGAGGACCCCGACCTGTTCAGCGCGATGATCCGGTCGTGGGTGCTCGACGGCGTCGCGCACCCGCGGCTCGTGCCGCTCCCGGGACGTGCGCGCGGCCGCTGACGTGCGAGGGTTGCCCTCGTGAGCGTCGGTGGAGAGGTCCTCGTCGGGCTGGCGATCCTCGTCGGGCTGGTCGGGATCGTCGTGCAGGTCCTGCCCGGGAACGTCCTCGTGCTCGGGGCGGTCCTCGTGTGGGCGGTCGTCACGGGCGGCACGGCGGCGTGGGTCGTCTTCGCCGTGGCGGCCCTCTTCGTGGTGGCGGCGGAGGTCGCGCAGTACGTGCTCGCGGGTCGGCACATGCGCCGCGCCGAGGTCCCGTGGTCGACCCTCGTGTGGGGCGGGGTCGCGGGGGTGGTCGGGTTCTTCGTCATCCCCGTGATCGGGCTCTTCATCGGGTTCGTGCTCGCGGTGTTCGTCGCCGAGCTCCTGCGCCGCCGCGACCGACGCGCCGCGTGGCGCGCGACCGTCGCGGCGATGCAGGCCACCGGCATCACGATCCTCGTCCAGCTCCTCGGCGGGCTTCTCGCCGCCGCGACCTGGGGCGTCGGGCTCGCGATCACCTGACCCGGCGGCTCAGCCGGGCAGCTCCATGACGTACAGCGTGTTGCCGTCGACGTCGCGCAGCGCGAACATCGGCGGCACGCCCTCCCAGCGCAGGAGCTCGCCCGTGTCCGCACCGGCCTCGCCGAGCGCCGCGTGGTCGGCGGCCGCGTCGGAGGTCGTGAGCCGGATCCCGGTGTCGACGCCCGCGGGGAAGCCGTCGCCGGCCGCGACGAGGGCGAGCGACGTCGCGGCTCCCCGGGGCGCGACCTCGACCCACCGGAACCCCTCCTGGAGCTCACCGTCCATGCGGACCTCGAGCCCGAGCGTCCCGGTGTAGAACGCGAGCGCGCGGTCCTGGTCGGCGACCGGGACCGCGACGGTGTGCACGCCCGTGAGGCGGGTCGTCGTCATGGTGTCTCCTTCGACAGGGCGGGGCGTGCCGCCCGGACGGGCGGTCACGAACGGCAGACCGCCCGGGGTGGCGCGACTCATCGGCCGATCGGCGCCGGGTGTGGGCGCGGGCGCCTAGGCTGGAGGGGCTATGGCTTCGCTCTTCGAGAACCTCCCGCTGCCCGGCCTCGACACGCTGTTCGACGGCCCGCGCGTCGACCACGGCGGCGAGTCCCGCCTCCCGCGGACCGCGCCGCGCTGGACCGACGACCCGGCCGTGCCCGACGGCGCGGGCTCGCCGGTCGGGGACGCCGCGGCGGGCGGGACGACCGCGCCGGGCGACGGCGCGCCGTCGGGCACGGGGGAGCGACGCGGCAGGTACGCCCACCTCGACCCCGACGCGCTGCTCGACGGGCTCAACCCGCAGCAGCGCGAGGCCGTCGTGCACGCGGGCGGGCCGCTGCTCATCGTCGCGGGCGCCGGGTCGGGCAAGACGCGCGTGCTCACGCACCGCATCGCGCACCTGCTCGCCACGGGCCGGGCGCGCGCGGGCCAGATCCTCGCGATCACGTTCACCAACAAGGCCGCGGCGGAGATGCGCGAGCGCGTCGAGGCGCTCGTCGGGCCGTCGGCGCGCAACATGTGGGTCTCGACGTTCCACTCGGCGTGCGTGCGCATCCTGCGGCGCGAGGCCAAGACGCTCGGCCTGCGGTCGAGCTTCTCCATCTACGACGCCGCGGACTCCCAGCGGCTCATCACCCTCGTCACGCGCGAGCTCGACCTGGACCCGAAGAAGTACCCGGCACGGTCGCTCGCCAACAAGATCTCGGACCTCAAGAACGAGCTCATCGACCCCGAGACCTACGCGCGCGACTCCGGCGCCCACGCGACGGACGACGGTCTCGCAGCACGGGCCGGTCAGCACGGCGCTGCCGTGCCCGAGTTCGACCAGGTGCTCGCCGACGTCTACACCCGCTACCAGGCCCGTCTCGTCGCGGCCAGCGCGCTCGACTTCGACGACATCATCATGACCACGGTCAACCTGCTCCAGGCGTTCCCCGCGGTCGCCGAGCACTACCGCCGCCGGTTCCGCCACGTGCTCGTCGACGAGTACCAGGACACCAACCACGCCCAGTACGTGCTCGTGCGCGAGCTCGCGGGCGTGGGCGAGGACTCCGCGGCGACCGACGCCGCGACGAGCGGCACGGGCGAGGCGCAGGTCCCGGCGCTCGACCCGGCCGAGCTCACCGTCGTCGGCGACGCCGACCAGTCGATCTACGCGTTCCGCGGCGCGACGATCCGCAACATCCTCGAGTTCGAGGCCGACTACCCGGACGCCCGCACCATCCTGCTCGAGCAGAACTACCGCTCGACCCAGAACATCCTCTCGGCCGCCAACGCCGTCATCTCGCGCAACCCCGACCGCAAGCCCAAGCGCCTGTGGACCGACTCGGGCGCGGGCGCGAAGGTCATCGGCTACGTCGCGGACAACGAGCACGAGGAGGCGCGGTTCGTCGCGGAGGAGATCGACCGCCTCGGCGACACCGAGGGCGTGCGCCCCGGCGACGTCGCGGTGTTCTACCGCACCAACGCGCAGTCCCGCGCGCTCGAGGAGGTGCTCATCCGCGTCGGCCTCCCGTACAAGGTCGTGGGCGGCACGCGCTTCTACGAGCGGCGCGAGGTCAAGGACGCCGTCGCGTACCTGCGGGCGATCGACAACCTCGACGACGACGTCAACCTGCGCCGCGTGCTCAACGTCCCCAAGCGCGGGCTCGGCGACCGCGCGGAGGGCGCGGTCGCGGCGCTCGCGGACCGCGAGCGCATCTCGTTCGGCGCGGCGCTCGCCCGCATCGACGAGATCCCCGGCCTGACGAACCGCACGCTCAACCCGCTGCGGGCCTTCGCGGAGCTCATGACGGGGCTGCGCGAGCTCGCGGACTCCGGCGCGAGCCCGTCCGAGATCCTCGGCGCCGTCCTCGACCGCACGGGCTACCTCGCCGAGCTGCGCGCGAGCGACGACCCGCAGGACGCGACGCGCGTCGAGAACCTCGCGGAGCTCCACGCCGTCGCGACCGAGTTCAGCGAGCTCGAGCCGGAGGGCACGCTGTCCGACTTCCTCGAGCGCGTGTCCCTCGTCGCGGACGCCGACCAGATCCCGGCCGAGGACGTCGCCGACGGCGCGAGCGAGGCCGAGGAGAAGGAGGACCCGGGGGTCGTCACGCTCATGACGCTCCACACCGCCAAGGGCCTCGAGTTCCCCGTCGTGTTCCTCACCGGCATGGAGGACGGCACGTTCCCGCACATGCGGTCCCTGCACGACGACGCCGAGCTGGCCGAGGAGCGTCGCCTCGCCTACGTGGGCATCACCCGCGCACGAGAGCGGCTCTACGTCTCGCGGTCCGCGGTGCGCTCGGCGTGGGGCATGGCGAACGAGTTCCCGCCCAGCCGGTTCCTCGAGGAGATCCCCGAGGAGCTGTGGGACTGGCGGCGGCGCGAGTCGTCGATGGCGACGCTGCGCGCGGGCGGGTCGGTCTGGGGTCGCGGCTCGGGTTCGGGCTCGTGGTCCGGTGCGCGGTCCGGGTCGTGGTCGGGGTCGCGGGCAGGTGCCGCCGGCGACGGATCTGCCCCTCGCGGCCCCCGTTCCTCGGGCTCCTCGCGCCAGGCCCGCCGCGACCCGGCGTCGACCCCCTCCTCGCGCTCTCCCTTCGGCTCGGCGTCCGGAGGGGCGACGTTCGGGTCGGCGACGCCGCGGCCCGACGGGGACGTGCCGAGCCTCGCCGTCGGGGACAAGGTGACGCACGACGCGTACGGGCTCGGGACGGTCGTCGCGCTCGAGGGCGCCGGGCCGAACGCCGTGGCGAAGATCGACTTCGGTGCGGACGGGACGAAGCGGCTGCTGCTGCGGTACTCGCCCGTCACCAAGCTCTGACGCTCAGCCGAGGCTGCCGACGGTGCCGAGCCAGATGTAGGCGGAGTAGAACGCGCCCGCGACCACGGCCGTGCCCGCGACGGTGACGACGACCGGCCACGTGCCGCGGACGCGGCGCGCGAGCATCGCGGCGAGCAGGACGAGCGACGCGACGCCGGCGACCACCCAGTAGGTCGCGCCGGTGTGCTCGGCGACGGTCAGGAGGCCGTACGTGCCCTCGCCGACCCCGATCCCGGCGAGGAGCGCCGTCGCGAGGGCGGCGCGCACGCCCTGGGTCCGCAGCCACGCCGCGGCGACGCCGACGAACGGGCCCGCGACGACGCCGACCAGCCCGAACAGCAGCGGGTGGTACACGAAGCCGCGGAGGTCGGCGGCCACGGTGTACCCGAGCACGAGGAGCACGAAGCTCGCGGCCCCGAGCACCGCGGCGTGCCACGTCCGGGCGCGGGGTGCGCCCGCGAACCACGCCACGAGCAGCACCGTGAGCACGGTCCACCCGCTCGACGAGTTGGCGAACGGGCTCGCGGCGTCCGGCAGGAAGCCCTGCGCGTACGACGTGAGGCCGCCCAGCAGGAACGACGCGGCGACGACGACGAGGGCGCGCACCGCGGTGCGGGCCGCTCCGTCGGCCGGTACGGGTCGGCTCGGCGCGGACGAGGGGAGGGCGGCGGATGCCGTGCGGGCGGCGGGTTCGGTGGCGGGCACGGAGCCACGCTAGGTCGCCGCACGAGCGCCGTCGTCCGACCGTCGCCCGACCCGGGGCGCACGAGCGTCCACCCGTGGTCGGGGTCGAGGGTCGCGCATATCGATCATCGTTGTTATCGTTTCTCGATGTTATCGATCGTCGATACGCGACGGTCAGCGACCCCAGGAGGAACGGTGCCCGCCACCGAACGCCAGCGCTTCTCGTTCGTCGAGCTCGACCGGACCGACGTCGTGGTGACGTACGTCGTCGCCGCGCTCGTCGTCGTCGGCTCCGTCGTCGCCGTGGTGCGGCGCGTCGCCGAGCTCCTCGGGGCCGGGCCCGTCCCGGTGCGGGTCGAGCTCACGGGCGACGAGACGCTGCGCGCACCCCTCGGGCCGGGCGGCGCGGACGTCCCGGCCACGGCGGGATCGGTCGTCGTCGAGGTGCCGCACCTGCCCGGCCTCGCGACGGGCGTCGCGCTGCTCGAGGCGGTGCTCGTGCCCGCGGCGTACGGCGTCACCGCGGTGTGCCTCGCGCTGTTCTGCCGGCGCGTGGTGCGCGGGGCGGCGTTCACGGCCGGGACCACGCGGCTCGTGCTCGTGTCGTGCGTCGCGCTGATCGTGGCGTGGCTCGTCCAGGTCGGCGCGACGACGGCCGTCGGCGACGCGGCGCGCGCCGCCCTCGGCGGGGCGGAAGCGGACCCCGGCGCCGTGTTCGTGGCGTCGTTCCCCCTCGGGCTCCTGCTCGTCGCGATCGCGCTCGGAGCGGTCGCGGGTGCGATGCGCGTGGGGGAGCGGGTCCAGCGCGAGACCGAGGGGCTCGTCTGATGCCGCCCGAGGAGGAGGTCGGCCGGGTCCATTGCCGGCTCGACGAGCTCCTCGAGGAGCGCGGCATGACGCTCAGCCGGCTGGCCGAGCTCGTCGGCGTCACGGTCGTGAACCTCTCGGTGCTCAAGAACGACCGCGCGCGGGCCGTCCGCTTCTCGACCCTGACCGCGATCTGCGACGCGCTCGGCTGCGAGATCGGCGACCTGCTGGTCTTGCGACCGCGCGCGTAGCGCCGGTCCCTCGCACGGGCCTCGCGCGTCCCCGGGGGAGGGGGGGCGAGGCTCGGGCTCAGGACGCGGCGCGGTGCTCCGTCGCGAGCGCGGTGCGCAGGCCGTCGAGGTCGCTGCCCGCCTCGGCGAGCACCGCGACCAGGGTGCGGTGCGCCGTCGTCCCGTCCACGCGGACGAGGGCGAGGAGCACGTGGCCGGAGTCGATGGACCGCGAGCCCACGCGGACCGCCTCGCGCAGCGAGAGCTCGAGCGTCTTCTTCGCCTCCTTCGTGAACGGCAGGTGCCCGCGACGGGTGTGCCGGCGCCGGTCGAGCGCGCCCGCGCCGAACGCGGCGTCCGTCCGCGCGCGGACCGCGTCGAGGTCGATCCCGAGCGACGCGAGCGCGGGGCCGTCGAGGTCGTCGCGGGCTCCAAGTGCGGCGGCGTGCCGGTCGACCGCGTCGGGCGTGACCCCGACGGCGGCGAAGGCGCTCGCGGCGACGCCGCCCGGCTGGTGGGCGAGGGCGAGGAGCAGGTGGACGGCGTCGATGGCGTCGTCGCCGCGCTCGCGCGCGTGCGTCTGGGCCTCGACGACCGTCGCCCGCGCGTCGCCGGAGAAGCGTTCGAACATGTCATGACCTCCTGGTGCTACGGGACGCCGCGTACTTCTTGTGCACGGCCTGGCGGGTCACGCCGAGCCGGTCCGCGATCTCCTGCCACGACCAGCCCAGCGAGCGCGCGTTCTCGACCTGCAGCGCCTCGAGGCGCTCGGCGAGCACGCGCAGCGACCGCACGGCGCGCAGACCCACGTCCGGGTCGGTGCTGCTCGCGGCGTCCATGTCGACGGGTTCCATGGCTGTCAATCTAGGTTGACGACACCCGACGTGTCAACCTGTGTTGACGGCAGGCGTCGGGCGGTCCCGGACGGCGCGCGCGGTCCACTAGGGTCGTGGCGCCGCGCCGGCGTCCGAGGGCGCAGGGGCACACCGACGACCACGGAAGAGGACACGATGCAGCAGCGGTCCGACGCGCCCGGGGGACGCGCACGACGCGCGCTCCTGGCGCTCACGGCGTGCGCGACGGCGGCGACGCTCGTCGCCGGGTGCGGGACGACGACCAGCCCCGAGGGGGACGGCGGCGAGACGTCGGCGGCAGAGGGCGCGGTGGCGCCCGCCCGGTCCACGGACCCCACGCCGGTCGTGGTCGAGGGCCACGTGCGCGGCGTCGACGTCGAGGCGAGGGTCGGGCCGGTCGCCGTGGACGGCGACCTCGCGGTGCTCCGGGTCGAGGTCGAGGCCACCGGCGGCGACGAGGCGGTCATGGCCGGGTTCGTGTTCGCCAACCGGGCGCTCACCCAGGAGGACTCGTTCGACGGCGTGCGGCTCGTCGACCTGGAGGCCGGCGTCGTGCGGGAGGCGGCACGGACCGCGGACGGGGCCGCGCTCGCGTCGATGGGCGAGGAGTACATGCTCTCGCCCGGCCGTGAGCCCGTCGTCGGGCACGTCGCGTTCGACGCCCCGCCCACGGCCACCACCTCGGTGCTCGTCCCGGCCGTCGGCCTGGTCGAGGACGTGCCCGTCGTCGAGGCGGCGGACGCGGACGGCCTGACCGTCCCGGTCGCGGAGCTCTCGTCGGGTGACCTCGCGGGCGTCGTCGCGCCCTCCGCCTACCTCGAGACGTTCAGCACCACGGCCGGCGACGCCGTGCGCACGCGCGACGCGCACGACGTGGTCAGCGTCGTGGTCGACTCCGACGTCCTCTTCGACGTCGACTCCGCCGTGATCGGCCCAGGCGCGGACGAGGCGCTCGACGCGGTCGTCGCGCAGCTCGCGCTCGCGGCCGACGGCGAGCTCGTCGTCGTCGGGCACACCGACGACCAGGGCGAGGAGGCCGCGAACCAGGAGCTCTCGGAGCGGCGCGCGCGGGCCGTCGCGGACCGGTTGGCCGAGATCGCCGACCTGGGGCGGTTCGACGTCCGGGTCGAGGGACGGGGCGAGAGCGAGCCCCTCACGACGGAGGCGACCGAGGAGGCGCGCGCGCTCAACCGCCGCGTGACCGTCGAGTTCACGCCCGCCACGGACGCCGCGACGGTCCAGGCGCCCGCGGGCGACGGGCTCGTCCCGGCCGAGGGCCCGACGATCGAGGGCCTGGGCGGCGCCGTCGTCCTGCACGGCGACGGCGTCGGCGGGGTGCAGCGCCTGCACGTCGAGCTGCGCGGGGTGCGGCGCGTCGGCGGATACCTCGTGGGCGAGCTCGCCGTGCGCAACGACGGCGCCGAGCAGGCGTCCTTCGTCAGCGTCCTCGGCTCCGTCCGCGACGGCCGGGGCGACCTCGGCCTGGGCCTGCTCGGCGCGAGCAACGTGACCCTGCTCGACGGCGGGGTGCGGGTCTATCCCGTGGACTACCTCGTCGACGAGGACCTCTACGAGATCTCGGCCCGGAACGTCCTCGCGGACGCCGCGGTCGGCTCGCTGGCGTCGGGGACGACGTCGGTCGTCAGCGTGGTCTGGCCCGACCGGGGCTCCGACACGGTCGTCGTCGACGTGCCCGAGGGGTCGACGTCCGTCACGGACGGCAGCACGCCCATCCGGTTCGTGGACGTCCCGGTCTCGGGCTGAGCCCCCGCGGGGCGCGCGCCGTGCCCGGAGCGCTGCCGCCGCGTGACGAACGAAACACGCGTCGTCGGCGGCCGGGGGTCGGCCCGCGATAGGAGCGCTCGGCTTCGCGGGCTACCCTGTAGGGGGATGTCTTGATGTCGAGACATCGGTCATGCCGCACACGGCGCATCAGACGGAAGGACGCAGCAGGGTGGACCTGTTCGAATACCAGGCGCGCGACATCTTCGAGAAGCACGGCGTGCCCGTGCTGGGCGGGGTCGTCGCGACGACGCCCGAGGAGGCCCGCGCGGGCGCCGAGAAGCTCGGCGGCGGCACCGTGGTCGTCAAGGCCCAGGTGAAGACCGGCGGCCGCGGCAAGGCCGGCGGCGTCAAGCTCGCCCACTCGCCCGAGGAGGCCGCCGAGAAGGCGTCCGAGATCCTCGGCATGGACATCAAGGGCCACACGGTCCACCGCGTGATGATCGCGCAGGGCGCCAAGATCGCCGAGGAGTTCTACTTCTCGGTGCTGCTGGACCGCTCGAACCGCAACTACCTCGCCATGTGCTCCGTCGAGGGCGGCATGGAGATCGAGCAGCTCGCGGTCGAGCGTCCCGAGGCGCTCGCGAAGGTCGCGGTGGACCCGATCGTCGGCATCGACGAGGCCAAGGCGCGCGAGATCGTCGACGCGGCGGGCTTCGCCGAGGAGCTCAAGGCGCCGGTCGCGGCGGTCGTCCAGAAGCTGTGGACCGTGTTCACGGCCGAGGACGCGACGCTCGTCGAGGTGAACCCGCTCGTCCGCACCGAGGACGGCTCGATCGTCGCGCTCGACGGCAAGGTCACGCTCGACGACAACGCGTCGGAGGTCCGGCACCCCGACCACGCCGCGCTCGAGGACAAGGAGTCGACCGACCCGCTCGAGGCCAAGGCGAAGGCGAACGGCCTCAACTACGTCAAGCTCGACGGCGAGGTCGGCATCATCGGCAACGGCGCCGGGCTCGTCATGAGCACGCTCGACGTCGTCGCGTACGCGGGCGAGAAGCACGGCGGCGTGAAGCCCGCCAACTTCCTCGACATCGGCGGCGGCGCCAACGCGCAGGTCATGGCGAACGGCCTGGACGTCATCCTGGGCGACCCGCAGGTCAAGTCGGTGTTCGTCAACGTCTTCGGCGGCATCACCGCGTGCGACGAGGTCGCCAAGGGCATCGTCGGCGCGCTCGAGATCCTCGGCGACGAGGCCTCGAAGCCGCTCGTCGTGCGTCTCGACGGCAACAACGTGGACCTCGGCCGCGCGATCCTGCGCGAGGCGAACCACCCGCTCGTGACCCTCGCCGAGACCATGGACGGCGGGGCCGACAAGGCTGCCGAGCTGGCCAACGCCTGATCGCCCGAAGACGCGGAAAGCTGAGACAGAGAACACCATGTCGATCTACCTGAACTCCGACTCCAAGATCATCGTCCAGGGCATCACCGGCGGGATGGGTGCCAAGCACACCGCCCTCATGCTCGACTCGGGCGCGCAGATCGTCGGCGGCGTCAACGCGCGCAAGGCCGGCACGACCGTCACGCACAAGGACCACGAGGGCAACGACGTCACGCTGCCCGTGTTCGGCACCGTCGCCGAGGCGATGGCCGAGACGGGCGCGAACGTGTCCGTCCTGTTCGTCCCGCCGGCGTTCACCAAGGACGCCGCGATCGAGGCGATCGACGCCGAGATGCCGCTCATCGTCGTCATCACCGAGGGCGTGCCCGTCCAGGACACGGCCGAGGTCTGGGCCTACCTCCAGGGCAAGAAGACGCGCATGATCGGCCCGAACTGCCCCGGCATCATCACGCCGGGCGAGTCGCTCGCCGGCATCACCCCGCACACCATCACGGGCAAGGGCCCGGTCGGTCTCGTGTCCAAGTCGGGCACGCTGACCTACCAGATGATGTACGAGCTCAAGGACCTCGGGTTCTCGACCGCCATCGGCATCGGCGGCGACCCGATCGTCGGCACCACGCACATCGACGCGCTCGAGGCGTTCGAGAACGACCCCGAGACCAAGGCGATCGTCATGATCGGCGAGATCGGCGGCGACGCCGAGGAGCGTGCCGCGGCCTACATCAAGGAGCACGTCACGAAGCCGGTCGTCGGCTACGTCGCGGGCTTCACCGCGCCCGAGGGCAAGACGATGGGCCACGCCGGCGCCATCGTCTCCGGCTCGGCGGGCACCGCCCAGGCGAAGAAGGAGGCCCTGGAGGCCGTCGGCGTGAAGGTCGGCAAGACGCCGTCCGAGACCGCCGCGCTCCTGCGCGAGGTCCTCGCCTGACACCGGGGTCCGCGGCCGGAACGTGACGCCAGCGCCACCCGCACCCGACGCCCCGCGACCCTCGGGTCGCGGGGCGTCGTGCGTCCGGCACGGCGTCGCCGACCCCGGCGTCGTGGCCCTTGGCGTCGTGGCCCCCTGGCGTCGTGGCCACGGCCACGGGTGCGCAGCGCCCGGCGCGGGGGCATCGCGGGGCGCGGGTAGTCTGGCGCGCCGGGGCGAATGTCACGAACCGACCTCCCGATCGACGACGATAGGCACCATGAGCACCACCAGCACGACGCGTGGTGCGCGCACGCGCACCGTGGACGGCAGCCCGGCACCAGCACCGGTGGTGGTCCGGCGCGGTCCCTCCGGGGTGCTCGCCGCGCTGCAGGCGTTCGTGCTGTCCCTCGCGGTCGTCGTCCTGCCGGGCGTCGTGGCCTTCCTCGGCTCGTCGAACGGGACGTCGGAGGGCAGCGGGTGGGGCCAGTCGGTGACGATCGCCGCGGGCTTCTGGCTGCTCGGCCACGGGGTCCCGCTCGTCGCGAGCGGCACGACCGTCACGCTCGTCCCGCTCGGCCTCACCGCGCTCGCCCTGTTCTGCTGCTTCGCGTCCGCGCGCCGGTCCGCGTACACCTCGACCGCCGCGTGGGCCGCCGGGACGGCGACGTACGTGCTCGCGACGCTGGGCGTCGCGCTCCTCGCCGGCTCGACGCCGCCGTGGGGTCTCGGGGTCGCGGTCGCGGGCGGCGCGCTCGTGGGCGGGCTCGGACTCGGGGCGGGGATCCTCGCACGCCCGGACGCCCCGCTCGTCGGTGACCTCACGCAGCGGCTGGACCGCTGGGTGCCGCCCTCGCTGCGGCTCGGGCTCCGCGGCGGACTGCTCGGCACGAGCCTCCTCGCGGGCGTGTCCGCCGTCGTGGTCGGGGCCTGGCTCGTGGCGGGGCGCGCGACGTCCGCGGACATCGTCGCCGGCCTCGTGCCCGGGACGATCGGGGGGATCGTGCTCGCGGTCGCGCAGCTCGCCGTGCTGCCCAACCTCGTCGCGTGGGCGGGGGCCTGGCTCGTCGGGCCGGGCTTCGCCGTCGGCGAGGGAAGCACGTTCGCGCCGACAGGCTCTCAGCCCGGCGCGCTGCCCGCGATCCCGCTCCTCGGGGCGCTGCCCGGCGACGACTGGACGAACCCCCTGACACCGTGGGTGCCGGCCGTCGTCGTGGCGCTCGGGGTGGTCGCCGGGCTCTTCGTGCAGCGTCGGCTGCGCGACGCCACGGGCACCCACCCCGACGACGACGTGCCCTGGCTCGACGTGTGCCTCGCCGTCACGGGCACGGCGGTCGGCGCCGGGCTGCTCGCCGGGCTCGTGAGCTGGCTCGCGGGCGGCGCGGTCGGGCCCGGCCGGCTCGAGGTCGTCGGGGCCGACGCGCTCGTCGTGGGCGCGCTCGCCGCGGCCGAGATCGGCGGCGGCGCCGCGCTCGCGGTGCTCGCCGCCAGGCTCGACGTCCTCGGGCGACGCCGCACCGAGGACTGAGCGAGGGGCGCCCTCGGGTCAGGTCGACGTCGGCGCGGGCGCGGGGAACCAGCGCGCGAGCTTCTCCTCGAGCGCCTGGGTGCGCTCGATGTCGCAGCGCTTCTCCGCGGCGACCGTGATCGCACCGTCGAGGCACTGCTGGTGGGCGAGCGCGACGTCCCACGTGACGAGCGTCGAGACCATCTGCAGCGCGAGCATCGCCGACAGCCCCACGCCGATGCCGAGCGCCGGGACGAGCGCGCCGCGCACACGCGCGCGCCACACGGTCAGGAGCGCACGGACGCCCACGACGATCGCGCCGAGCGCGAGCGCGAGGCTCACCGCCTGCCACGGGAACGGCATCGTGCTCACGACGATCACGGCGAGCAGGAGCAGGCCGAAGTGCAGGGTGCGCCGCGTCGCCTGCCGGGCGAGCTCAGGGTCCGGCTCCGCGGGTTCCGGTGCGGGCGGGCGGCGGTCGGCGGGGGAGCCGTGCGGGGGCGGGGGCACGGGGCCGGACGGGCCGTGCCCGGCGCCCGGCGGGACCGGCGGTTCCGGACGCGCGCCGTCGTCCGGCGGCTGCGGCGGCTCGGGGCGGGGCCGCTGCGGCGCGTCGGGACGGGGCGGTGCGTACGGGTTGCCCACGGGCGGCTCCTCGGTCGGTCGGGCGGCTCGCGGTACATTCTCCCATCGGACGCCGGGTGCCCGGGAGGGTGCCCGCCCCGTCCCGCCCGACCGGCGCCCCGGCGCCGCACCGACGCCGACCCACCCGACCGAAGCCCCGCAGGAGCACCGTGCAGACGCCGTCCGGCCACCCCGTCGAGTCCACCTCCGCAGCCCGCGTCGTCGTCCTCGTCTCGGGCGCGGGCAGCAACCTCGCGGCCATCCTCGCCGCGCACGACGACGCGGCGTACGGCGCGCGCGTCGTCGGCGTCGTCTCCGACAAGGCCGACGCGGGCGGGCTCGACCTCGCGCGCCGGGCGGGCGTCGCCGCCGTGACCGTCGCGCCCGGGGACTTCGCCGACCGGGCGGCGTGGAACGAGGCCGTCGCGCAGGCCGTCGACGTCTTCCGGCCGGACCTCGTCGTCCTCGCCGGGTTCATGCGGATCCTCGGGCCCGCGTTCGTCGGGCGCTTCGCGGGCCGCACCATCAACACCCACCCGGCGCTCCTGCCGTCGTTCCCGGGCGCGCACGGGGTCCGTGACGCCCTCGCGTACGGGGTGCGCGTCACCGGGTGCACCGTGCACGTGGTCGACGACGGCGTGGACACCGGCCCGATCGTCGCCCAGGTCGCGGTCCCGGTCGAGGACGGCGACGACGAGGAGTCGCTGCACGAGCGCATCAAGGTCGCCGAGCGGGCCCTGCTCGTCGAGACCGTCGGCCGCGTCGCACGCGAGGGCATGCGCATCGAGGGTCGTCGCGTCGTGCTCGGCGGGGCGTCCTGACCGACTGAGGTCGGCACGTCCGTCCGAGATCGGCACGTCCGTCCGAGATCGGCACGTCCGTCCGTGATCGGCGGTCCGGGCTGCCGATCTCGCGAGGAAGCGCCGATCTCACCGCTCGGCGGGCGGGCCGGCGTCGCGCGGCGCGAGCACCGCGAGGAGCTGGTAGGTCTCGCGCGGCGCGTCGGGGCTCGCGCGACCCTCGTCGACCGAGCGCGCGGACCAACGCTCGACGAGCTCCTCGATCTCTCGCGTCATCGCCGACGCCTGGTCGGGCGTGAGCACGAGCGCGCTCAGCGCGAAGATGCGGTCCTCCCGGGGGGCGGTCCCGCTCCCGCGGCGCAGCGTCTCCTCGACCCAGGCGAGCGCGGGGCGCACGACCTGGCGCACGGCGTCCGGCGTGCCGGGCTCGACCGTGTAGCTCTCCGCGACGTTCTTCCAGACGCGGTCCCGCCGGTCCCGGGCGTGCTCGGGGGCCTCGACGATCATCCCCGCCCGGGCGAGGACCCGGAGGTGGAAGCTCACCGAGTTCGCGGGCTCCCCGATGGCCCGGGCGAGGTCCGCGGCGCGCGCGTGCCCGAGGACGGCGAGCTCCATGAGGATCCGCTGGCGCATGGGGTGCGCGATCGCGCGCAGCGCCGCGGGGTCCTGGACGCGGAAGGTGTCGAGCACAGGGCGAGGCTAGCAACGCGAGCGGCGCGCGAGGCATGTGCACACCCGACGTTGCGCAATGGAGATTGCGCAACGTGAGTTGCGCATGTACGTTGCCGCCATGTCCACCCCGCCCTCCGCCGAGAGCCGTCCGTCCCTCGCGTCGCCACCGGCGCCCGACGCCTCTGGCGACCTCGACCCCGGCACGGGCGCCCCGCCGTCGCTCCTGCGCAACCGGTCGTACCTGCTGCTCATGACCGGGCTGACCGCGGAGTCCCTCGGAGCCGGGGTGGCGCTGTTCGCCGTGCCCCTCGTGGCGTACGGCCTCACCGGGTCCGTCGTCCAGGCCGGGGTGGTGGCCGCCGTCGGGCAGGTGGGCGCGCTCCTGGCCACGTTGCCCGCCGGCGTCGTCGCGGACCGCGTGGACCGCCGCCGCCTCGTCGTGGCCGCGGCGACCGTCGGGGCGCTGCTCTGGACGACCGTCGCGGTGGCCGCCGGCACCGGGTCGCTCTCCGCGTGGCACCTCGCCGCCGTCCTGTTCGGAGCCTCGGTCGTCGGCGCGCTCGTGGACCCGGCGACGAGCGGCGCGTTCCGCTCGGTGGTCCCGGTGCCGCAGCTCCCGACGGCGCTCGCGGCCGTCCAGGGGAGGGACGCGGTGGCGAGCCTGCTCGCCGGACCGATCGGCGGGGCGCTCTACGCCGTCGCGCACGCCGTCCCGCTCGCCGGGGCCGCGATCGGGCACGCGGCGACCGCGGTGTGCACGTGGCTCGTGCGCGAGCCGCTCAACGGCGACGTCGCGGCGGCGCGCACCACCCGGCCCGTCGCGGCGCTGCGCGAAGGGCTGCGCTTCGTGTGGTCCGTGCCGCTGTTCCGCGCGCTGCTCGGCCTGTTCGTCGTCATCAACGTCGCGTTCGGCGGACTCATGGTCGGCATCAACCTCGAGCTCGTGCGCACGGGGACGGCCCCGCTGCTCATCGGCCTCGTCGATCTCGCGGTCGGCGTGGGCGTGCTCGTCGGGGCGGTGCTCGCGCCGCGGCTCGTCGCGAGGGTGCGCGCCGGGCTGCTCGTCGTCGCGGCCCTCGGCGTGCTCGCCGCGGGGGCCGTCGTCATGGCCGTCCTGGAGTCGTACGCCGCCTACCTCGCGGTGCTGCCGATCGCCCTCCTGCTCGTCCCGGCGGTGAACGCGGGCCTGTCCGGGTACGCCGCGGCCGTCACGCCGCCGCAGCTCCAGGGCCGGCTCTCGTCCGTGCTCGGGCTCACCGGCCTCGCGGCGGGCCCGCTCGTCCCGCTGGTCGGCAGCGGACTCCTCGACCGGTGCGGTCTCGGGACCGCGCTCGCGGTGCTCGCGGGGCTCCTCGTGGTCACCGTCGCGGTCGTCAGCACGGTCCGGCCACTCTGGCGGGTCGGCACGCCCGACACCTGGGCCGACGACGCCGTCGCCCTCGCCGCGTCGGGCGCGGTGCCGGGAGCCACGGCGGGCGTCGCGCCGGACGAGCCCGGGTCGTCGGGGCCGGGCCGCTAGACTGGGCGGCGGCCGCGACTGGCGAGGGTGGGAACGACCACCGGGGAGCGGCCGGATCTACCTGCTGGTGCGTCGACCGCCTGGGCGCCTGGGTTCTGCCACTCGCGACGGTCAGGTCCGTCGCAGCGACCGCGACCCAGAGGAGCCCCTCGTCATGTCCCATCCCGCGCCCTCCGCCCCCGACGTCCAGCTCGCCGACGACGCGCAGCGGCCCGTGCGCCGCGCGCTCCTCAGCGTCTACGACAAGACCGGCCTCGTCGAGCTCGCGACGGCGCTCCACGCCGCGGGCGTCGAGCTCGTCTCCACCGGCTCGACCGCCGCCACCATCGCGGGCGCGGGTGTCCCCGTGACCAAGGTCGAGGACCTCACCGGGTTCCCCGAGTGCCTCGAGGGCCGCGTCAAGACGCTGCACCCGCGCGTGCACGCCGGGATCCTCGCGGACTCGCGCAAGGCGGACCACCTCGCGCAGCTCGACGAGCTCGGCATCGCGCCGTTCGAGCTCGTCGTGGTCAACCTCTACCCGTTCGCGGCCACCGTCGCCTCGGGCGCGGGGCCGGACGAGGTCGTCGAGCAGATCGACATCGGCGGGCCCTCGATGGTCCGCGCCGCGGCCAAGAACCACCCGAGCGTCGCCGTCGTCGTGGACCCCGCGCGGTACGGCGACGTCGTCGCGGCCGTGCAGGCCGGCGGCTTCACCTACGCGCAGCGCAAGGCGCTCGCCGCCGCGGCGTTCGTCCACACCGCGACCTACGACGTCGCGGTCGCGTCGTGGATGGGCAGCGTCGTCGCGCCCACCGACGCCGTCGAGACCGACGGCGGGACCGTCAGCACGGGTTTCCCCGCCTGGATCGGCGCCACGTGGGACCGTGCCGACGTGCTGCGCTACGGCGAGAACCCGCACCAGCGTGCCGCGCTCTACACGGCCGGCCACGGCGCGACCGGTCTCGCCCAGGCGACGCAGCTCCACGGCAAGGCCATGAGCTACAACAACTACGTGGACGCCGACGCCGCGTGGCGCGCCGCGCACGACCACGACGAGCCCGCCGTCGCGATCATCAAGCACGCCAACCCGTGCGGCATCGCCGTCGGCGCCGACGTCGCCGAGGCCCACGCGCGCGCCCACGCGACCGATCCCGTCTCCGCGTACGGCGGCGTGATCGCCGCGAACCGCGTGGTGACCAGGGCGGCCGCCGAGCAGATCGCGCCCGTGTTCACCGAGGTCGTCGTCGCGCCCGGGTTCGAGCCCGACGCGCTCGAGGTGCTGCAGGCCAAGAAGAACATCCGCCTCCTCGTCGTCGACGCGCCGCCGACGGCCGCCGTCGAGACGCGCCCCGTCAGCGGCGGACTCCTCGTGCAGAGCGCCGACCGGGTCGACGCCGTCGTGACCGACGCCGACGGCACCGTCACCGGCGGCGACGCACCTGAGCACTGGACGCTCGTCACGGGCGACGCCGCGGACGATGCGACCCTCGCC
The DNA here is from genome assembly GCF_009711085.1 of Cellulosimicrobium composti. Taxonomy (GTDB): domain Bacteria; phylum Actinomycetota; class Actinomycetes; order Actinomycetales; family Cellulomonadaceae; genus Cellulosimicrobium; species Cellulosimicrobium composti. The sequence goes on from NZ_WMKA01000020.1 coordinate 28,716, forward strand.
GACCTCGCGTTCGCCTGGCGCGCGATCCGCGCCGCGAAGTCCAACGCGATCCTGCTCGCGCGCGACGGCGCGGCCGTCGGCGTCGGCATGGGCCAGGTCAACCGGGTCGACTCGTGCCGCCTCGCGGTCGAGCGCGCCAACACCCTCGCCGACGGCGAGGAGCGCGCCCGCGGCGCCGTCGCGGCGTCCGACGCGTTCTTCCCGTTCGCGGACGGCCTGCAGATCCTGCTCGACGCCGGCGTGCGCGCCGTCGTCGCGCCGGGAGGCTCCATCCGTGACGCCGAGGTGATCGAGGCCGCGCGGGCGGCGGGCGTGACGATGTACTTCACGGGAACGCGCCACTTCGCGCACTGACGGCCGAGCATGTCGTTGCGGCACGTCACCCGCCCGGGACGCGCCGTAACGACATGTTCGGCGGTGGTGGGGTCGGCGGCCGGTCGGTCAGCGCAGGGCGTCGCGCAGGCGCCGGGTCGGGTCGAGCGCGACGTCGAGGTCGACGCGCAGGTGGCCCGTGCGGTTCATCGCCTTGCGGACGGGGCCGACGTCGCGCGGCGAGTCGACGAGGAGCACCGCCCGGACCTCGGCGACCCGGCCGCCCGGCGCGGGCTCCGCCGTCGGGCCGGACGCCGGGTCCGTGCCCGCCACCGGGCCGTCGCCGAGCGAGCCCCGGGGGACGTAGAACGCGGCCCAGCCGTCGTGGCCCGACGTCCCACCCGCGGGGTCGCCGCGCAGGAGCACCTCGTCGTCCTCTGCGGGCACGCCGAAGAGCGCGAGGTCGTGGCCGAGCTGCTGCGAGAACACGTACGGCGCGTGGCCCGGGCCCTCGGGCGCCGCGCCGAGCATCGCGGCCACGGTCGCGTCCGGGTCGTGGAGGGCGGCCGACCAGTGGCCGCCCGGCACGGCGCCGAGCACCGGGTGCTCGCGCGTCGCGCAGTCGCCGACGGCCCACAGTCCGGGAAGGCCGCGGACCGCCCCCGACGCGTCCACGGGCACGCTGCCGCGCGCGTCGCGCGGGACCTGGCCGTCGAGCCAGTCCGTCGCGGGCCGCGCGCCGACCGCGGCCAGCACGACGTCCGCAGCGAGCTCGCGCCCGTCGGCGAGCCGGACGCCGTCGGGCCGGACCTCGGCCACGAGCGCACCGGTCACGAGCTCCGCGCCCGCCGCCGCGTACCAGGGCGCGAGGTGCGCGCCGACGACCGGGCCGAGCTGGCGACGCAGCGGCGTCGGCGCGGCCTCGACGACCGTCACGCGGGCGCCCGCCCCGGCAGCCACCCCGGCGATCTCGGCGCCGATCCACCCCGCGCCGACCACGACCAGCCGCAGCCCCGGGCGCAGCGCGCCGCGCAGGGCCTCGGCGTCGTCGACCGTGTGGAGGAGGCGCGCGCCGTCCCACCCGCCGGGCAGGAGCGGTGTCGAGCCGACCGCGAGCACGACGTGGTCGGCGGCGACGCGCTCACCCGCCCGGGTCGTGACCTCCCACGGCGCCCGCCCGGCCGCGTCGTGCCGCTCGACCCGCACCGCCGGGTCGGCGAGGCGCACGTCGTCCGCGAGGGCCTCGACGTCGACGCCGAGGTCCTCCGCGAGCCACGCCGGGCTCGGGCGGCTCAGGAGCTCCTTCGACAGCGGCGGGCGGTCGTACGGGGGCACGCCCTCGGCGCCCAGCAGCGTGACCCGGCCCGCGTAGCCCTGGCGGCGCAGCGCGCCGACCGTCTGCGCGCCGGCGAGGCCGGCCCCGACCACGACGACGGACGACGACGGGCCCAGGGACGGCGCGGACGGGGCCGAGAGCCGGGGTGCGGGAAGGGCATGCTCGACGGACGCCATGCACGTCACGCTAGGCCACGACGGTAGGCTTCCGGGCGTGGAAGGTGCAGCAGCGTGAGCGACGTCACCGCCGACAGGGGCACGCAGCACCCGCCGCGCCCGCCGCTCGTCCCGGCGTGGCACCACGTCGACGACGACGCCCCGGACGGCCCCGGGTCCGCGCACGACCCCGCGCGGGACGACGACGCGACCCCGCCCCGGGTGCCCGAGCCCCCCGCGAGCCTCGCGCCGTCCCGCCAGCCCGCGATGTGGCTCGTGCTCGCGGGCGTCGCGGTCGCGACGGCCGTGACGATGCTCGTCGGGGCGCGCGCCGGGTGCTTCACGCTCGCCGGCCTCCTCGCCGTCGCCGGGCTGTGCCGCGCGACGATCCCCGGCCCGGGACCGGTCGGCATCACCGTGCGCTCGCGCGGGCTGGACGTCTTCTTCTTCCTCGCGCCCGCCGTCGTCATCGCGTTCCTCGCGCTGACCCTCGACCAGGGCGAGATCTGACGCCTGCCGCCCCGCATCCGGCGCCTCGTACGACGACGGGCCCGGACCGCGCGTGCGGTCCGGGCCCGTCGGGCGAGCGGTGCGGGTCAGGCCTTGGGCGTCTCGTCCGCGTCCGTGGCGTCGTCCGCGGAGCCGGCCTCGGGCTCCTCCACCTCGACGACCTCGACCGCCTCCTCGACGGCGACGACGTCGCCGTCCTCGTCGGTCACGACGACCTCCTCCTCGACGACCGCCGCCGCGGCGCCCGCGGTCGCACCGGCCGCCGCCCCGGCCGAGTAGGCACCGCCGGCCGGGGCGCCCTCGGTCACCGTGACGACCTGCTCCTCGCCGAGGAGGTCGTCCTGCTTCGGGGCGAACGCGAACGCGCGGTAGAACAGGCCGGCGATCGCCGCGCCGAGCAGCGGCGCGACCCAGAAGACCCAGAGCTGGCTGAGCGCCCAGTCGCCGCCGAACACGGCCGAGACCGTGGAGCGTGCCGGGTTGAGCGACGCGTTGGTGAACGGCGCCGCGACGAGGATGAGCACGCCCAGCGCGAGGCCGATCGCGACCGGGGCCACGGTGCTGCGCGAGCGCGAGTCCGTCACGCCGAGGATCACGCCGACGAACAGGGCGGTCGCGATGACCTCGATGAGCAGCGCCGCGACGAGCGGCAGCGTGACCTCGAGCCCGAGCTGCTGGGCCGCGCCCCCGAACGTGCCGACGATCGGCGAGTGCTCGTCGAAGCCGTTCGCCGTCGCGCGGAACAGCGCGCCCGTCGTCGCCTCGTCGAGGAGCTGGTTCTGCTGCAGCACGTCGAGCGTCGCGCGGGGGATCGTGGCGAGGAGCACCAGACCCGCGAGCAGCGCCCCGACGAGCTGGGCGATCCAGTACGGGAGCACGTCGCGCCACGCGGTGCGTCCGCCGATCGCGGCACCCAGCGTCACCGCCGGGTTGAAGTGGCCGCCCGAGACGTGCCCCACCGCGGCGACCGCCGCGAGCAGCGCGAGACCACCGGCCAGCGCGACCGCGAGCACGAGGTTGCCGTTGAAGAACCGCACCCACATCGCCACGCCGACGATCGCGAGGACGAGGAAGAACGTGCCGAAGACCTCGGCGCCGAGGCGCGCGAGGAGGCCGGGCTGGACGACGGCGACGGTCTCGGCCGGCGCGTGACGCGCGTCGTCGGCGATGCCCTCCGGTGCGCCGGGAGCGGTGGTGTCCTGGGACATGATGATCCTGTCTGCTTCGGTGGGAAATCGGGCGGTCCCCGCCCCGCCGGCTCCGGTACGGCACCGGCGGACGTCGGGACGACGGCACGATGCCTGACCGAGGTGCCCGGCCATTCCGGCATCTGGGGGCATCTTGCCACCACGACCCGGGAGATGCGTGAAGATCGGCGGTGCACCACCTGAGAACCGGCGCGTCGTCTCACGATGCGGGCCGTGGTCGTTCGGTCGCAAAGTATCTTGACGTCGAGAAGTCGAGTACCCTGGACCGCGGTCAGCAACGCCCTCGTGTGCGACGGACCGGGCCCCACGGGCCGCACCGGTCGCCGTCAGCCTCCCGGGGGCACCAGTCCCCGACAGTTGGAGCGATCTGCGCATGGGCAAGATCAAGGTCGTCAACCCGGTCGTCGAGCTCGACGGCGACGAGATGACGCGCATCATCTGGCAGTTCATCAAGGACCGCCTCATCCACCCGTACCTCGACGTGGACCTCAAGTACTTCGACCTGTCGATCCAGAACCGCGACGCGACGGACGACCAGGTGACGATCGACGCCGCCAACGCGATCAAGCAGTACAACGTCGGCGTCAAGTGCGCGACGATCACGCCCGACGAGGCGCGCGTCGAGGAGTTCGGCCTCAAGAAGATGTGGGTCTCGCCCAACGGCACGATCCGCAACATCCTCGGCGGCGTCGTCTTCCGCGAGCCGATCATCATCTCCAACATCCCGCGCCTCGTGCCGGGCTGGAACAAGCCGATCATCATCGGCCGTCACGCCCACGGCGACCAGTACAAGTCGACGAACTTCAAGGTCCCCGGCCCCGGCAAGATCACGATGACGTTCGAGCCGGCCGACGGCTCCGAGCCGCAGAAGTTCGAGGTCGTGACCATGCCCGAGGAGGGCGGCGTCGCGATGGGCATGTACAACTTCAACGAGTCGATCCGCGACTTCGCGCGCGCCTCGTTCGCGTACGGCCTCCAGCGCGAGTACCCCGTGTACCTCTCGACGAAGAACACGATCCTCAAGGCCTACGACGGCGCCTTCAAGGACATCTTCCAGGAGGTGTTCGACGCCGAGTTCAAGGACCAGTTCGACGCCAAGGGCCTCACCTACGAGCACCGCCTCATCGACGACATGGTCGCCTCGGCCATGAAGTGGGAGGGCGGCTACGTCTGGGCCTGCAAGAACTACGACGGCGACGTCCAGTCCGACACCGTCGCGCAGGGCTTCGGCTCGCTCGGCCTCATGACGTCCGTCCTCATGACCCCCGACGGCCAGACCGTCGAGGCCGAGGCCGCGCACGGCACGGTGACGCGTCACTACCGCCAGCACCAGCAGGGCAAGCCGACGTCGACCAACCCGATCGCGTCGATCTTCGCGTGGACCCGCGGCCTCATGCACCGCGGCAAGCTCGACGGCACGCCCGAGGTCACCGAGTTCGCGCAGACGCTCGAGGACGTCGTCATCAAGACCGTCGAGTCCGGCAAGATGACGAAGGACCTCGCGCTCCTCATCGGCCCGGACCAGGAGTGGCTGACGACCGAGGAGTTCCTCGCCGCGCTCGACGAGAACCTCAAGGCGCGCCTGGGCTGACCCGCCCTCCTCGCACGCCCGACGGCGGCGTCCCCTCGCAGGGGGGCGCCGCCGTTCGTCGTCCCGGGCGCTTCCCCGGGCGCGCAGGGAGGGCGCGCGGTCGGGGTCGCCTTCGCGGGGCGCTCCGAGGAGGAGGGCGCGGGTCTTCCATCCGGCCGCTCGTTCCTCACGGCCTCCCGCCAGACCCGCCACGACCCGCGCCCTCCTCCTCTGCGCGCCCCGCTCCCGGTGCCGCCGCCCGCCGCACGGGTCGAGCGGGCGACGACGGCCGGGTGAGTCGGGCGGCTGGGGTCGAGAGGCGACGGCGGCCGGGTGAGTCGGGCGGCTGGGGTCGAGAGGCGACGGCGGCCGGGTGAGTCGGGCGGCTCGGGTCGAGCGGGCGACGCCGCACGGGTGAGCCGCCGTGGTCAGGGCTCCCGATGCGTCGGGGTGCGTCGTGACCAGGGTGGGGCGACGCCCGGACGGGTCGGGTCGGGTCGGGTGCGAAGGGCGTCAGAGCCGCGCTCGGGAAGCGAGGACGACGGGCGGAGGTGACGGCGCGGCAGCCCGAGCACGCGAGCCGTCCCGTCCGCCCAGAGGCGGCCCCGCGCGTCGTCACCCGCCGTCCGCCCACCCAGACGTGACCCGGCGCGTCGCGCCCCACGACGGCGGGGCGTGCGAGGCGTCCGAGCGGGGCGCGTTGTGGGAGAGTGAGCGCATGACTTCCCCCGTGAACGTGACGGTGACCGGCGCGGCCGGTCAGATCGGCTACGCACTGCTCTTCCGGATCGCGTCGGGCCAGATGCTCGGCACCGACACCCCGGTGCGCCTGCGCCTCCTGGAGATCCCGCAGGGCGTCAAGGCCGCCGAGGGCACCGCGATGGAGCTCGACGACTGCGCCTTCCCGCTGCTCGCGGGCATCGACATCTTCGACGACCCGACGGCGGCGTTCGAGGGGACGAACGTGGCGCTCCTCGTAGGCGCGCGGCCGCGGGGCCCGGGCATGGAGCGCGGTGACCTGCTGGAGGCGAACGGCGGCATCTTCAAGCCGCAGGGCCAGGCGATCAACGCGGGCGCGGCGGACGACGTCCGCGTGCTGGTCGTCGGGAACCCGGCGAACACGAACGCGCTCATCGCGGCGTCGAACGCGCCCGACGTGCCGAAGGACCGGTTCACGGCGATGACGCGCCTGGACCACAACCGGGCGCTCACGCAGGTGGCGAAGCGCGCGGGCGTGCCGGTGTCCGAGGTCCGCAAGGTGACGATCTGGGGCAACCACTCCGCGACGCAGTACCCGGACATCTTCCACGCGGACGTCGCGGGCACGCCGGGCGCGCAGCTCGCCCAGGACCGCGAGTGGCTGGAGAACACGTTCATCCCGACGGTCGCGAAGCGCGGCGCGGCGATCATCGACGCGCGCGGGGCGTCGTCGGCGGCGTCGGCGGCGAACGCGGCGATCGACCACGTGCGCGACTGGGTGCTCGGCACGCCGGAGGGCGACTGGACGAGCGCGGGCGTGGTGTCGGACGGGTCGTACGGCGTCCCGACGGGCCTCATCTCGTCGTTCCCCGTGGTCTCGCGGGGCGGGTCGTGGGAGATCGTCCAGGGTCTGGAGCTGTCGGAGCTCTCGCGCGGGCGCATCGACGCGTCGGTCGCGGAGCTGCAGGAGGAGCGGCAGGCCGTGGAGCAGCTCGGCCTGGTCTGAGGCGGTAGTCCCCGGGCGGCGGTCCGGGGCGGGACGGGGGCGCGCGTGCGGGGCGTCGGGGAGCGGAAATTCCCTGCGTCCGCGCGTGCGCGGACCCGTAGGGTCGACGGGCCATGATCGACGCCTCCCTGCCGACCGAGCAGACCCCCGACCCCCCGACCGCCCCGGCCGCGACCCCGACGGCGACCCCGCCGCGCCCGCCGGTGGACCCGGCGCGCCGCCTGGACTGGCGGCGCCTGCGCGGGCCGCAGGCCGTCGTCGCGCTCGTCGCGCTCACGCTCGGCGCGGTCGGTGCCGCGCTCGGCACGGTCGTCGCGGGGTGGATCGCGGACGACCCGACGACGGCGACGCTCCAGCTCCTCGCGGTGTGCGTCGTGGGGGCGGCGCTGCTCGACACCGCCGGCCAGGTCGTGTGGGCGGGCGTCGTGGACCGCGCCGAGGGGCGGCTGCGCGGCGACCTGCTCACGGCGGCGCTGCACCAGCCGCTCGCCACGCTCACGGAGCAGGCGGTCGGCGAGGTGCTCGACCGTGTCGACGACGACACGCACGCCGTCGGCACGCTCGTCCGCCGCCAGCTCTGGGGTGCGGGCCGCACCGTCGTCGGCGTGCTGCCGATGTGGGTCGTCGCCGGCCTCACCTGGTGGCCGGCGTGGGTCCTCTTCCCGGTGCTGGGGGCGGTCGCGTGGTTCATCGTGCGCCCGATGCTCGGCGAGATCGCGCGGCGCAAGGTGATCGAGGAGGCGGCGTGGACGGACCACGCCGCGGCGTTCGAGGAGTCCGTCGCCGCGCGTGACGACCTGCGCACGAGCCTCGGGCAGTCGTTCGCGGTGCGGCGGCTCGCCGAGCGCTCGGCGGACGTGCACCGCAAGTTCGAGTCGGTGCTCGTCGTCGAGTCGCGCATGCTCCGCCGGGCGGGGCTCGTGCTCGCGTCGCTGCTCGCGGGTGTCGCCGTCGCGGGGGCCGCGCTCGCCGCGGACGGCAACCTGGGCGTGGACCGCCTGGTCACGCTGTTCCTCGTGACGGCGATGTTCGTGGGGCAGGTCGACAACCTGGTCCACCACCTCCCGGACATCCAGGAGGGCCTGGGCGCCCTGACCCGGATCCGGCAGATGCTCGCGGTCGAGCCGGAGCCGACGGGCGGGCGCTCGCTGCCGTCGGGGCCCGTGGGGATCGAGCTGCGCGACCTCCACTTCTCGTACGCGGAGGGCACGTTCGCGCTCGACGGCGTCACCCTGCGCGTGCCTGCCGGTCAGACGGTCGCGCTCGTGGGGCGCACGGGCTCGGGCAAGTCGACGCTCGCGTCGCTCCTGTCGCGCGCGGTCGAGCCGCCGCGCGGCGCCGTGCTCGTGGGCGGCGTGGACGTGCGCGACCTCGACCTGCAGGCGCTGCGCGCCGCCGTCGGGGTCGTGACGCAGCGCACGGAGATCCTCGCGGGCACCCTCGCGGAGAACATCGCGCTGTTCGCGGACGTGCCGCGCGCCGACGTCGAGGCCGCGGTGCGTGAGCTGCGGCTCGACGACTGGGCGGCGGGACTGCCCGACGGCCTCGACACGCTGCTCGGCCCGGGCGGCACGTCGCTCTCGGCGGGGGAGGAGCAGCTCGTCGCGTTCGCGCGCCTCCTGGTCCGCGACGTGCAGGTCGTCGTTCTCGACGAGGCGACGGCGCGCATGGACCCGCTGACCGAGGCGCGCGTCGTCGCGGCCTCGGAGCGGCTGCTCGCGGGCCGCACGGGCGTGCTCGTCGCGCACCGGCTCACGACGATCGAGCGGGCCGGGCTGCTCGTGGTGCTCGACCACGGCCGGGTGGTGCAGCAGGGGGAGCGGGCGGCGCTCGCGCGCGTCGCGGGGCCGTACCGCGACCTGCTCGCGGCGAGCGTCGCGCAGGGCGACGTCGCGCTCGACGCACAGGGTGACACCCCGCCCGACGCGCAGGGCGTCACCGCGCCCGACGCGCAGGACAGCGCCGCGCTCGCGGCGCCGGACGCGACCCGCACCGACCGCGCGACCGACGCCGTCGGCGGTCGGCGACGGCGCGGCACGCCACCCGTGCTCGCCGACCCGGGCGACGGGCCCTCGCTCGCGCGCGGCGTCCTGCACGCGCTGTTCGTGCGGCCGGCGTGGGGCGTCGTGGGCGCCGTGCTGTTCCTCGCCACGAGCCTCGTCTCCGCGCAGGGCGCGATCACCGGGTTCCTGTGGGGCCGCGCGGTGCAGGACCTCGACGAGGGCTTCCCCGCGCGGCTCCTCGTCCCGCTCGCCGTGCTGCTCGTCGTCGCACCGCTGTGCCTCGCGTGGGCGCTCTACGTCTACCCGCGCTGGTGGATCGAGGTGCTCCTGCGCGTGCGCATGGCGGTCATGGCCGGTCAGACGCGCCAGCACCGCCTCACGGCGACGCCCCCGGGCGAGGTCGTGGCGCGCGCCATGGACGCCGACCGCTTCGTGCGGTACGCGGACCGCTGGGTCGACCTCGTCAACGGCCTCGTCATCGCGGGCGTGACGGCGCTGCTCAGCGGGTCGTGGCTCGCGGGCGCGGTGCTGCTCGCGGTCATGGTGGTCTCGGCCGCCGCGTCGGCGCTCGGCCGGCCCATCGCGGGCCGGTCGGCCACGCGCTCGTCGGCCGCGCGCGCCCGGTTCGGGCGGGCGCTGGTCTCGGCGCTCGACTCGGCGCGCACGGTCAAGCTCGCCGCCCGGACCCCGCAGGTGCACGCGCACCTGCGGGACGTCGACGCGGGCCGCGTGCGCGCCGCGATCTTCGAGCACCGTGTCCAGGCCGCGCTCGACGGCGTCCCGCTCGTCATGATCCAGCTCGGCGTCGTGGCGGCGTGGGCCGGGCTCCTCGCGGGCACGTGGGACCTCGCGACGGCGCTCCTCGTCGCCAACGCCGTGACCGGCTTCGGCTGGTTCGGCGTCGTCGCCGGCGCCGTCGTGACGGAGGCCCCGGGCACGCGCTCGTGGCAGCGCGCGACGAGCCGGTTCGCGGCCGGGACCGACCTCATGGACCTGCCGGACGGCGTCGACCTCCTCACGGGCGCGGCGCCCGCGCCCGCGCCCGGTCCGCGGCGTCCGCTCGACCGCCTCGACCTCGAGGACGTCACGGCGCTGCACGACGACGGCACGATCGGCGTCCAGGGGGTCGACCTCGCGGTGCGCCGGGGCGAGCTCGTGCTGCTGCTCGGTCAGGTGGGTGCGGGCAAGTCGAGCCTGCTGTCGGCGCTCGCCGGCCTCATGGAGCACACGGGCAGCATCCGCTGGAACGGCACGGACGTCGTCGACGCCCAGACGTTCCTGCGCCCGGGCCAGGTGGCGCACGTCGCGCAGGTGCCGCGTGTCCTCTCGGGGTCGTTCGCCGACAACGTGCGCCTCGGTCACGAGCGCGACGTCCGCGGGCCGGTCGCGGCCGCGCGGCTCGAGCGCGACGTCGTCGAGGCCGGCGGGCACGAGGCGCTCGTCGGGCACCGGGGCGTGCGCCTCTCGGGCGGCCAGGTGCAGCGCCTCGCCCTCGCGCGGGCGCTCGCGACCGACGCCGAGCTGCTCCTCGCGGACGACGTGTCGAGCGCGCTCGACGCGGCGACCGAGATCGAGCTGTGGACGTCGCTGCGCGAGCGCGGCACGACCGTCATCGGCGCGACGTCGAAGCGCGCGGCGCTCGCGCGCGCCGACCGCGTCGTCGTGCTCGACGAGGGGCGCGTCGCGGCGGTCGGGCCGTGGCGGGACCTCGCGTCGCGGTGGGGGCACCTCGCGGGCTGAGGCTCCCGGCTCCCGGACGGGGCCGCCTCTCACGGACGCACCGTGGGGGCGGCCCCGCGCGTGTGCTCGGGACCGCCGGGGCGGCACGGCCGTTTGCGGACCCTTGCTGCAACTTTCTGCAACCAGTACAGTTCAGCCAGCCGTACGCTGAGGAAGCCACGGTCGACGTCGACCACTGCCGGTGGCGTCGCCCGCGTTCTTGTCGGCCCGTGCCTGCTCACGCCTGCGGTCCCCGCACCAGCCACCGGACGAGGGAGTCCTCATGACCTCCACGCCGCGACGACGCCGCGACCCGCGCACACCGTCGCCCGCTTCACCCGACCAACCGTCCCGACGTCCCCGCGGGGCTCGCGCGACCGCGTCGGTCACCGCCGTCGCGCTCGCGACCTCCGGGCTCGCGGGCCTCACGCTCGCCGCGCTCGCGACCCCCGCCGCGGGAGCCGACGCGCGCACGCTCGCCCTCGTGGGCGACCTCCAGTCCGAGCTCGGCTGCGCCGCCGACTGGGACCCCGCGTGCGCGGAGACCGAGCTCGACCCGACCGACGCCGCGGGCGTGTGGTCCGCCGAGTTCGACCTGCCCGCGGGCGCCTACGAGTACAAGGTCGCCTACGACGACGCGTGGGACGAGGCGTACGGGCGCGACGGCGGCCAGGACAACGCGCCGCTCGTGCTCGGCGGCGACGCGACCGTGCGCGTCACGTTCGACGAGGCGACGCACCGCATCGCCCTCACGCCGCTCGGGCTCGCAGGCGGCTACGACGAGGCGCAGGACGCCGACCTCGTGGTGCCCCCCGTGCGCCAGCCCGGATCGGACGAGCGCTTCTACTTCGTCATGACCGACCGGTTCGCCAACGGCGACCCGTCGAACGACACCGCGGGACTGGGCGACGACCCGCTCGTCTCCGGGTTCGACCCGACGAACAAGGGGTTCTACCAGGGCGGCGACATCGCGGGCCTGCGCGAGAACCTCGACTACGTCGAGGGCCTCGGCACGACGGCGATCTGGCTCACGCCGTCGTTCAAGAACCAGCCCGTCCAGGGCACCGGGGCCGACGCCTCGGCCGGGTACCACGGGTACTGGATCACCGACTTCACGCAGATCGACCCGCACCTCGGCACCAACGCCGAGCTCGAGGCGCTCATCGACGAGGCGCACGACCGCGGGATCAAGGTCTACTTCGACATCATCACGAACCACACGGCCGACGTGATCGACTACGAGGAGCAGCAGTACTCGTACGTCGACCAGGCAACGTCGCCGTACCGGGACGCCGAGGGCACCGTGTTCGACCCGGCGGACTTCGCCGGCACCGGCGACTTCCCGGCGCTCGACCCCGCGACGTCGTTCCCGTACACGCCGGTCGTCCCCGCGGGCAAGGAGGACCTCAAGGTCCCGGCCTGGCTCAACGACCCGACGCTCTACCACAACCGCGGCAACTCGACGTGGACCGGGGAGTCCGTGACGTACGGGGACTTCGACGGCCTCGACGACCTCATGACCGAGCACCCGACGGTCGTCGACGGCTTCGTCGACGTCTACCAGGACTGGATCGACCTCGGCATCGACGGCTTCCGCATCGACACCGTCAAGCACGTGAACTTCGAGTTCTGGGAGACGTGGACCACCGAGGTCCTCGACTACGCGCACGCGCAGGGCAAGGACGACTTCTTCATGTTCGGCGAGGTGTACGACGCCGACGCGGCGAAGCTCTCGCCCTACGTGCGCAGGACCGACATGAGCTCGACGCTCGACTTCACGTTCCAGTCCGCCGCGACGAGCTTCGCGAGCGGCAACAGCGCCAAGGGCCTCGCGTCGCTCTTCGCGAGCGACGACATGTACACGACGCCCGCGACGAACGCGCAGGCGCTGCCGACGTTCCTCGGCAACCACGACATGGGCCGCGTCGGGTACATGCTCGCGAGCACCGACGACCCGCTCGCGCGCGACGAGCTCGCGCACGACCTCATGTACCTCACGCGCGGGCAGCCCGTCGTCTACTACGGCGACGAGCAGGGCTTCGCAGGCACGGGTGGCGACAAGGACGCGCGCCAGACCCTGTTCGCGACCCAGGTCGCCGAGTACGCCGACCAGCCGCTCGTCACCGGCGAGCAGGCGGGCAGCGTCGACCGCTTTGGCACCGACGCGCCGCTGTACACGCACATCGCCGGCCTCGCCGCGCTGCGCGAGGCGCACCCGGCGCTCGCGGACGGCGCCCAGGTCGAGCGCTACGTCGAGAACGGCGCGGGCGTGTACGCGTTCAGCCGCGTCGACCGCTCGGAGAAGGTCGAGCACCTCGTCGCACTGAACAACGCGACCGCCGAGCGCTCGGCGACGTTCACGACCCTCACGCCGGGAGCCACCTACGAGGTCCTCTACGGCGCCGTCTCCGGGGGTGGCGCGCAGCCCGTCACCGCCGACGCCGACGGCGTCGTCACGGTCACCGTCCCCGCGCTCGGCACGGTCGTCCTGCGGGCCGACCGCGAGGTCGGCGCCGACTCGTCGGGCGAGATCGCCGTCTCCGTCCCCGCCGCGGGTGCCGCGGTGGCGGGCGTCGCTCCCGTCGCGGCCACGGTCGACGCGGACGCGTGGTCCGAGACGTCGTTCGCGTGGCGCGAGGTCGGGAGCGCCGAGTGGCACCCGCTCGGCACCGCCGAGGACACGGCGCCGCGCGTCTTCCACGACGTCGCCGGGCTGGCCGACGGCACGCTCGTCGAGTACCGCGCCGTGACGACCGACGCGGACGGAGACCGCGCCGCCGCGTCCACGTTCGCGAGCGTCGGGGTCGACGTGAGCGGCGACGTCAGCGAGGAGCCCGAGCCCGAGATCGACCTCGTGACCGTGCCCGGGAGCCACAACGCGGCCATGGGCTGCGCGGGCGACTGGGCCCCGGGCTGCGAGGCCGCGAAGCTCACGCGGCGCGCCGACGGCGTCTACGAGGGCACGTTCGACGTCCCGGCCGGCACGTACGAGTACAAGGTCGCGATCAACGGGTCGTGGACCGTGAACTACGGCGTCGGTGGCGTGCCGGACGGCCCGAACGCGACGTACACGACGGCCGGGGGCCCCGTGACGTTCTACTGGGACCCGGTGAGCAAGGACTTCTCCAGCACGGCCCAGGGCCCGATCGTCACGCTCCCCGGCTCGTTCCAGGACCAGGTGGGCTGCCCCGGCACGTGGGCGCCCGACTGCCTCGCGACGTGGCTCAAGGACCCCGACGGCGACGGCGTCTACACGTGGTCGACCGACCGCCTCGCGGCCGGCGCGTACGAGGGCAAGGTCGCGCACGGCCTGAGCTGGGCCGAGAACTACGGCGTCGGCGGCGCGCGCGACGGGGCGAACTACCCGTTCTCCGTCGGCGACGGCGAGAACGTCACGTTCTCCTACGACCTCGCGTCCCACGTCCTGACGATCGACGTCGCGAACCCGCCGCTGCCCGGCACCGGCCAGCAGGCCGCGCACTGGGTGCGCGAGGGCCTCGTCGCGTGGCCGGACGACCTCGGCACCGGCGACGAGTGGACCCTGTGGGCCGCGCCCGAGGGCGGGCTGGTGGTCACCCCGGGCGGCGCCGACGGCGACGTGCAGGTCCCGGAGGGGACGGCGTCGTACACGCTCCAGGCGGACCCGGCCGGGCTGCCCGACGACGTCGTCGCGGACTTCCCGGCCCTCGCCGGGCACACCGCGCTGCGCGTGCTCGGCGAGGACGGCGAGCCGGTCGGCCGGGCCGCGGTCGAGGCCGCGCTCACGGGCCAGCGCCTCGTCACCCGGGCCGACGGCGGCGCGCTCACGGCCGCGACCGGCGTCCAGGTGCCCGGCGTCGTCGACGACCTGTTCGCGCAGGACGCGGCCGAGCGCGAGCTCGGCGTCTCGTGGCACGCCAACGGCAAGTGGGCGTCGTTCGCGCTGTGGGCCCCGACGGCGAAGGCCGTCACCGTGCTCGCCTGGCCCGCCGGGGCGTCGCTCGACGACGACCCGCGCCGGTTCGAGGCCACGCGCCAGTCCGACGGCACGTGGACCCTCGACGGCAAGGCGGCCGACAAGAAGCTCGGCGGCGCGGCCGTCGGCTGGAAGGGCGCGCGGTACCTCTACGAGGTGCAGGTCTACGTCCCGAGCACCGGGACGGTCGAGACGAACGTCGTCACCGACCCCTACTCGGTCGGCCTCACGCTCGACTCGACGCACTCCGTGGCCGTCGACCTCGACGACCCCGCGTTCCGCCCGAGCGTCTGGGAGGGCACGCCCGCCCCGGTCGTCGAGCGCGCGGTGGACCAGACGATCTACGAGCTGCACGTGCGCGACTTCTCGATCGCGGACGAGACGGTCCCGGCGGAGCGGCGCGGCACGTACCTCGCGTTCGCCGAGGAGGACTCGGCCGGCATGACGCACCTGCGCGAGCTCGCCGACGCTGGCCTCACCACGGTGCACCTGCTCCCGACGTTCGACATCGCGTCGATCCCCGAGGACCGCGCGGCCCAGGCCACGACCGGCGACCTCACCGGGTTCGCGCCCGACTCGCCCGAGCAGCAGGCCGCCGTCGCAGCGGTGCAGGCGCAGGACGGCTTCAACTGGGGCTACGACCCGTGGCACTTCTCCGTGCCCGAGGGGTCGTACGCGGTCGACGCGGACGGCGGCGCGCGCGTGGCCGAGTTCCGCACGATGGTCGGGTCGCTGCACGGCGCCGGGCTCCAGGTCGTGCTCGACCAGGTGTTCAACCACACCGCGGCGAGCGGGCAGGACGCGAAGTCGGTGCTCGACAGGGTCGTGCCGGGCTACTACCACCGGCAGAACCCGACCACGGGCGCCGTCGAGACGAGCACGTGCTGCCAGAACGTCGCGACCGAGCACGCGATGGCGGGCAAGCTCATGGTGGACTCGGTCGTCACGTGGGCCAAGGACTACAAGGTCGACGGGTTCCGCTTCGACCTCATGGGCCACCACTCGAAGCAGAACATGCTCGACGTCCGGGCCGCGCTCGACGAGCTCACGCTCGCTGAGGACGGCGTCGACGGGGAGTCCGTCTACCTGTACGGCGAGGGCTGGGACTTCGGCGAGGTCGCGGGCAACGCGCTGTTCGAGCAGGCCACGCAGGGCCAGCTCGGCGGCACGGGCATCGGGACGTTCTCCGACCGGCTGCGCGACGCCGTGCACGGCGGCTCGCCCGTCGACGGCGCGTCGACGTTCACGCAGGGCTTCGGCACGGGCCTCGCGACCGACCCGAACGGGCAGCCCGCCCGGGCGGGGGAGCCGGGGACTGTGAACGACGGCTCCGCGGACGAGTACGCCGACCTCGGCCACCAGACCGACCTCGTGCGCCTCGGCCTCGCGGGCAACCTGCGCGACTACACGCTCGTCACGTCGGCGGGCGAGGAGAGGCGCGGCGACGAGATCGACTACCGCGGCTCGCCCGCGGGGTACGCCGACTCGCCCGAGGAGGTCGTCACCTACGTCGACGCGCACGACAACGAGACGCTGTTCGACCTGCTCGCGCTCAAGCTCCCGGCGGACACGCCCATGGACGAGCGCGTGCGCATGAACACGGTCTCGCTCGCGACCGCGGCGCTCTCCCAGACGCCGTCGTTCTGGCACGCGGGCACGGACCTGCTGCGGTCGAAGTCGCTCGACCGCAACAGCTACGACTCGGGCGACTGGTTCAACGCGATCGACTGGACCGGCCAGGACAACGGGTTCGGCAGGGGCCTGCCGATGGCGGCCGACAACGAGGACAAGTGGCCGCTCATGGCCCCGCTCCTCGCCGACCCTGCGCTGAAGCCGTCGCCCGACGACATCGCCACCGCGTCGGCGCAGGCCCAGGACCTCCTGCGGCTGCGGCACTCGACCGCGCTGTTCCGGCTCGGCGACGCGGAGCTCATCCGGGAGAAGGTCACCTTCCCGGGTGCCGGCCCGGACCAGGTGCCCGGCGTCGTCGCGATGTCGGTCGACGACACCGTCGGTGCCGACGTCGACCCCGCCCTCGACGGGCTGCTCGCGGTCTTCAACGCGTCGTCCGACGAGGTCGAGGTCCCGCTGTCCGCGCTCGCGGGCCGCGAGTACGTGCTCTCGCCCGTGCAGCAGGAGGGGAGCGACGACGTCGTGCGCGGCACCACGTGGGACGCGGCCAGCGGCACGGTGACCGTCCCCGGGCGGTCCGTCGCCGTGCTCGTCGAGCCGCAGGCGGGGACGGACCTGCCCGTCTCCGTCGACGTGCAGGCGCGCTGCCTGGCCGGCACGGCGTACGTCGCGGTCCGCGCGACGAACGACGGCGCCGTGCCGGTGGACGTCCGGCTCGCCACGCCGTTCGGCGAGAAGGCGGTCGTGGACGTCGCGCCCGGCAAGAACGCCTACCAGTCGTTCGCGACGCGCCGGACGGCGGTCGCGGCCGGCGAGGCCACGGTGATCGCGACCGCCGTGGTCGACGGCGAGGAGGTCACCTCGACCTTCGTCGTCGAGCACGCGGGAACCACCTGCTCCTGACCCTCACCGCCGAGCATGCGGTCGTCGCCCTTCCTGGCTTCGGGACGGGCGACGACCGCATGCTCGGCGGGCTGGGGACGGGCGTGCGACTGGTACCGTCGCCGACCGTGAGCACCACGTCCCCGACCGACCCGGGCCCGACGCCGGGTCTCTCCTTCCGTGCCGCGGTCGCCGCGGACCTCCCGCGCGTCGTCGAGCTCATCGCGGACGACGAGGTCGCCCGCGCCCGCACGGGTCAGATCGGCCCCGAGCACGAGGCGGCCTTCGCCGCGATCGCGGCCGACCCGAACAACGAGCTCGTCGTCGTGGAGCAGGACGGCCGGGTCGTCGGGACGATGCAGCTCACCGTGATCCCGGGGATCTCGCGCCGGGGCGCGTCGCGACTCCTCGTCGAGGCAGTCCGCGTCGACCGCGGCCTGCGGGGCCGCGGCGTGGGCCGCGCCATGATGGCCTGGGCCCACGCGTGGGGCCGGGAACGGGGCTGCGCCCTCGCGCAGCTCACCTCCGACAAGCAGCGCGCCGACGCGCACCGCTTCTACCGGTCGCTGGGGTACGAGCAGTCGCACGAGGGCTTCAAGCTGCCCCTCGACCCCCGCTGACCCCCTCCCTCCCTCCCTCCCTCCCTCCCTCCCTCCCTCCCTCCCTCCCTCTGCCGATCGNTGCCGATCGCACGCCCACCCGCCGACCATGCGGTCGCACCCGTCGAGCATGCGCATCTCGCCCATGAGGACGCCCGGACGGGCGACAGTCGCATGTTCGGGGAGGTGACGCGTCGCCTCGGGAGCGCTCTCACGTATTCAGTTCGTGACCTCGTGGGAGCGATTTCGTGTGTGCGCGCTCACATCCGACCGGAATGTCTGCGCTGTCATAGGACCAAGGTCGCTATTCGATCACGGTTGTCCCTGTCCTTGCGTTCAGGAGTTGACGCCAAGATCGGGACGGGCATAGCGGCGGGCCCGCTCGGGCGGCGCTGAGGGTGCCCGGGTCCCGGGGCGTCGGCGCCCCGCGAGCTGTCCTCGGCAGGAGGAGGTCCGATGACGGACGAGCGCGTGATCCTCGAGATGCGGGGCATCACCAAGGAGTTCCCGGGCGTACGTGCGCTCGACGACGTCAACCTGCGCGTGCGCGCCGGGGAGATCCACGCGATCTGCGGGGAGAACGGCGCCGGCAAGTCGACGCTCATGAAGGTGCTCTCCGGCGTGTACCCGCACGGGACGTACGCGGGGGAGATCTACTACGAGGGCCGCGAGGTCCAGTTCAAGGACATCCGCTCGAGCGAGCACGCGGGCATCGTCATCATCCACCAGGAGCTCGCGCTCATCCCCGAGCTCTCGATCACCGAGAACATCTTCCTCGGCAACGAGGTCAAGGGCTCGTTCGGGATCGACTGGGGAGCTGCGCGGCGCCGGGCCGAGGAGCTCATGGCGCGCGTCGGCCTCCAGGAGTCGCCGGACGCGCAGATCAAGAACATCGGCGTCGGCAAGCAGCAGCTCGTCGAGATCGCGCGCGCCCTCGCCAAGGACGTGCGGCTGCTCATCCTCGACGAGCCGACGTCGGCCCTCAACGAGGAGGACTCCGAGCACCTGCTCGACCTGCTCCGCGGCCTGCGCGCCAAGGGCCTGACGAGCATCATGATCTCCCACAAGCTCAACGAGATCGAGGAGGTCGCGGACTCGATCACGATCATCCGCGACGGCCGCTCGATCGAGACCCTCGACGTCCAGGGCGACGACGTCGACGAGGACCGCATCATCCGCGGGATGGTCGGGCGCTCGCTCGAGTCGCGCTTCCCCGACCACACGCCGAACATCGGCGAGACGTTCTTCGAGGTCGAGGGCTGGACGGTCGAGCACCCCGAGGTGCCGGGCCGCCTCGTGTGCAAGGGCTCGACGTTCCACGTCCGCCGGGGCGAGATCGTCGGGTTCGCGGGCATCATGGGCGCGGGACGCACCGAGCTCGCGCGGTCGCTGTTCGGCCGCTCGTACGGGCGCTACAAGTCCGGCGTCGTGCGCATCGACGGGCGCGAGGTGTCGATGCCGACCGTGCTCTCGGCGATCGAGAACCGCATCGCCTACGTGCCCGAGGACCGCAAGTCGCTCGGCCTCAACCTGCTCGACACGATCCTCGGCACGATCCAGTCGGCCAACCTGCCGCGGATCTCCCGGGCCGGTGTGATCGACCAGGACGCGGCGTTCGTCGCCGCGGAGTCCTACCGCAAGGCGTTCTCGATCAAGGCCCCGAGCGTGCACGAGGGCGTCGCGAAGCTCTCCGGCGGCAACCAGCAGAAGGTGCTGCTCGCCAAGTGGATGTACACCGAGCCGGAGCTGCTCATCCTCGACGAGCCCACGCGCGGGATCGACGTCGGCGCCAAGTACGAGATCTACGGGCTCGTCCAGAAGCTCGCCGACGCGGGCCGCGGCGTCGTCGTCATCTCGTCGGAGCTGCCCGAGCTGCTCGGCCTGTGCGACCGCATCTACACCGTCTTCGAGGGGCGGATCACGGGCGAGGTCCCCGGGTCGGAGGCGACCCAGGAGGGGCTCATGCGCCTCATGACCGGAACGCCCGGCGACGCGTCCGACGCCGCCGCCTGAGCGCGCCCCACCACCCAGCCACCGCATCCTGACCCAGAAGGAACCACCGACGATGTCGTCCATCAAGCAGCTGCTGAGCGGAGGAGCGCGCCAGTTCGGCATGCTCTTCGCGCTCCTCGCCCTGATCATCTACTTCCAGATCGCGACGGGCGGGCGGGTCCTCACGCCGAGCAACGCGCAGAACCTGCTCAACGGCAACTCCTACATCCTCATCCTCGCCATCGGCATGGTCCTCGTGATCATCGCCGGCCACATCGACCTGTCCGTCGGGTCCGTGGCGGCGGTGACCGGCATCATCGTCGCCATCGCGATCCGTGACTGGGGCATCCCGTGGTGGCTGGGGATCGTGCTCGGGCTCTGCGTCGGCGCGGTCATCGGCGCCTGGCAGGGCTGGTGGGTCGCCTACGTCGGCATCCCCGGGTTCATCACGACGCTCGCGGGCATGATGCTGTTCCGCGGTCTCAACCAGTTCATCGGCAAGTCGAACACCGTGCCCGTCCCTCAGGAGCTCCAGACCCTCGGCGGCGGCTACCTCCCCGAGTGGGGCCCGAACACCGGCCTCAACAACTCGACCCTCCTCCTCGGCGTCCTGGCGATCGGTGCCGTCGTCTGGGCCGAGGTCCGCCGGCGCGCGAGCGCCCGCAAGCTCGGCGCCGAGCCCGTCCCGACGTCGGTCGCCGTGACGCGCGTCGTCCTGTTCGGCGCCGTCATCGCGTACCTCACGTACCTCTACGGCTCGGGCCGCGTCGGCACGTCGTTCCCCGTCCCGGCGCTCGTCCTCGTGCTGCTCGTCGTCGTCTACCAGTTCGTCGCGTCGCGCACCATCACCGGCCGCCACGTGTACGCGGTGGGCGGCAACCGCGCCGCGGCCGCGCTGTCCGGCGTCAACATCAAGCGCACCAACTTCTTCGTCATGATGAACATGTCGATCCTCGCGTCGCTCGCCGGGATGATCTTCATCGGCCGCTCCACGGCGTCCGGCCCGTTCGACGGCAACATGTGGGAGCTCGACGCCATCGCGGCCGTCTTCATCGGCGGCGCGGCCGTCTCCGGCGGCGTCGGCACCGTCGTCGGGTCCGTCATCGGTGGCCTCGTCATGGCGGTCCTCAACAACGGCCTGCAGCTCATGGGCGTCGGCTCCGACATGACCCAGATCATCAAGGGCCTCGTGCTCCTCATCGCCGTCGCGTTCGACGTCTACAACAAGGTGCAGGGCCGCCCGTCGATCATCGGCCTCATCTTCCCGTCGCGGCGCGACAAGGGCACCGGGGCCGTCACCGGCGCCGACGACGTCCAGCCCGAGGTCCCCGTCGAGGCCGGGGCGACGGCCGCCAAGGGCTGACGCGCACGTCCCACCCACCACCCGTACGACCCCACGACCGCATCCGACGACGGATGCCCGACAAGAAAGTGGTACCCATGAAGAAGCTCACCACGACGCTCCTGGCGCTGTCCGCCGCGAGTGCGCTCGTGCTCAGCGGCTGCTCGTCCGACCGCGGCGGCGACACCGGTGGCGGTGAGGCGACCGGCGGCGAGTCCGCGGCCGCCGGCTTCGAGGAGGGCGCGACCATCGGTGTCGCGCTCCCGCAGAAGACGTCGGAGAACTGGGTCCTCGCCGAGGAGCTGTTCAACGACGGGCTCACGGAGGCCGGCTTCGAGCCGATCGTCCAGTTCGCCAACGGCGGTGTCTCGGAGCAGCAGAGCCAGATCGACGCCATGGTCGAGCAGGGCGCGAAGGTCATCATCGTCGGCGCGATCGACGGCTCGCAGCTCGGGACCCAGCTCAAGAACGCCAAGGACAACGGCGCGACCGTCATCGCGTACGACCGCCTCGTGAAGAACACGGACGCCGTCGACGAGTACATCGCGTTCGACAACTACCAGGTCGGCGTGCTCCAGGGCGAGGCGCTGCTCCAGGGTCTCGCGGAGCGCAAGGGCGAGGGCCCGTACAACATCGAGCTCATCGCCGGCTCGCCCGACGACGCGAACTCGACGCCGTTCTTCGAGGGCGCCATGAGCGTCCTGCAGCCGAAGATCGACGACGGCACGCTCGTCGTCCCGTCCGGCCAGACGTCGTTCGAGCAGGTCGCGACGCAGGGCTGGAAGGCCGAGAACGCCCAGAAGCGCATGGACACCGTGCTCTCGGGCAGCTACGCCGACACCGAGCTCGACGGCGTCCTGTCGCCGAACGACACGCTCGCGCGCGCCGCGCTCACCTCGGCCAAGCAGGCCGGCAAGGAGACCCCGGTCATCACGGGCCAGGACTCCGAGGTCGAGTCGGTGAAGTCGATCGTCGCGGGCGAGCAGTACTCGACGATCTACAAGGACACGCGCAAGCTCGTCGAGGAGTCGATCAACGCCGTCAAGGCGCTCCAGGCGGGTGAGGAGCCGGAGATCAACGACACCGAGTCGTACGACAACGGCGTGAAGGTCGTCCCGGCCTTCCTCCTCGAGCCGATCATCGTCACGCAGGAGAACGCGGCCGAGGTCTACGCGGGTGACCCCACCCTCGAGGAGCTCACCAAGTGACCCTCGCCTGACCGGCGAGTCCCCGGGCGCGTCGAGCGCCGGGGGAGCGGCGGCGAACCGGCACGCCGCCGCGCACGACGGCCCCCGTCACGTCCACGGACGCGACGGGGGCCGTCGTGGTGGGCGGGCGGTCAGCGGAAGACGACGGTGCGATGCCCGTCGAGCAGCACGCGGTGCTCGGCGTGCCAGCGCACGGCGCGCGCGAGCGTCTGGCGCTCGACGTCCTCGCCGATCGCGACGAGGTCCTCGACGCGGCGCGTGTGGTCGACGCGCTCGACGTCCTGCTCGATGATCGGGCCCTCGTCGAGGTCGCCCGTCACGTAGTGCGACGTCGCGCCGATGAGCTTGACGCCGCGGTCGTGCGCCTGGGCGTACGGACGCGCGCCCTTGAAGCTCGGCAGGAACGAGTGGTGGATGTTGATGATGCGCCCGGTCATCTCGCGGCACAGCTCGTCCGAGAGGATCTGCATGTACCGCGCGAGGACGACGAGCTCGACGTCGAGCTCCGTCACGAGCTCGCGCAGGCGCGCCTCCGCCGCGGGCTTCGTGTCCCGCGTGACCGGGACGTGGTGGAACGGCTTGCCGTAGAACGACGCGATGTCCTCGAGGTCGCGGTGGTTGCCGACGACGCCCACGACCTCGATCGGCATGCCCTGCGAGCGCTCGCGGTACAGCAGGTCGACGAGGCAGTGCGGCGCCTTGGAGACCATGAGCAGCGTGCGGACGCGGCGCCCGACCACGTCGAGCTGCCACGTCATGCCGAACCGCGCCGCGACCTCCTCGACCGCGCGCTCGAGCTCGGTGCGCTCGGCGGCCGCCTCGACCTGCACGCGCATGAAGAACAGCCCCGACAGCGGGTCGCCGAACTGCTGCGACTCCGTGATGTTGCCGCCGAGGCGGGCGAGCGCGCCGGCGACGGCGTGCACGATCCCCGGCCCGTCCGGGCACGAGAGCGTGAGGACCCAGTGCGTGGGGTCGCCGGTCGAGGGCTGCGCGGGACGGAGCGCCGAGGTGTCGGGGACGTCGGCGCCACGGGGATCTGTCGTGGACACCCCTCAGAGGGTAGCCGCGTGCGGGCCGCGACGAGGCGCGCGTCCCCGGTGCGGACATCACCCGGACGCGCGCGGTCGGGCCCCGCGATGTCTGACACGATGTCCTCATGAGCGACGCGCAGATCACGACCCGCCTCGTCGACGATGCCGAGGCCGGTGAGCTCCTGACCCTGCGCCGGGCGGCGTTCGTCACCGAGGCGCAGCTCTACCAGGACCCGAACATCCCCCCGCTGACCCAGACCCTGCACGAGCTGCGCGAGGACCTCGCGCGCGAGGACGTCGTGACGATCGGCGCGTGGCTCGGCCCGCGCCTCGTGGGCTCGGTCCGCGTCGAGATCGAGGGCAGCAAGGCGACGCTCGGCCGGCTCGCGGTCGCGCCCGACATGCAGGGCCGCGGCATCGGCACGCAGATGCTCTTCGAGGTGCTGCCCTACCTGCCCGAGCAGACCACGGAGATCTGGGTCTTCACCGGCAAGGACTCCAAGCAGAACCTCGCGATGTACACCAAGCACGGGTACGAGGAGCAGTACGACAAGGCCGCGGGCGACCTCACGTACACCTACCTGCGCCGCATCCTCGGCGAGGCCGAGGCGCGCAACGAGTCCGGCGCCGTCGGGCAGGAGTAGCCCCGCGCCACCGGGGACGGGCGGGTCCGGGCGAGAGGGCCGGACCGGCCCGCGGGCCGTGCGCTAGGATCGACGCGTCGCGACTGGCGCCGCCCGGGATCTCCGCCCGGGCAGGGTGGATCACCACCGGGGAGCGGCACGCTGTGCAGACGACGGGTCGTTCGCCTGGGCCCCGGGTCACCCCACTGGTGGGGCGTACCCGGCGAGCCGGGACGTGACCACCGACGACGAACTGCCAGAACCAGCGGAGGAGACGCCATGAGCGCCCAGCCAGCCGACAACGTCCTCGACACCCCGCTCGCCGAGCTCGACCCCGAGATCGCGGCCGTCCTCGACGGGGAGCTCGCACGCCAGCGCGACACCCTCGAGATGATCGCGTCCGAGAACTTCGTCCCGCGCGCCGTCCTGCAGGCGCAGGGCTCCGTGCTCACCAACAAGTACGCCGAGGGCTACCCGGGCCGCCGCTACTACGGCGGCTGCGAGCAGGTCGACGTCGCGGAGAACCTCGCGATCGCCCGCGCCAAGTCGCTGTTCGGCGCCGAGCACGCCAACGTCCAGCCGCACTCGGGCGCCCAGGCGAACGCCGCCGTCCTGCACGCGCTCATCAACAAGGGCGACCGGATCCTCGGCCTCGAGCTGGCCCACGGCGGCCACCTCACGCACGGCATGAAGATCAACTTCTCCGGCAAGCTCTACGACGTCTCGGCGTACGGTGTGGACCCGCAGTCGTACCGCATCGAGATGGACGAGGTCCGCAAGCAGGCCCTCGAGACGCGCCCCGACGTCATCATCGCCGGCTGGTCCGCGTACCCGCGCCACCTCGACTTCGCCGCGTTCCGCGAGATCGCGGACGAGGCCGGCGCGAAGCTCTGGGTCGACATGGCGCACTTCGCGGGCCTCGTGGCCGCGGGCCTGCACCCGTCGCCGGTGCCGTACGCGGACGTCGTCTCCTCCACGGTGCACAAGACGATCGGCGGCCCCCGCTCCGGCTTCATCCTCAGCAAGGAGGAGTACGCCAAGAAGATCGACTCCGCCGTGTTCCCGGGCCAGCAGGGCGGCCCGCTCATGCACGTCGTCGCCGCCAAGGCCGTGTCGTTCAAGGTCGCGGCGACCGACGGCTTCCGCGACCGCCAGGAGCGCACGCTGCGCGGTGCGAGCATCATCGCCGACCGCCTCGCCCAGCCCGACGTGGCCGAGGCCGGCGTGTCCGTCCTCACCGGCGGCACCGACGTCCACCTCGTGCTCGTCGACCTGCGCCACTCCGCGCTCGACGGCCAGCAGGCCGAGGACCTCCTGCACGAGGTCGGCATCACCGTGAACCGCAACGCCGTGCCGTTCGACCCGCGCCCGCCGCGCGTCACGTCCGGCCTGCGCATCGGCACGCCCGCGCTCGCGACCCGCGGCTTCGGCGACGCCGAGTTCACCGAGGTCGCCGAGATCATCGCGACCGCGCTGCGCGAGGGCGCCGCGACCGACGCCGACGCGCTGCGCGCGCGCGTGCAGAAGCTCACGGCCGACTTCCCGCTGTACCCGGGCCTGCAGCAGTGAGCGCGCAGATCCTCGACGGCAAGGCCACCGCGGCGGCGATCAAGGCCGAGCTCGCCGAGCGCATCGCCGTCCTCGCGAGCAAGGGCGTCGTGCCGGGACTCGGCACGCTCCTCGTCGGCGACGACCCGGGCTCCCAGTGGTACGTCGCGGGCAAGCACCGCGACTGCGCCGAGGTCGGGCTCGCCTCGATCCGCGAGGACCTGCCCGGCGACGCCACGCAGGAGGACATCGAGGCCGCGGTCCGCCGCCTCAACGACGACCCGGCCTGCACGGGGTACATCGTGCAGCTCCCGCTCCCGAAGGGCATCGACACGAACCGCGTGCTCGAGCTCATCGACCCGGCCAAGGACGCGGACGGGCTGCACCCGACCAACCTCGGCCGCCTCGTGCTGCGCGTCAACGAGGAGGTCACCTCGCCGCTCCCGTGCACGCCGCGCGGGATCATCGAGCTCATCGAGCGGCACGGGATCTCCCTCGCGGGCAAGGAGGTCGTGGTCGTCGGCCGCGGCGTGACCGTCGGCCGCTCCATCGGCCTGCTGCTCACGCGTCGCGAGGTCAACGCGACCGTCACCCTCACGCACACCGGCACGACCGACCTCCAAGAGCTCGTGCGCCGGGCCGACGTCGTCGTCGCGGCCGCCGGCGTCCGGGGCATCATCACGCGCGACATGGTCAAGCCCGGGGCCGTCGTCATCGACGTCGGCGTCTCGCGCGAGGTCGACCCCGAGACCGGCAAGAGCCGCGTCGTCGGCGACGCCGCGCCCGACGTCGCCGAGGTCGCGGGCTGGATCTCGCCCAACCCCGGCGGGGTGGGGCCCATGACGCGCGCGATGCTGCTCGCGAACGTCGTGGACGCGGCGGAGCGCGCCTCCGCCTGACGCCCGGTCGCCCGTTCCGGGTCGCCGTGGGCGAGGGGGCGGGTGCATGTCGCGGGTCTACCATCCGGCCGCTCGTGCCTCGCGGCCTCCCGCCAGGCCCACCACGACCCGCGACATGCACCCGCCCCCTCGCGTGTCCGCTCACCTCGTGCGCGTGCTCGGCTCGTGCGGTCGGACCGTCCGAGGCGGTGCGAACGCAGCCCGCCGGCCGCGCCGCGGGACTTGCCCGGTCGCGTCGCGCGGGCGCTAGTCTGCGCGGGTGACGAGGGCGCGCATCGCGACGACGGCGGCGTACGCCGTGCAGGGGTTCGGGTTCGCGGTGGTGCTCACGAGCATCCCCGGGTACAAGGACCGGCTCGGCATGGGCGACGACGTCGTCACGCTCGTCGTGCTGGGGGTGTGCGTGCTCGCCGGGCTCGGCAGCGCGCTCTCCGGGGTCGTGGCGGCGCAGCGCGGGGCGCGGACGGTCGTCGTGGGTGGGCTGCTCCTCGCCGCGGCGGCGGTCGCGGGGATCGGGGCGGCGCCGTCCTGGCCCGTGTTCTTCGTCGCGATCGGGCTGTACGGGCTCGCGCTCGGCGCGGTCGACGCCGCGATGAACATGCTCGGGATCGACGTCGAGCGGGCCCAGGGGCGCAGCCTGCTCGCGTCGTTCTACGCCGCGAACGCCGCGGGCGGGGTGCTCGGCGCGCTCGCCGTCTCCGGCTCGGCGCTCGCGACGCTCAGCCAACCCGTCGCGCTCCCGCTCCTCGCCGCGCTCGTCGCCGTCGGCGCCGTCGTGCTCGCGGCGCGTCTGCCCGACGCCGGTCCGGCCGTCCCCGCGCCCGTCGCCGCGCGCGGGGTGCCCACGGTGGACGACGGCACCGACACGGGCGCGAGCCTGGACGCTCCGGGTGGCACGCCGCCCGTGCCGGTCGCTGGGCCCGGTCCCGGGGGTGCCGACCTCGGGCGGGGCCGCCCGGCCGGGGGCCTGGTCCGGGTCGCGGCGGGCACCGTCGCGCTGCTCGGGGCAGGGATGCTCGCGTTCCCCGTCGCCGACTCCGCCGTGTCGAGCTGGAGCGCGACGTTCCTGCGCGACGTCCTCGCCGCGAGCGCCGTCGCCGCCCCGCTCGGGTACGCCGCGTACCAGGCCGCGCTCATCGTGTCCCGCCTCCTCGGCGACGGCCTCGTCGAGCGGGTCGGCCGCGTCCGGGTCGTGCGCGGGGGCGGCACGGTGGGCGCCCTCGGCTTCCTCGCGGTCGCGGCGGCCCCCGCGTGGCCCGTCGCGGTCCTGGGCCTCGCGGCGACCGGGCTCGGCCTGGGCGTCGTCGCACCTCTCGCGTTCTCCGCGATCGGCGACCGGGCGCGGGAGGCCGTGGCGGCGGCCGCCGGCCCCGCGTCGGACGCGGTCGCGCGGGGCGACGTCGAGATCCCGGCGGCACCGACGGCCGACGTCGTGGCCGGCCCGCGGGACGGCGTCGTCGCCGCGGTCACGGACCGGGCGGTCGCGCGGCTCAACGTGTTCACGTACGCGGGCGCCGTGCTCGGCGGCGTGCTCACCGGGGTCTTCGCGACCGCGCACCAGCTCCGCGCCGGGTTCGTCGTGCTCGCCGCGCTCGCCGCCGTCTCGGCCGTCCTCGCGGGCGCGTTCCGGCCCGCGCGCACCGCCCCGGTGACGGTGACCGAGCCCACGTCGCCCGGCTGACGAGGCTGTCACCGGCGTGTGATGGGATGGCACGCGTGCT
The DNA here is from genome assembly GCF_009711085.1 of Cellulosimicrobium composti. Taxonomy (GTDB): domain Bacteria; phylum Actinomycetota; class Actinomycetes; order Actinomycetales; family Cellulomonadaceae; genus Cellulosimicrobium; species Cellulosimicrobium composti. The sequence goes on from NZ_WMKA01000020.1 coordinate 56,669, forward strand.
GACCATCGCCACCGCCAACGTCAACGGGATCCGCGCCGCCTACCGCCGGGGGATGGACGCCTGGATCGCGTCCCGCACCCCGGACGTCCTGCTGCTGCAGGAGGTCCGCGCCCCCGACTCGGTCGTGAACGACCTCCTCGACGGGTGGCACGTCGCGCACCAGGCGTGCGACATCAAGGGGCGGGCCGGGGTCGCGGTCGCGTCACGGCTGCCGGTGTCCGCCGTGCGCGTCGGCCTCGGTGCGGGCGAGCCCGAGCCGCCGGTCGACACGGGCCGGTGGGTCGAGGCGGACCTCGACCTCCCGGACGGCGGCCGCGTCACCGTGGTCTCGGCGTACATCCACTCCGGCACGGTGAGCCAGCCGGAGACGATGGTCGCCAAGTACGCCTACCTGGAGAAGGTCACGGCCCGGCTGCGCGCCCTCGCGGCCACGGGCGAGAGGGTCGTCCTCGCGGGCGATCTCAACATCGCCCACCGCAACGCCGACATCAAGAACTGGAAGGGCAACCTCAAGAGCGCCGGCTTCCTGCCCGAGGAGCGCGCGTACGTCGACACGTGGCTCGACGAGGTCGGGCTCGTCGACCTGGGGCGGCTGCACGGCGGCGAGGGTCCCGGCCCGTTCACGTGGTGGTCGTGGCGCGGGCGCGCGTTCGACAACGACTCGGGCTGGCGCATCGACTACCAGCTCGCGACGCCGTCGCTCGCCGAGCGCGCCGTCAAGGTCGAGGTCGACCGCGCGCCGTCGCACGAGGAGCGCTGGAGCGACCACGCGCCGCTCGTCGTCACCTACGACGTCTGAGCGGCACCCGTCAGGCGACGCGCTCGGCGGGCGCGGACGGCGTCGCGAGGAGGAACCCCGGGGCGCCGAGGCCCTCGCGCTCGAACGCGGCGCGGACGGCGTCGGCGACGGCCTCGACCTGGTCGGCGCGCACGAGCGCGATCGCGGAGCCGCCGAACCCGCCGCCCGTCATGCGCGCGCCGAGGGCGCCGGCGACGCGCGCGGCGTCCACGGCGACGTCGAGCTCGACGCTCGACACCTCGTAGTCGTCGCGCAGCGACGCGTGCGACGCGTTCATGAGCGGCCCGATCGCGTCGGGGCGACCCTCGCGCAGCAGCGCGACGAGCTCGCGCACCCGGCCGATCTCGGTGACGACGTGGCGCACGCGGCGGCGCGCGACGTCGTCGGGCAGCTTGTCGAGCGAGACGGCGAGCGTGCCCGCGGGGTCGTCGCTCGCGTCGACGGCGTCGGCGAGGTCACGCAGCGACGCGAGCCCGAGCGTGCGGGCCGCGTCCTCGCACGTGGCGCGGCGTGCGGCGTACTGGCCGTCGACGAGCCGGTGCTCGGCGCGCGTGTCGACGACGAGCAGGGCGAGGCCGGCGGCGTCGAGGTCGAACGGCACCTGCTCCGCGGACTCGACCGGGTCGAGCCCGGGGCGGCAGTCGAGCAGGAGCGCGTGCCCGGCGCGGGCGCGCAGCGCGGCCGACTGGTCCATGCCGCCGGTCGGCGCCCCCGCGATCTCGTTCTCGGCGCGGACGCTCGCCGCGGCGAGCACGGCGCGGCCGGCGTCGCTCGCGCTCAGGCCGAGGCCGGCGACGTCGTCGAGCGCGACGGCGACCGAGCACTCGAGCGCGGCCGAGGACGACAGCCCCGCGCCGAACGGGACGCTCGAGTCGACGGCGGCGTCGAAGCCGGTGATCGACGCCGGGTCGGCGCCCTGCGCGAGGAGGTGCTCGCGCAGTGCCCACGCGACGCCCGCGACGTACGACCCCCAGCCCGCGACCTCGCCCGGGGTGACGTCCTCGAGGCGCGCGGTCCACGTCTCGCCGGGAGCCTGGGCGGACGCGAGGCGCACGAGCGAGTCCGTGCGCGGGCGCAGCGCGACGTACGTGCGGTGGGGGAGGGCGATCGGCAGGCAGAGGCCCGCGTTGTAGTCGGTGTGCTCGCCGATGAGGTTGACGCGGCCCGGGGCGGCCCAGACGCGCACGTCGTCCTCGCCGGGCGCCGCGGCGGCGTCCGCTGCCGGGTCGTCGTCCGGCCCGCCGAACGCCGCGGCGAGGACCGCGCGCGCCCGGGCGGCGCCCTCGTCGTCGGACAGCGCGGGGACCCACCCGCGCGCGGCGCTCGTCGGGGCGAGCTCCTGGAGGCGCGCCGCGATGCGCTCCGGCGTGGTGTCGCTGATCCACGCGCCCATGCCGGACTCCGAGCCGGCGAGGTACTTGAGCTTGCCGGGCGCGCGCAGCACGGAGAACACCTGCAGGTGCAGGCGTGCGAGCGTCACCTCGTCGGTGCCGCCGTCGGCGACCGAGCGGCCCTCGTGGGCGGGCGCCTGGTGCCACGCGGCGATGTACGGCAGCGGGATCGGCTCGCCGTCGGCCGTCTCGAAGAACCGGTCGAGGCGGCGCAGGAGCTCGAGGTACGCGGTCGCGAGGTCGTCGCGCTCGGCGTCGGTCAGCGCCGGGAGGTCGGGCACGTCGCGGCGCGGGGCGAGGTGGACCTCGACGGGCCACCGGGCGGCGTACGGCACGTACGCGACCCAGTGCTCGGTCTCGAGGACGACGCGGCGCCCGTCGGCGAGCTCGGACTCGAGGACGTCGCGCAGGAGGTTGCGGCCCGTGCGCCGGTGGTGCTCGCGCGCCTGGTCGAGCATCGCGCGGGTGCGCGGCGTGACGTACGGGTAGCCGTAGATCTGCCCGTGCGGGTGGTGGAGCGTGACGCCGATCTCCTGGCCGCGGTTCTCGAAGCAGAACACCTGCTCGACGCCCGGCTCGGCACCGAGCGCGGCCGTGCGGTCGGCCCACGCGTCGATGATCGTGCGCACGCGCTGCGGGGGGAGCGCGCCGAACGACGACTGGTGGTCGCTCGAGAAGCAGACGACCTCGCACCGGCCCGCCGCCGGGGCGTGGAGCTGGAGCGGCGCGTCCTCGACGACGGCGTCCGGTACCCCGGGCACGCGCTGCAGCGACGGGAAGCGGTTCTCGAACACGACGACGTCGTAGTCGGTGTCGGGGACCTCGCCGTCGGAGTAGGCGCTGCCCGGCCGCGCCGGGCACAGAGGGCACGAGTCGGCCGCGGGCAGGAACGTGCGGTTCATGCGGTGCGCGGCGAGCGGCACCCAGTCGCCCGTGAGCGGGTCGCGCCGCATCTCGGGCCCCTCGTAGGGGCGCGGCGTCCCGTCCGGTCCCGGGACAGGCGCGAACCGGTCCGGCAGTGGCCGCGGGTCGTCGAGGCGACGTGAGCGCTCACCCGAGACGTACTCGGGGGAGTCGTCGAAGTAGACGAGCTCGCGTCCGTCGGCGAGGCGGGTCGAGGTGCGGCGCAGGTGCGGGTTCATGCGTGCGGGGTTCCGATCGCGGGTGCGGGGTCGATGGTGCGTCGTGGGGCGCCGCGTCAGGCGACGACGAGCTGCTCGACGAGGTCGTGGACGCGGGCGCGCTCGTCCTCGGCGAGGCCCGCGTCGGTGACGAGCACGTCGACGTCGGCGAACGTCGCGAAGACGCGCAGGCCGGTCGTGTGCCACTTGGTGTGGTCGGCGAGGACGACGGTGCGGCCCGCCGCGTCGATGAGCGCGCGGTTGGTCGCCGCCTCGTCGAGGTTGGGGGTCGTGAGGCCGATCTCGGGGTCGACGCCGTGCGCCCCGACGAACGCGAGGTCGACGCGCAGGCCCGCCAGCGCCGCCTCGGCGAGCGGTCCGACGAGCGCGTCGGACGGCGTCCGGCTGCCGCCGGTGAGGATGGTCTCGAGGCGCGGGTCGTTCGCGCGGTGGAGGACCTCGGCGACGGGGAGCGAGTTCGTCACGACGGTCAGGGGGCGCAGCGCCGGGTCCGCGGCGATGCGGGCGGCGAGCAGGTGGGTCGTCGTTCCCGCGCTGAGCGCGACGGACGCGTCCGGCGTGATGAGGCGCGCCGCGGCCGTGGCGATGGCCTCCTTCTCGGCGGCCTCGCGCGAGCTCTTCGCGGCGAACCCGGGCTCGTGCGCGGTCGTGTGCGGGGCGACGGCGCCCCCGTGGACCTTGCGGACGAGACCCTGGTCGGCCAGCTCCACGAGGTCGCGCCGGATCGTCATGTCGGAGACGCCGAGCTCTCGAGTCAGGTCGCCGATCCTGACCGCGCCGTGGTCGCGGATCTCCGCGAGGATGCGCTCCTGGCGCTGTGAGGCGAGCATGCGACCAGTATTGTCCACATCGCCGAGAAATCCAACACGATCGAACAGGACTCAACATCCGTGTCGTGCGACCGGCGTCCTCCGCCCGGCCCGACGACGCGGGCCGGGCGGACCTGTCAGTACCGGATCTCAGTACCGGATCGCGTCGATCACCTTGACCCGCACGGCGACGAGCGCCGGCAGGAGACCCGCGAGCGCCCCGATCCCGACGGCGGCGACCATGCCCGTCACGGCGGCGGAGAGCGGGAATCCGGGCCGGTCCTGCACCGGGTACCCCATGAGCGCGTCGAGCGGCAGGTTGTGCAGGGCGACGACGGCGACCGTGACGCCCAGCACGCCGGCGACGGTCGTCGCGACGACGCTCTCCATCATCACGGAGAAGAACACGCGGCCCGAGCTCGCGCCGAAGCTCCGGCGGATCCCGATCTCGCGGATCCGGTACCGCACGGTGACGAGCGCGATGTTGACGAGCCCGAGCCCGCCGAGCAGCAGCGCGATCACGCTGACGCCCAGCACGACCAGCCGGATCGCGCCGTCGACGCTCGCGTAGTCGGGGGAGTCGAACCGGAAGACGTCGGCCTGCACGCCGCTCAGGGCCCCCGCGACGTCGCGCTGGACGAGCCCGACGAGGTCGTCGGCGAGCTCCTCGGGCACCCACAGCTCGAGGCTCGGGGGCCCGGTCATCTCGAGCGACTCCGGGGTGACCCACGCGGCCTGGGCGCCGACCAGCACGTACGCCTCGGGCTCGGCCTGCGGCCAGGCGTCGGGGTAGGCGCCGACGACCGTCGCGACGACGGGGTTGTCGCCCCCGATCGTCACGGTCGGGTGCTCGGCCACGGACACGCCGCCGAGCGCGTCGAGGAACGCCTGGTTGACGACGAGCGCGGGCGAGAGGCGGTCCGCGTCCGCGTCGGTGAACCAGCGCCCGGACGTGACCTCGAAGCGGTGCATCGTGGCCCAGTCGGGCTCCACGCCCGTCGTGTAGACCTCGCGCGTGCCCTCGGGGAAGCGCACCGGCGCGGGCGCGTTGCGCAGCATCGACGAGTACCCGACGGAGTAGCGCTCGACGATCTCGTCGAAGACCTGCTCGTACTCCTCGGGCGCGGGCATCACGCTGCCGCCCTCGCCCGTCGGCCACGCGGACACCTGGAGCGTGGCCGCGCGCCCGTTCCAGCGGTCGTTCTGCTCGGCGGAGACCTGGCGCAGCATCTCGCCGGCGGCGGAGATCGCGGTGATGGCGCAGACGGCGACGGCGACCCCGACGAGCGCGAGCAGCACGCGGACCTTGTGGACCCGCAGCTCGTCCCACGCCTCGAGGACCGAGCCCACGATCCCGGTCACGCGGCGTCCCCCTCGCCCGGGGCGGCGCCGTGCGCCGGCACGAGGGGCCGGGCGACGTGCTCGGCCTGGTCGTCCCCGGACTCCGCGGGGTGGCCCGCCGCACCGGGGTCCGCGCCCGGGCCCGAGGGCTGGCCTCCCGGCGCGCCGAGCGCCCCGAGCGACCCGGCGCTGCGCGCGCTGATGGCGATCGGGGTGAGCACGCCCTCCGCGAGCCGGAACTGGCGCGCCGCGCGCGACGCGACCGCGAGGTCGTGCGTGATCGCGATGAGCGCCGAGCCGTTCTCGCGCGCGATGGTGTCCAGCAGGTCCATGACCTCGCTGCCCGTGTCGACGTCGAGCGCGCCCGTCGGCTCGTCCGCGAGGATGACCCGCGGCACGCGCACCAGTGCGCGCGCGATCGCGACGCGCTGCTGCTCGCCGCCCGAGAGCTTCTCGGGCCGCGTGTCGAGGCGGTCGCCGAGACCCACGCGCTCGAGCATCTCCGCGGCGAGCGTCCGGCGCTGCCAGAACTGCCGCCCGCGCGCGTAGAGCAGGGGCGCGACGACGTTCTCCAGCGCGGTGCGGCCCTGGAGCAGGTTGAACTGCTGGAAGACGAACCCGAAGTCGGTGCCACGGCGCCGCGCCCGGGCGCGGCCGGAGAGCCTGCCGATGGGCACGCCGTCGAGCACGTACTCGCCGCTCGTGGGGGCGTCGAGCAGCCCGAGGATGTTGAGGAGGGTGGACTTGCCCGTCCCCGAGCGCCCGACGATCGACACGTGCTCGCCCGCGTCCACGGTGAGGTCGATCCCACGCAGGATCTCGAGCGTGCGGTCGTCGGGGAGCACGACGGAGCGGGTGACCCCGCTGAGCTCCAGGAGGCTCATCCCCCGATCACCTCGCCGGTCATGGGGTCGACGACCGGGACCACGTCCTCGCCGGGCACGAACTCGAGCACCTCGTCGCCCTCGGCGAGGCCCTCGGTCACCTGGACGACGGACCCGTCGGTGAGGCCGAGCGTCACGGCGCGCTCCTCGGGCTCGCCGTCCTCGCCGACGACCCACACCTTGCCCTGCTCGACCCGGCCGAGCACCGCGGTGACCGGCACGACGAGCGCGCCCTCGACCGAGCCCGCGGTGATCTCGAGCTCCGCGGCGAGACCGGCGAACACCGTGACGTCGCCCGGCACCGCGCACGTGACGCTCGCGGACGAGCCGCCCGCGCCGGGGTCGGCCGCGCCCTCCTCGGGCGTCCCGCCGGGCGTCGCGGCGGCGCCCATGCGCAGGCCGGTGCACGTGAACGGCGCGGGTCCGCCCGTCACGGTGACGATCGCCTCGGCGGGGATCTGCAGGAGGCGGAACTGCTGCTCGGCGACCATGCTGCCCGTCACCGAGAGCGTCCCGGGCGAGATCGACGCGAAGTCCTCGCCCACGGCGACCTCCTGGTCCTTCAGCGCGGTGAACGTCGCCACGGTGCCGCCGGTCGTGGCCTTCACCGTCTCGCGGGTCACCTTCGGCCGCCGCTCCGTGACGGTGACCTCGCCGGTCTCCGGGTCGGTCTCCGTGAGGGGCTCGCGCGGCTCCTCGAGCGTGACCTCGAGCAGGGGCGCGCCGGCCTCGACGACGTCGCCGGGCTTGGCGTGCACGGCCGTGACGACGCCGCGCTGCGTGACCTTCTGCGGCGCGGCCGGGTCGGCGACGACCTGGCCCGCGAGCGTGACGGTGTTCGTGACGTCGGCGGTCGTCACGGCGACGCGCGGCTCGACGATCTCGGCGGTCGGGAACGCCGGGTCGGCGGGCGGCTCGGGGGCCGAGCGGAAGGCGATCACGGCGAGCGACACGGCGATGACCCCCCAGACGACGAGACGGAGGGCGGGGAAGACGATCCTGCGGGTGATACCCACGTGAAGGCTCCTGGGCGGCGAGGGCGGACGGCGGTGACGTGCGACGGTGCGGACGGCGGTGACGTGCGACGGGGCGGGCGACGGCCGCCCGGAGCGAGGCTAGGGCGGGGCGGCGGGACGCGTCGTCAGCCCTGGGGAGGAGTTCCGGCCGGAGGGGTTCAACGGGCGGTCACCGTCGGGTAAGCCGGGTGGTTGCCCCGCGGCGCGACGCGCGGAGGACGCACCGGCGCGGCGCGGTGCGCGCCGGTGCCGGGCGCGGACGTGCGACGTCGCAGGTCGGGGCAGGGTCCGCGGGGTCGGGAGCGCACGGCACGGCGACGACGACGCCACGGCACAGCCCCCTCACCGGCCGCGTGGGCCGTCCCCCTGACGAGATGCGGGCGCGACTATACCGTGACGCGGAGCAGGGACGGGCGGGTGCCCGCGCGGACGCGCGGGGGTGCGGCGGCGCAGGCCGTGACGGCGTCCTCGGGCGTCAGACGACGGTGACGCCGAGCGAGCGGCCCGCGAGCCCGCGCGGCCGTCGGGCGAGGCCGAGCGCGACGTCGCGCAGCGCGACCGCGGCGGGCGAGGCGGGGTCGGCGAGCACCACGGGCGTGCCGCCGTCGCCGGCCTCGCGCAGCGACACGTCGAGCGGCACCTGCCCGAGCAGGGGCACGTCGGTCCCGGTGGCGCGCGACAGGTTCGCGGAGACGCGCTCGCCGCCCCCGGACCCGAAGATCTCGAGGCGCGACCCGTCGGGCTGCTCGAGCCACGACATGTTCTCGACGACGCCCACGAGGCCCTGCTGCGTCTGCGTGGCGATCGACCCCGCGCGCTCGGCGACCTCGGCCGCCGCGACCTGCGGCGTCGTCACGACCACGATCTCGCTGCCGGGCAGGAGCTGGGCCACGGAGATCGCGATGTCGCCCGTCCCGGGCGGCAGGTCGAGCAGGAGCACGTCGAGGTCGCCCCAGAAGACGTCCGCGAGGAACTGCTGGAGCGCGCGGTGCAGCATCGGCCCGCGCCACACGACGGGCTGGCCCGCCGGGACGAACATGCCGATCGACACGACCTTCACGCCGTGCGCGATCGGCGGCAGGAGCATGTTGTCGACCCGCGTGGGCTGCCGGTCGACGCCGAGCATGCGCGGGATCGAGAAGCCGTAGATGTCCGCGTCGACCACGCCGACGTCGAGGCCCTGCTCCGCGAGCGCGACGGCGAGGTTGGCGGTGACGGACGACTTGCCCACGCCCCCCTTGCCCGACGCGACCGCGTACACCTTCGTCAGGGAGTCGGGCTTCGCGAACGGGATCTCCGGCTCGCCCACGCCGCCACGCAGCATCGTGCGCAGCTCCGCGCGCTGCTCGGCGCTCATGACGCCGAGGTCCACGCGCACGTCCGCCACGCCGTCGACCGCGCGGACCGCGGTGGCGACGTCGCGCGCGAGCGTGTCGCGCATCGGGCACGTGGCGACCGTGAGGTCCACGCCCACCGTCACGACGCCGGTCGGCGCGACCTCCACCGAGCGGATCATGCCGAGGTCCGTGACCGGGCGCCGGATCTCGGGGTCGAGGACGGTGGCGAGGGCCTGCCGGACGGCGTGCTCGAGCGGGTCTGCGGCGGGGGCGGGCATGGCCCCATCGTAGGCATGACGCGCCACGTTCCCGCGGGCCCTAGGTCCCGGGACGGGCGTGAGCCGGATCGCACGGCGCGCGGTGCACCGGGGGACTACGGTGCACGCATGGACCGCCTCGCCTCCCTCGTGCGCGACACCGAGCTGTTCGGCGACGCCGTGCGCAGCGCGCCTCCGGACGCGCGCGTCCCGTCGTGCCCCGAGTGGACGGGCGCCGACCTGCTGTACCACCTCGCGGAGGTGCAGGACTTCTGGGCGCGCGTCGTCGGGCCGGCCCCCGGGCAGGGGCTCGACGGGGACGACGTCGAGCCGCTCGCGCGCCCGGCGTCGGACGCCGAGCTGCCCGCGCTGCTCCAGCGCTCGACGAGCCGGCTCGTCGCGGCGCTCACCGACCGGGACCCCGACGAGCCGTGCTGGTCGTGGCACGACGACGGCCGGCACGTCGGCTGGGTCCTGCGGCGCCAGGCGCACGAGGCCCTGGTCCACCGCGCCGACGCCGAGCTCACCGCGGGCCGCGACGTGACGCCCGCCGACCCGGAGGTCGCGGCGGACGGCGTCGACGAGGTGCTCGCCGTCATGGTCGACGGCGTCCCCGGGTGGGGCGTGTTCACCCCGGACGGTGCGACGATGTCGGTCGTCGTCGACGGCCCGGGCGAGACGCCGCGGAGCTGGGAGCTCGCGTTCGGGCGCTTCACCGGGACCGGGCCCGAGTCGGGCACCGCGTACGACCTCGACGTCGCGCAGCTCGTGGACCTCCCGGGCTCGACCACGACCCAGGTGTCCGGGACCGCGTGGGCGCTCGACCTGTGGCTGTGGGGGCGCGGGACGGACGAGGGGCTCGCCGTCGCGGGCGACCCGGCCCTCGTCGAGCGGCTGCGCCGCGTCGCGGCCGAGGGGACGCAGTAGCCACCCGCCCTCAGCGGTCGGCCGGCTCGTCGTCGGGCGCCTGGCGCGCCGACTTCTCCTCGAGCTCCTCGAGCAGGTTGCGGATCTCCGAGCGGACGAAGTCGCGCGTCGCGACCTCGCTCAGCGCGATGCGCAGCGCCGCCATCTCGCGCGCGAGGTACTCGGTGTCCGCGAGGTTGCGCTCCGCGCGCTGCCGGTCCTGCTCGGCGGTCACGCGGTCCCGGTCGTCCTGCCGGTTCTGCGCGAGCAGGATGAGCGGGGCCGCGTACGACGCCTGGAGCGAGAGCATGAGCGTCAGCGCGGTGAACCCGAACTCGGCGGAGTCGAACCGCAGGCCCTCGGGACCCCACGAGTTCCAGATGATCCACGCGGCGCAGAACACCGTGAGGTAGACGAGGAACCGGGGCGTGCCGAGGAAGCGCGCGATGCCCTCCGTCGCGCGCCCGACGGCGTCCTGGTCGACGCGGACGCGTGGGATGAGGGAGCGGCGCGCGGTCTTCGGGGTGTCGAGACGGTCAGCCACGGGCCACCCCCGGCGCTCCGCGACGACCCGCGGTGCGCACCGTCGCGGACCCGTCCGCGACGGTGGCGCGCGCGCGTTCCGCGTCCACGTCGTCGTCGTTCTCGCGCCAGTCGTCGGGCAGCATGTGGTCGAGCACGTCGTCCACGCTGATCGCCCCGAGCAGGCGCTTCTCCGCGTCGAGCACGGGCACGCACAGCAGGTCGTACGTCGCGAGGATGCGGGTCACGCGGCCGAGCGGCGCGTCGGGCGAGACGCCCTCGACGTCCGAGTCGAGCACCGAGCCGACGGCCGCGTGCGGGGGCTCGCGCAGCAGGCGCTGGAAGTGCGCGACGCCGAGGAACCGCCCCGTCGGCGTCTCGAGCGGCGGCCGCGCGACGAACACCATCGACGCGAGCGCGGGCGCGAGGTCCTTGCGGCGGATCTGCGCGAGCGCGGTCGCGATCGTCGTCTCCGGCCCGAGCACGACCGGGTCGGACGTCATGAGGCCGCCCGCGGTGTCCTCGGCGTACGCGAGGAGGCGGCGCACGTCGCGCGCGTCCTCGGGCTCCATGAGCTCGAGGAGCTGCGCGGCCTGCGCCTCGGGGAGCTCGTGCAGGAGGTCCGCCGCGTCGTCCGGCTGCATCGCCTCGAGCACGTCCGCGGCGCGGTCGCTGTCGAGCCCGGAGAGGATCGCGACCTGGTCGTCCTCGGGCAGCTCCTCGAGGACGTCGGCGAGGCGCTCGTTGTCGAGCGCGCCCGCGACCTCGAGACGCCGGGTGTCCCCGAGGTCGTGGATGACGTCCGCGAGGTCGGCCGGCTTGAGGTCGTCGTACGCGGCGAGGAGCATCGCGGCGCCCTGGGCCTCGGAGCTCCCCGCCAGGCCGGTGACCGCGTCCACGTCGACCAGGAGCGTGTCTCCCCGCCGCCGCAGCCCGAGCGTGCCCTTGTGCTGCGCGCGGCGGCGCACGTACAGCTTGGTGACGAGCCAGTCGCCCGTGCGCTGCCGCTCGATCGCCAGGTCCTCGATCGTCGCCGAGCCCGACCCGTCGACGAGCTCGACCGTGCGCTCGAGGAGCTCGCTGACCGCGAGCGTCTCCATGGCGCGCTGCTCGAACCGCCGCATGTTCACCAGGCCCGTCGAGATGACCTGGCCCGCGTCGATGCTCGTCACGCGCGTGAGGGGGAGGAACACGCGGCGCCTGCCCGGGACCTCGACGACCAGGCCCACGGCGCGCGGGGCACCCTTCGGCCGGATGAGCACGACGACGTCCCGCACCCGCCCGACCTGGTCGCCGATGGGGTCGAACACGCTGGTCCCGGCCAGACGCGCGACGAAGACGGTGGTGGCTGCGCTCACGCGGCCAGCCTACGCACGCGCGGGGGTCACCGCGCGTTCCTCCCGGCACGGCCCTCGCGCGCTCCGCGCGAGTAGGACAGACTGGGCGAATGAGCATGTCACGCCCGGGTGCCGTCCCCCGTGTCCCCACCCCGCCGCGAGGGGAGCAGATCGCGTCCTACGCGACGTACCTCGAGGCGCAGAAGGCCGTCGACTTCCTGTCGGACAACAAGTTCGCGGTCGAGCTCGTGACGATCGTGGGCACCGACCTCAAGATGGTCGAGCGCGTCACGGGCCGGCTCACCTACGGGCGCGTGGCGCTCGCGGGCGCGGCCTCGGGTGCGTGGTTCGGCCTCTTCGTCGGCATCCTGCTCTACCTCTTCTCCGGGCAGGGCGGGTTCGTCCTCACGGCGATCGCGATCGGCGCCGGGTTCGGGCTGCTGTTCTCGGTGCTGTCGTACGCCCTGACGCGGGGCCGGCGCGACTTCACGTCGCAGAGCCAGATCGTCGCGTCGGCCTACGGCATCCTGTGCGCGCCCGAGCGCTCGGGCGAGGCGCGTCAGCTCCTCGCACGCATGCCCGACGGCGCCGGCGGCGTCCGCGCCCCGGCCGCCCCGGCGAACCCGTCGTGGGGCACGCCCGGCGCCTCGACGCCTCCCGCGACTCCCGGGGCCGCGGCACCGCAGCCGCAGCCGCCGGCGCCCGC
>NZ_WMKA01000021.1 GCF_009711085.1 Cellulosimicrobium composti
AGAACCGCGCGGCCTCCTCGCGCGCGGCCGCGCGCCCGGCGGCAGGCGCCGCCGCGACCGCGGACGCGCGCGCCAGCTCGTCGTCGACGAACGCCGCGAGCGCACCCGGCACCGGGCCGGAGCCGGTCTCGCGCGTCACGGCCTTGCGCGCGACGAGCGCCGACGCCTCCCGCACCACACCGCCGGGTGCCTCACCCTCCGCGAGCAGTGCGGCGAGGTCCATCGGCGGGACGACGTCGCCCGGACGCACCCGCAGCCACCGCAGCGTCGCCGCCGGACGCAGCGCGTGAAACACCTTCTTCAGCGGCACCTCTGACCCGGCCCACCACCGGTCGCGCTGCCCGAGCCCGACGTGCAGGTAGTGCCGCCGCAGCGCGTCACGGTCGACGACGCGCTCCGCGACCGCCAGCAGCTCGGCACGGAACGCGTCGTCGGCGCGGTACACGATCGGCGACCGCGCCCACTCGAGCACCGTCGCGTTGCCCTTCACGAGCAGCCGGACCGCCTTGAGCAGGTCCCACCCGTTCACGTCGAGCACCGCGTCGAGCGGGGTTTCGACGACGTCGCGCCGCGGCCACGGGTCGAGGTACTCCGCCTCCGCACGGACGTAGACGAACCGGCAGTCGTAGTCCGAGTCCGGTGACGGGAACCCCCACGCCCGGCTCCCGCTCTCCACCGCGAGCGGGACCGCGACGCGCTCGTCGAGCACGACGCCGTCCAGCCGCGCGTCGACCTCACGCACGACCGCAGGGTCCAGGGAGAACGGCACGGCACGCATCCCAGGAGGCTAGAGCCCGGACCCGCCGCACGTCTCCGTCTTTGCGGCGGGCCACAGCGGGCACGCGCGGGTCGCCGCGGGGTCGCCGGGACGACTCGGGTGCTCGGGCTTGCGCGCCCGTCGCCCCGGTCCGTCGTGCTCGTCCCGGAGCACGGCTCTGACGCGCTTCTCACCCGACCCGTCCGGCGGCGGCACCGGGCCGCCCACCCACAGCGTGCCCGCTCGACGGCAACGGGAGCAGGGCCCGCAGAGGAGGTGGGCGCCGCGGGAGGCGACCCCGGCGGACCCACCCCGGGGACGACGAACGGCGACGCCCCGGGAGGGGCGCCGCCGTCGGGCGTCAGGTGCCGGTCCGCGCCGTCAGGGGCGCGGGCGGGTCACTTGCGCAGGTCGGAGTGGTCACCGATCTTGTGCACGAGGATCGAGTTCGTCGTGCCGGGCTGGCCCACCGGGGCGCCCGAGACGACGACCACGAGGTCGCCGACCTCGGCGAGGCCGTTGGCCTGCAGGGTCGTGTCGACCTGGCCGACCATCGCGTCGGTGTTCTCCACCTCGGGCACCTGGTACGTCTGGGTGCCCCACGTGAGCGACAGGACGTTGCGCACGTGCTCGCGCGGCGTGAACGCGAGCAGCGGGATCGACGAGCGCAGGCGCGACATGCGGCGCGCCGAGTCGCCCGACTGCGTGAACGTCGCGAGGTACTTCGCGCCGAGGATCTCGCCGATCTCGGCGGCGGCGCGCGTGATGGCGCCACCGCGCGTGTGCGGGGTCGAGCCGAGCGGCGCGATGCGCTCGCGGCCGGCCTCCTCCGTCGCCTCGATGATGCGGGCCATCGTCTGGACCGTGAGGATCGGGTACTCGCCCACGCTGGTCTCGCCCGAGAGCATGACCGCGTCGGCACCGTCGAGGACGGCGTTCGCGCAGTCGGACGCCTCGGCGCGCGTCGGGCGCGGCGAGTTCGTCATGGACTCGAGCACCTGCGTGGCGACGATGACCGGCTTGGCGTTGCGACGCGCGAGCTCGACGATGCGCTTCTGGACCAGCGGGACCTGCTCGAGCGGGAGCTCGACCGCGAGGTCGCCGCGGGCGACCATGACGCCGTCGAACGCGTCGACGATCTCGGCGAGGTTCTCGACGGCCTGCGGCTTCTCGATCTTGGCGATGACGGGGACCATGCGGCCCTCCTCGTCCATGATCCGCTTGACGTCCTCGAAGTCCTTCGCGGACCGCACGAACGACAGCGCGATGATGTCCGCGCCGAGCTGGAGGGCCCAGCGCAGGTCCTCCTGGTCCTTCTCGGACAGCGCGGGCACGGAGACCGCGACGCCCGGCAGGTTGAGGCCCTTGTTGTTCGACACCGGGCCGGCGACCTCGACGCGCGTCACGACGCGCGGGCCCTCGACGGCGGTGACGCGGACGAGCACCTTGCCGTCGTCGATGAGGATCGGGTCGCCGACGCGCGCGTCGCCGGGCAGGCCCTTGTGCGTCGTGGAGACGAGCTCCTTCGTGCCGACGACGTCCTCGGTCGTGATCGTGAAGGTGTCACCCTCCTCGAGCCAGTGCTTCTCGTCACCGGCGAAGCGGCCCAGGCGGATCTTCGGACCCTGCAGGTCGACGAGCACCGCGACGGACCGCCCCGACTGGGCGGCGGCCTCGCGCACGCCGTGGTAGACGGCCGCGTGCTCCTCGGCGCTGCCGTGGCTGCGGTTGATCCGCGCCACGTCCATGCCCGCGTCGACGAGCGCGCGGAGCTGCTCCTTCGACTCGGTCGCGGGTCCGATGGTGCAGACGATCTTTGCTCTGCGCATATCTCCAGCCTCTAGTCTTCCGACCGGCCGGGAGCCGGTCGTCGCGGGGTGCCCCTCCCTAGGATGCCCCGCTCATCGTCCCGGCGCCGGACACCCGACGTCGGGGTGCACGTCAAGCGCGCAAGGACACGGTGCTCGCGCGCACGGGCGCGGGCAGCTCGGTCCCTCCCTGAAGGTAGGCGTCGACGGATGCCGCCGCCGCCCGGCCCTCGGCGATCGCCCACACGATCAGCGACTGCCCACGCCCCGCGTCGCCGGCGACGAAGACCCCGGGCAGCGACGACCCGAAGTCGTCGCCGCGCGCCACGAGGCCGCGCCCCGTGAGGTCCGCGCCGGTCTGGTCCGTGATGGTCGCCGTCTCCGGTCCCGTGAAGCCCATCGCGACGAGCACGAGGTCCGCGGGGATCTCGCGCTCGGTGCCCTCCTTGGGCACGCGACGGCCGTCGGGCAGGTACTCGGTCTCCGCGACACGCAGCGCGCGCACCGCCCCGTTCTCGTCGCCGAGGAACTCGACGGTCGACGCGAGGAACTCGCGCTCGCCGCCCTCCTCGTGGGACGTGGAGACCTCGAACACGATGGGGTCCGTCGGCCACGGCTGCGTCGCCGACCGCTCGAGCGGCGGCCGCTTGCCGATCGCGAGCGTCGTGACGCTCGCGGCGCCCTGGCGCAGCGAGGTCCCGAGGCAGTCCGACCCGGTGTCGCCGCCGCCGATGACGATGACGTGCCTGCCGGTGGCGGTGATCTGGTCGGGGACCTCGCGCCCGGCCACGACGGCGTTCGCCTGGTGCAGGAAGTCCATGGCGAAGTGGATGCCGTCGAGCTCGCGCCCGGGGATGGACAGGTCGCGCGGCACGGTCGCGCCCGTGGCGACCACGACGGCGTCGTACCGCGCGCGCAGGTCGTCCCACGTGATGTCGACGCCGATCTCGACGCCGGGGCGGAACCGCGTGCCCTCGGCCTCCATCTGGGCGATGCGACGGTCGATGTGGTGCTTCTCGAGCTTGAAGTCGGGGATGCCGTAACGCAGGAGGCCGCCGATCGCGTCGTCCCGCTCGTACACGGCGACCGTGTGGCCGGCGCGCGTGAGCTGCTGCGCGGCGGCGAGGCCGGCGGGCCCGGACCCGACGACGGCGACCGTGAAGCCGGTGAGGCGCTGCGGCACCTGCGGCGTGACGTACCCGCGGGCGAACGCCTCGTCGATGATCGAGACCTCGACGTTCTTGATCGTCACGGGCGGCTGGTTGATGCCGAGCACGCAGCTCGACTCGCACGGCGCCGGGCACACGCGACCGGTGAACTCGGGGAAGTTGTTCGTCTCGTGCAGGCGGTCGATCGCGTCGGCCCACTGCTCGCGGTAGACGAGGTCGTTCCACTCGGGGATGAGGTTCCCGAGGGGGCAGCCCTGGTGGCAGAACGGGATGCCGCAGTCCATGCAGCGGCCCGCCTGCTCCTTGAGGAACGGCTGCCCCTCCTCGAGGTGCGCGTGCACGTCCTTCCAGTCCCGCAGGCGCACGGCCACCGGGCGGTTCGGCGGGAGCTCACGCTCCCGCACCTTCAGGAATCCGCGGGGGTCAGCCACGGGCCACCTCCAGAATCTGGTCCCACACGCCCGGCGCCGCGGGGTCGAGACCGGCCGACTCGGCCTTCTCGAGCGCCGAGCGCATGCGGGCGAAGTCGGTCGGCAGGACGCGCGTGAAGCGCCGCACGGCCGCGGGGAAGTCCTCGAGGAGCTCGGCCGCGAGGGGCGACCCCGTCTCCTCGTGATGACGACGGACGAGCTGCTCGACGAGCGCCACCTCGGCGTCCTCGAGCGGGCTCAGACCGAGCTCGCCCGTCGCGAGCGCGCTCGTGTTCACGGCGCTCTCGCGCAGGTCGAGCACGTAGGCCGTGCCGCCGGACATGCCGGCGCCGAAGTTGCGGCCCGTCGGGCCGAGCACGACGACCGTGCCGCCCGTCATGTACTCGCAGCCGTGGTCGCCCACGCCCTCGACGACGAGCGTCGCGCCGGAGTTGCGCACCCCGAAGCGCTCCCCGACGCGGCCGCGCAGGAAGATCTCGCCCGACGTCGCGCCGTAACCGATGACGTTGCCGGCGACGACGTTGCTCGACCCGGTGAGGACGGCGTTGCGGTCGGGCCGCACGATGATCCGCCCGCCCGACAGGCCCTTGCCCACGTAGTCGTTCGCGTCCCCGAAGAGGCGCAGCGTGACGCCGCGCGGGAGGAACGCGCCGAGCGACTGGCCGGCGGACCCGGTGAGGGTCACGTCGATCGTGTCGTCGGGCAGGCCCGTGCCGCGGTAGCGCTTGGTCACCTCGTGGCCGAGCATCGTGCCGACCGTGCGGTTGACGTTGCGCACGGGCAGCGAGATGCGCACCGGCTCGCCCCGCTCGAGGGCGTCCGCCGCGAGCGTCACGAGCTGGTTGTCGAGCGCCTTCTCGAGACCGTGGTCCTGGGTCGTCGTGTTGCGCAGCGACGCGCCCTCGACGGGCACGGGCTGCTCGAGGATCGGGCCGAGGTCGAGGCCCTGCGCCTTCCAGTGGTCGACGGCCTTGCGCGCGTCGAGCAGCTCGACGTGACCCACGGCCTCCTCGATGCTCCGGAAGCCGAGGCGCGCCAGGTACTCGCGCACCTCCTCGGCGATGAACTCGAAGAAGTTCACGACGAACTCGGGCTTGCCCGTGAACCGGGCGCGCAGCTCGGGGTTCTGCGTCGCGACGCCCACCGGGCACGTGTCCAGGTGGCACACGCGCATCATGACGCAGCCCGACACGACCATCGGCGCGGTGGCGAAGCCGAACTCCTCGGCCCCGAGCAGCGCCGCCACGACGACGTCGCGGCCGGTCTTCATCTGCCCGTCCACCTGCACGACGATGCGGTCGCGCAGGTTGTTGAGCACGAGCGTCTGCTGGGTCTCGGCGAGGCCGATCTCCCACGGCGTGCCCGCGTGCTTGAGCGACGTCAGCGGGCTCGCGCCCGTGCCGCCGTCGTGACCCGAGATGAGCACGACGTCCGCGTGCGCCTTGGACACGCCCGTCGCGACCGTCCCGACGCCGAACTCGGAGACGAGCTTGACGTGGATGCGCGCGGCCGGGTTCGCGTTCTTCGCGTCGTGGATGAGCTGCGCGAGGTCCTCGATCGAGTAGATGTCGTGGTGGGGCGGCGGCGAGATGAGGCCGACGCCGGGCGTCGAGTGCCGGGTCTTCGCGACCCACGGGTACACCTTGTGCCCCGGGAGCTGACCGCCCTCGCCGGGCTTGGCGCCCTGGGCGAGCTTGATCTGGATGTCGTCCGCGTTCGTCAGGTACTCGCTCGTGACGCCGAAGCGGCCCGACGCGATCTGCTTGACCTTCGAGCGGCGCTCCGGGTCGTACAGGCGCTCCGGGTCCTCGCCGCCCTCGCCCGTGTTCGACCGGCCGCCCAGGCGGTTCATCGCGATCGCGAGGGTCTCGTGCGCCTCGGCCGAGATGGAGCCGTACGACATCGCGCCCGTGTTGAAGCGCTTGACGATCTCGCTCACGGGCTCGACCTCGTCGAGCGGCACCGGCGGGCGCTCGCCCTCGCGGAGCTCGAGGAGGCCGCGCAGCGTCATGAGCCGCGACGACTGCTCGTCCACGCGGTGCGTGTACTGGCGGAAGATGTCGAACCGGCGCTCGCGCGTGGAGTGCTGCAGGCGGAACACCGTCTCCGGGTCGAAGAGGTGCTCCTCGCTGTCGCGGCGCCACTGGTACTCGCCGCCCGTGGTGAGACGCACGTGCGGGCGGTGGTTGCCCGAGCGGGGGTAGGCGTCGACGTGACGCGCCGCGACCTCGGCCGCGACGACGTCGAGCCCGATGCCGCCGAGGCGCGACGTCGTGCCCGTGAAGAACGCCTGGACGAGGTCGTGCGAGAGCCCGACGGCCTCGAAGACCTGGGCGCCCCGGTACGAGGAGATGGTCGAGATGCCCATCTTGCTCATGACCTTGAGCACGCCCTTGCCGAGCCCCTTGATGAGGTTCGCGACGGCCTTGTCCGGGTCGACCGCGAGGTACCCGCGGCGCGCGAGGTCCTCGACGGTCTCCATCGCGAGGTAGGGGTTCACCGCGGCGGCGCCGTACCCGATGAGGAGCGCGACGTGGTGCACCTCGCGCACGTCGCCGGCCTCGACGACGAGCGACACCTGGGTGCGCGTGTGCCGGCGCAGCAGGTGGTGGTGCACGGCGCTCGACAGCAGGAGCGACGGGATCGGCGCGTGCTCGGCGTCCGAGTCGCGGTCCGACAGCACGATGAAGCTCGCACCGGCGGCGACGTGCTCGTCGACCTCGGCGAAGATCTCCTCGAGGCGCTCGAGCAGCGCCTCTCCCCCGCCGCCCACGCGGTACAGGCCCCTGATCGTCACCGCGCGGAAGATGCCCGCGAGGTTCGGGTCCTTGTCGACGCGGATGATCTTGGCGAGCTGGTCGTTGTCGAGCACCGGGAACGGCAGCATGAGCTTGCGCGCGTGCTCCGGGGTGTCCACGAGCAGGTTCGGCTCGGGGCCGATGGCCCCGCCGATCGAGGTGACGAGCTCCTCGCGGATCGCGTCGAGGGGCGGGTTCGTCACCTGGGCGAACATCTGCGTGAAGTAGTCGAAGAGCAGGCGCGGTCGCTTCGCGAGGACCGCGATCGGCGTGTCCGTGCCCATCGCGCCGAGCGGCTCCGCGCCCGTGTTGGCCATCGGGGTGAGGATGACCCGCAGCTCCTCCTGCGTGTACCCGAAGGCGCGCTGGCGGCGCTCGACGGACGCGGGGCTGTGCGCGACGTGCTCGCGCTCGGGGAGCTGGTCGAGGTAGACCGCGTTCTCCGCGACCCACCGCGCGTACGGGCGCTGCGCGGCGAGCTGCGACTTGATCTCCTCGTCCTCGATGATCCGGCCCTGGCCGGTGTCGACGAGGAACATGCGACCCGGCTCGAGGCGGCCCTTGCGCACGATCGTCGCGGGGTCGAGGTCGAGCACGCCCGCCTCGCTCGCGAGCACGACGAGACCGTCCTCGGTCACCCAGTAGCGACCGGGGCGCAGGCCGTTGCGGTCGAGGACGGCGCCGATGAGGGTGCCGTCGGTGAAGTTGAGGCACGCCGGCCCGTCCCACGGCTCCATGAGCGTGGAGTGGTACTCGTAGAACGCGCGCAGGTCCGGGTCCATCTCGGCGTGGTTCTCCCACGCCTCGGGGATCATCATGAGCACCGCGTGCGGCAGCGAGCGGCCCGACAGGTGCAGCAGCTCGAGCACCTCGTCGAAGCTCGCCGAGTCGCTGGACCCGTCCGAGCACACCGGCAGGAGCGGCGCGAGGTCGCCGAGGGCGTCGCTCGCGAGGGTGCCCTCGCGCGCGGCCATCCAGTTGCGGTTGCCGCGCACCGTGTTGATCTCGCCGTTGTGCGCGATCATGCGGAACGGCTGCGCGAGCGGCCACGACGGGAACGTGTTCGTCGAGAACCGCGAGTGCACGAGCGCGATCTCGCTCGCGTAGCGCGGGTCCGACAGGTCGGGGAAGAACGGCTCGAGCTGCGCCGTCGTGAGCATGCCCTTGTACGTGAGGGTGCGTGCCGAGAGCGAGGCGAAGAACAGGTCGAACTCGTTCTCCGCGCGCTTGCGCAGGCGGTAGGTGCGGCGGTCGAGCTCGACGCCGGACAGCTCGCGCGCCGGGTCGGCCACGACGACCTGCCGGAACAGCGGCATGGACGCCCGCGCGCTCGGGCCGACGAGGTCGGCCGTCACGGGGACGTCGCGCCAGGCGAGGACCTCGAGCTTCTCCTCCGCGGCGATCGCCTCGACCCCGCGCACGGCGGCGGCGGCCGTGTCCGCGTCCTGCGGCAGGAACGCCATGCCGATGGCGTAGTGCCCGGCGGGCGGGAGCTCGGCGTCGACGACGTCGCGCACGAACGCGTCCGGGATCTGCGTGAGGATCCCGGCGCCGTCGCCGCTGTTCTCCTCGGCGCCGACGGCGCCGCGGTGGTCGAGGTTGAGCAGGGCCGTCAGGCCCGCGTCAACGATGTCGCGTCCGGGCGTGCCGCGGAGCGTCGCCACGAAGGCCACGCCGCACGCGTCGTGCTCGGCGGCGGGGTCGTAGAGACCGGATGCCGTGGGAGGGGCGGACAGGGCGGGTGCCCGGTGCGCGTCCCGATACTGCGGCGTGGTCATCAACACCGTCCTCACAGGCGCCCGACCATGACGGCCGAGCTGGTTCCAGCTGGGGGGTTCGGGACGTCATCGGCCCTATGGACATGACAGAACCCACCGGGCGGTCGCCCGGCGGATTCGCCTATGAATGACGGACGCTCAGCGACCGGGGTCTGGTCGCGCGGCATCTGCCTGCTCGGACTCCTCCGAGTCGTCGGAGTCCTCGTGCTTCTCGGCGTCCTCGTCGTCGGTCGACTCCTCGACCGGCTCCTCGGACCCCGCGGTGGGCGCCTCGTCCGGCACGTCGAGGGACACGGTCTCCTCGCGCCCGGGGTGGCGACGCCCGACAACGATAAACGCTATCAACGCACCGACGCCGACCACGATCGAGGTCCAGACGTTCAGCCGGAGGCCGAGGACGAGCTCGGCCTCGTCGATGCGCAGCATCTCGATCCACACACGACCGAGCGTGTAGACGAAGACGTAGAGCCAGAATACCCGACCATGACCCAGTCGGAACCGACGGTCCAGATAGATCAGGAGAAGGGCAGCCCCGATGTTCCAGATCATCTCGTAGAGGAACGTCGGGTGGAACAGGGTACCCGGCGGGTAGCCGGCGGCGGCCGCGACCGAGTCGTCGACGCGCAGGCCCCAGGGGAGCGTCGTGGGCGCCCCGAACAGCTCCTGGTTGAACCAGTTGCCGAGCCGTCCGACGGCCTGCGCGAGCAGGAGACCGGGCGCGAGCGCGTCCGCGAACGCGGGGAAGCTCACGCGCTGCCGGCGACACCCGATGTACGCGCCGACGGCGCCCAGCGCGACCGCCCCCCAGATGCCGAGGCCGCCCTCCCACACGTAGAGCGCCCGCACGGGGTCGCCGCCCGGGCCCCAGTACGGGTCGGGCGTCGAGAAGACGTGGTACAGCCGTCCGCCGACGATCCCGAACGGGACGGCCCAGAACGCGATCTCCAGGACGTCGTCGGCCTCTCCCCCGCGCTCGACCCAGCGGCGCCGCGTGAGCCACAGCGCGACGCCGATGCCCGCGAGGATCGCGAGCGCGTAGGCCCGGATCGGGAACGGGCCGAGGTACCAGGTGTGCTGCGGGGGGCTCGGGATCGCCGCGGGCAGGACGCCCACCGCCTCGACGAGCTGCCCGGCCGCCAGCGCGGCGCTCATGCGTCCACCTCTCCGGGGGTCGTGGGTGCGTCGGTGGTCTGCTCGGCGCCGGACCGCGCGGACCGCACGCCCGCGGCGAGCTCGGCACCCACGGCACGCACGGCCGCGAGGCGCTCGTCCCAGGGCGCGTCCGCCAGCATCGGGCGCACGAACGCCGAGCCGACGATGACGCCGTCGGCGTACCGGCCCACCTCGGACGCCTGGCGACCCGTGGACACCCCGAGACCGACGCACACGAGGTCGGCGCCCGCGGCGCGCGTGTCGGCGACGAGCCGCGCGGCCTGCGGGCCCACCTCCTCGCGGACGCCCGTGACGCCCATCGTCGACGCCGCGTAGACGAAGCCGCGCGACGCGCGCACGGTCAGGGCCAGGCGCTCGGGCGTCGAGCTCGGCGCGACGAGGAAGACGCGGTCCAGGCCGTGCTCCTCGGAGGCGTCGAGCCACGCGCGCCCCTCGTCCGGGATGAGGTCCGGCGTGATGAGCCCGGCCCCTCCGGCCGCGGCGAGGTCGCGCGCGAACGCGTCGACGCCGTAGCGCAGCACCGGGTTCCAGTACGTCATGACGAGCACGGGCACGCGCCCCCCGGTGCGCTCGGTCACGGCGGCCACGACGCGGAACACGTCCGCGACGCGCACGCCGCCGTCGAGCGCCGCCTGGGCCGCCGCCTGGATGACCGGGCCGTCCATCACCGGGTCCGTGTACGGGACGCCGAGCTCGAGCACGTCGACGCCCGACTCGACGACCGCGAGCGCCGCCTCGATCGAGCGTTCGACCGTCGGGAACCCGACCGGCAGGTAGGCCACGAGCCCGGCGCGGCCCTCCGCGCGGAGCTCGAGCAGACGGCGCGCGGTGACGGAGCCCGTCGCCGCGGTCGACGCCCCGGGGGCGTCCTGGGTCGGTGCCGCGCTCACAGCTGTCCCTCCGTGCCCGTCGCCGTCTCGGCGATCGCCTCGTCGTCCACCAGGTCGAACCACCGTGCGGCGGTCGCGACGTCCTTGTCCCCGCGCCCGGACAGGTTGACCAGGATCACGTGGTCCGTGCGGCCGGCCTCCGCCGCCGCACGGCCGACGCGCAGCGCGCCCGCGAGCGCGTGCGCCGACTCGATCGCCGGGATGATGCCCTCCGTGCGGCACAGCAGCCGGAACGCCTCCATCGCCTCGGCGTCGGTGACCGGCTGGTATGTCGCCCGCCCGAGGTCGTGCAGCCACGAGTGGGCCGGGCCGACGCTCGGGTAGTCGAGCCCCGCCGAGACCGAGTGGCTCGGGAGGGTCTGGCCGTCGTCGTCCTGGAGCAGGTACGAGCGGGCGCCGTGCAGCACGCCCGGCGCGCCGCCGCTGAACCGGGCCGCGTGGCGGCCCGTCTCGATGCCCTCGCCGCCGGCCTCGAAGCCGTACAGCTCGACGCCCTCGTCGTCGAGGAACGCGTTGAACAGCCCGAGCGCGTTCGACCCGCCGCCCACGCAGGCCGCGAGGGCGTCCGGCAGGCGGCCGATGCGGTCGAGGATCTGCGTGCGGGCCTCCTCGCCGATGACCCGGTGGAACTCGCGCACCATCTCCGGGAAGGGGTGCGGGCCGGTCACCGTGCCGAGGAGGTAGTGCGTCGTCTCGACGTTCGCGACCCAGTCGCGCAGCGCCTCGTTGATCGCGTCCTTGAGCGTGCGCTGGCCGATCGTCACGGGCACGACCTCGGCGCCGAGCAGGCGCATCCGCGCCACGTTCAGCGCCTGGCGCCGCGTGTCCTCCTCGCCCATGTACACGACGCACTCGAGGTCGAGCAGGGCCGCCGCGGTGGCCGTCGCCACGCCGTGCTGCCCCGCGCCGGTCTCGGCGATGACGCGCGTCTTGCCCATGCGCTTCACGAGCAGCGCCTGGCCGAGCACGTTGTTGATCTTGTGCGAGCCCGTGTGGTTGAGGTCCTCGCGCTTGAGGAACACGCGCGAGCCGCCCGCGTGCTCCGCGAAGCGCGGCACCTCGGTGAGCGGGCTGGGACGCCCGGTGTACTCGCGCTGCAGGCGCGCGAGCTCGCCCACGAACGCGGGGTCGTCGAGGGCCTTGCGGTACTCGGTCTCGAGCTCGTCGAGCGCCGCCACGAGCGCCTCGGGGACGTAGCGTCCGCCGAACTCGCCGAAGTACGGGCCCTCCTGGGTCGCGAGGGATCGCGTCAGGTCGGCGCGCACCGAGTGCTCGGCGCCGCCGGGGGTGGTCGATGAAGTCAGGTCGGGCACGGGGCCGGTCCTCCTGCGTGATGGGGTGTGCTGGGCCGGGGCGCGGCCGCTGGGGCGTGACGGACGGTGCCGACGTGCCTCAGGGCCGCACGGACCACAGCGACGGGTGCGACCCGGCCGCGACGAGGTCGGCGACCGACGCGCGCGGCGCGTCGTCGGTCACGAGCGCCTCGCCCACGAGCACGGCGTGCGCGCCGGAGCGGGCGTAGTCCATGACGTCGTGCGGGCCGCGCACGCCGGACTCGGCGACGCGCACCACCTCGTCCGGGATCGCGGGCGCGAGGCGCGCGAAGGTCGTGCGGTCCACGTCGAGGGTCTTGAGGTCGCGCGAGTTCACGCCGACGACGCGCGCCCCGGCGTCGAGCGCGCGCGACACCTCGTCCAGCGTGTGCACCTCGACGAGCGCGGTCATGCCGAGCGAGTGGACGCGCTCGACGAGCGACGTGAGGACCGTCTGCTCGAGCGCCGCGACGATGAGGAGGACGATGTCCGCCCCGTGCGCCCGGGCCTCCCAGACCTGGTACGGCGTGACGACGAAGTCCTTGCGCAGCACCGGGACGTCGACCCGTGCGCGGACGGCGTCGAGGTCGGCGAGGCTGCCGTTGAACCGCCGCTGCTCGGTGAGCACGGAGATCGCGGCGGCGCCGCCCTTCTCGTACTCGCCCGCGAGCTCGGCCGGGTCGGAGATCGCCGCGAGCGCGCCCTTGCTCGGGCTCGAGCGCTTGACCTCGGCGATGACGGCGACGGCGTCGTCCGCCTTGAGGCGGCTCACGCACTCGAGGGCGCCGGGGACTCGGGCAGCACGTTCCTTCAGCTCGTCGAGCGAGGTCGCCGCCTGGCGCACCGCGAGGTCCTCGCGCACGCCGGCGACGATGTCGTCCAGAACCGTCATCGTCCCACCACTCCCCGTGTCGTCCTGCCCCCCGGCCGGGCCGGTCGGCCGTCGTGCACCCACAGGTTCGGCCGACCCGTTGACAGGGAGGTACCTGCCATCGTAGGGCCGCCCCCGAGTGACGATGACCACGGTTCGAACCCCGAGACGAGCGCCGCGGGCCTTCCTGAGCGCGTCAGGACGCGACGGGGCCGAGCCAGGGCACGAGCGCGGGCACGTTCCGCAGCACCCCGAAGACCACGAGGACGCCGAGCGTCGCCCAGGCGACGCCGGCCGGGACGCGCGGCGCGGGGCGCCCGCGCCACGCGCGCACGAGCCACACCGCCCAGAGGGCGACGAGGAGCGGCGCGGCGACGACCCAGAGCGGGTTCATGGACCACGCGCCCACGAGGTCGAGGTGCGCGAGGTCGTGCGTGGCGCGCAGGCCGCCGCACCCCGGGCACGCGAGGCCGGTCAGGGCGAGCAGCGGGCACGTGACGTAGTGGCCGGGACGGTTCGGGTCGACGACCGCGACGTAGACGGTCGCCGCGGCCACGAGCGCACCGACGGCGAGCGGTGCCCGCGCCGCGCGCGGCACCGGACGACGTCGCACCGCCTCGGTCGCCACCGATGCTCCGTCAGGACTGGTCGGGGATGGTCCCGACCCATGCGAACAGGGCCGGGAAGAAGACGAGGAGCAGCAGCAGGCCCACCGCGGAGAGCCCGATCGCGACCCAGCCCAGCACGATGCCGGCCGTCGCCATGCCCTCGTTGTCGGCCTGGCCCTCGGCGACCGCGCGCTTCGCCGCGTTGCCGACGATCACCGCCGGGATGCCCGTGACGAAGCCGCAGCTCAGCACGAACGACGCGATGCCCAGCACGAGCGACCAGACCGCGAGGCTGTTCTTCGGGTAGTACGGCGGGGCGTACGCGCTCGCCGGGTAGGCGCCGGCCGCGTACGGCGGCTGACCCGGGCTCTGCGGCTGACCGGTGTACGGCTGGGCCTCGTGCCCGGGCTGACCCGCGTACGGGGGCTGGCCCGACGCCTGCGGGGAGCCGTACGGCCCCGCCGGGTACGGCGCGCCGGGCGGGACGCCCGGGCCGCCGGAGGGGTGCTGCGGGGTGCCGCCGGGCTCCGCCGCGCCGTACGGCGCCTGCGACCCGTCGCCCGGGTTCGCGGGGTCGTACGGGGCGGGTCCCGGCGGCTGCGTCACCGCGAGACCTGCTTCTGCCCGTAGCCCATGTTACGGAGCACCACGCCGCCGACGAGGGCCAGCGCCACGACGCCCATGCCGACCCAGAAGAGCCAGACCGCGGCGATCACGACGCCGACGGCCGCGACGACCGCACCGAGCATGATGCCGATCATGGTGAACCACGCGGCGACGGTGTGGCCGTGGTTCGTGGGCGGTGCCGCGGGCGGCAGGTACGCGATCTCGGTGGTCTTCTGGTTCTCGGCCATGAGGGTCGTGCCTTTCGTGAAGATGTGGTCAGAGCCTATCGGACCGGGCCGGTGCGCGTGCCCCGCAGCCGCGGTCTCCCCCGCCCGCGCGGGGGCGTCGGTGCTGCTCAGCGGTCGGTCGGGTCCTCGCCGCGCGAGAGCGCGTCCCACGCGTCGTGGTCCGTGATCTCGTCGGCCGCCGCGGTCGTGCCCGCGCCGGGCGCGGGCTGCCCCGCCGTCCCGGTCGTGGCGTCGGTCGACGTCGCGCGCTCGTGCCGCGTCGACGCCCCGCTCCACGACCGCGACCCGACGGCGACCCAGACGACCGTGAGCACGGTCACGACGCCGAGCACGGCTGCGAGCCACGGCGCGACCGTGAGCGTGACCGGCGCGGTGAGCTCGGTCACGCCCGTCGCGTCGGCCACGGCGGCGCGCGCGCTCGGCTCCGGGTCGAGCGCCACACCCAGCGCCGAGACGGCCGCGACGACGCCGCTCGCCGCCGCGACGGCCAGGACGACCCAGCGCCCGACCCGGCCGACGAGCCCGAGCGCGAGCGCGGCCGCCACGAGCACGAGCGCCGAGGCGCTCACGCCGGGCGCGGCCGCCGTCCCGGCGACGGCCACCTCGACCTGCGGGTCGAGCGGGGTCGCGCCGGTCGTGCTCAGCCACGTGGGCACGGCCGCCGCGAGGGTCGCGCCCCCGAGCAGGAGGAGCACCCAGATCGCGGTCCGACGGCTCGGGCCGGCCGTCCGGCTCATGCGAGCCCCTTCAGCCGTGCGGCCACCTGCACGGCGCGCACCGCGGCCGCCGCCTTGTTGCGCGACTCCGCGTACTCCAGCGCGGGCACCGAGTCGGCGACGATGCCGCCGCCAGCCTGGACGCTCGCGCGACCGTCGCGGATCAGCGCGGTGCGGATCGCGATCGCCATGTCCATGTTCCCGTCGAAGTCGAAGTACCCCGCGGTCCCACCGTAGATCCCGCGCGACGCCGGCTCGAGCTCGTCGATGAGGGCGATCGCCCGGGGCTTCGGCGCGCCCGAGAGCGTGCCCGCGGGGAACGTCGCCCGGAACGCGTCGAGCGCGGTCGCGCCCTCGCGCAGCGTCCCGACGACCGTCGAGCACAGGTGCATGATGTGGCTGAACCGCTTGGTCGCCATGAACTCGACGACCTCGACGGTCGTCGGCTCGCACACCTTGACCAGGTCGTTGCGCGACAGGTCGACGAGCATGATGTGCTCGGCGAGCTCCTTCGGGTCCTGCAGGAGCTCCTCGCCGAGCGCGACGTCCTCCTCGGGCGTCGCGCCGCGGGGCCGCGAGCCCGCGATGGGGAACGTCGTGACGCGCCCGTCCTCGACCTTGACGAGCGTCTCCGGGCTCGACCCGACGACCGCGAAGTCCCGCCCGTCGGCGTCGGTGAGCTGGAAGTAGTACATGTACGGGCTCGGGTTGATCGTCCGCAGCGCGCGGTAGACGTCGAGCGGCTCCGCCGGGCAGTCGAGGTCCAGGCGCTGGGAGAGCACCACCTGGAACACCTCGCCCTCCCGGATCGCGTCCTTGCCCGCGACGACGGACGCCTCGAACTCCTCGCGCGTCGAGCGGAACTCGAGCTCCGGCTCCGCGGCGTCCGGAGCCACGACCGACGCGACGTGCGCCCCGCCCGCGACGAGCCGCGCCTGCATCGCGTCGAGGCGCGCGACGGCGTCCGCGTACGCGTCGTCGACGCGCTCGTCGGTGTCGTCGAAGTTGATCGCGTTCGCGACGAGCCACACGCTGCCCTCCGCGTGGTCGACGACCGCGAGGTCCGTCGCGAGGCACAGCGTGAGCTCCGGGACGCCGAGCTCGTCGGGCGCGTCCGACGGGAGCGTCGGCTCCCAGTGGCGGATCACGTCCCAGCCGATCGCGCCCGCGAGGCCGCCCGTCAGCGGCGGCAGGCCCGCGACCGCGGGCGTGCGCAGCACGTCGAGGGTGGCCTCCAGCACGTCCACGACGTCGCCCTCGAGCGGGACGCCCGCGGGCACGTCGCCCGACCAGACGGCGCGGCCGTCGCGCGCGGTGAGCGTCGCGCGCGACGCGACGCCCACGAACGAGTACCGCGCCCAGCGGCCGTCCGACTCGGCGGACTCCAGGACGAACGTGCCCGGTCGCCCCTGCGCGAGGTTCCGGTACAGCCCGACGGGCGTGACGTCGTCGGCGAGGAGGCGACGGACGACCGGGATCACCCGGCGCGACGCGGCCAGCGCACGGAAGCCGTCGAGCACGGGCCACGTCTCGCCCCACGCGGGACCGCCCGCGGGGACGACGGTGGTCTCGGCCGGGTCGACGGTCGCGCTCACTGGTTCTCCTCCTCGGGGTCGGGGTCGGGGTCGGGTGCGGCCGGGGCGTCGTCGGCGCCGGGTGGCAGGTCGCCGACGACGGCGCCGAGGTCTCCCCCGGCCTCGAAGCACGTCCGCGTCCCGGTGTGGCAGGCGGCCCCGACCTGGTGCACGCGCACGAGCAGCGCGTCGCCGTCGCAGTCGAGGGCGACCGAGCGCACGACCTGCACGTGCCCGGACGTGTCGCCCTTGCGCCAGTACTCCTGCCGCGACCTGCTCCAGAACGTCACGCGCCCGCTCGTCAGCGTCCGGCGCAGCGCCTCGTCGTCCATCCAGCCGAGCATGAGCACCTCGCCCGTGTCGTGCTGCTGGACGATCGCCGCGACCAGTCCGGCGTCGTCGCGCTTGAGGCGCGCGGCGACCGCGGGGTCGAGGGCGGTTCGGTCCGGCGTGTCGGTCGTGGGTCCGGTCGTGGAGTCGGGCACCCGAGAATCCTGCCAGACGCCGGGCCCGGCCCGGTCCGCCGTCTCGCCGGGGGCCCGGCCCGGGAGGGTCCCGCGGGGCCGGGCGACGACCCGCGGCCGCTCAGCGGGTCTGGGACACCCAGGCGTCGTGCATGCGGGCGTAGACGCCGCCGGCGCGCGCGAGGTCGTCGTGGTGGCCGACCTCGACGACGTGGCCGGCGTCGACGACGACCACGAGGTCCGCGGCCTCGGCGGTCGAGAGGCGGTGCGCGATCGTCAGGGTCGAGCGGCCCGCCGTGAGCGACGCGAGGGCGCGCGCGATGCGGACCTCGGTCGCGGGGTCGACGGCGGAGGTCGCCTCGTCGAGGACGAGCAGGTCCGCCTCGGCGAGGTAGGCGCGCACGAGGGCGACGAGCTGGCGCTCCCCCGCGGACAGGGACTCACCGCGCTGTCCGACGGGCGTGTCGAGCCCGTCCGGCAGGTCGGCGACCCAGTCGGTGAGCCCCAGCCGCTCGACGGCGGCCTCGATCCGGGCGCGGCGCGCGGCCGGGGGCTCGGTCTCGGCGTCGCCGCGCAGGCCGTAGGCGACGTTGTCGGCGAGCGTGCCGTCGAAGAGGAAGCCCTCCTGCGGCACGAGGACGACGCGCTCGCGCAGGGACGCGACGGACAGGTCGCGCAGGTCCGTGCCGTCGAGCAGCACGCGCCCGGCGGTCGGGTCCATGAGCCGCGTGACGAGCTTGGCGATCGTCGTCTTGCCCGAGCCCGTCGCGCCCACGACCGCGACCGACGCGCGCGCCGGGAGGTCGAGGTCCACGCCGTGCAGGACCTCGGGCCCGTCGGGGTAGGCGAACCTGACGCCCTCGAGGCGCACGTGGGCGGGGCCGCGCGGGCTGCGCTCGCCGTCGTCGCCCTTGTCGACGACCTCGACGGGCGTCTCGAGCACCGCGAGGACGCGCCGCCACCCCGCCACGGCGTTCTGGAGCTCGTTGAGGATCTCGGTCGCCATCTGCACGGGGCCCGTGAAGAGCTGGACGAGGAAGAGGAACGCGAGGAGCTGCCCGACCGTGACGTCACCGGCGACGCCCAGGAGCGACCCGACCACCACGACGACGGCGAGCACGAGGTTCGCGACGAGGACGCCGCTCGAGAAGACGACCGCGACGAGCTTCTGCGCGCGGACCATGGCGCGCCGGGTCGCGTCGACGGCGCCGTCGATCCGGCGCGCGGTCCGCGCCCCGGCGCCGTAGGCGCGGATCGTCTCCGCGCCGACGATCGACTCGGAGATCGCGCCGAGCATCGCCCCGACGCGCGCGCGGACCTGGGTGTACGCGTCGTTGACGCGTGCCTGCGCGGGGCGCAGGACGAGGAACAGCGGCACGAAGCACGCCCACACGACGAGCGTGAGCTGCCACGAGTAGACCGCCATGAGCGCCGTCGCGACGCCGATCTGCAGGACGGAGACGAGGAGCATGATGCCGCCCCACTGCACGAACAGCGAGATGGTGTCGACGTCGCTCGTGACGCGCGAGACGAGCGAGCCGCGCCGCTCGGTGTTCTGCGTGAGGACGGACAGGTCGTGCACGTGGCGGAACGCGCGCACCCGCAGCCCGGCGAGCCCGGCCTCGGTCGAGCGGAAGAGCCGGACGTTGACGAACGCCGAGCACAGGCCCGCGAGGACGATGACGACCGCGGCGACGCCGACGAGCAGCGCGACGCGCGTCGTGTCCGGGCCGCCCTCGGCGAGGACGCCGGTGTCGACGGTCTGCTGGACGGTCACGGGAACGACGACCCGGCCGAGCGCCGCCGCGACGGCGAGCCCGAGCGTGATCCAGACGCCGTCGAGGATCTGGGGCGAGACCTGCACGCCGCGGCGCAGCGTCGCGAGGACGCCGAGCGTGCTCGCGGACGCGATGCGCGCGTCGGCCGCGCGCGTCGCCGTGCCGGCCCCGGTGGCGGCCGCACCGGCGGCGGGTCGTTCGGTGGTCCGGGTCATTCCTCCAGCGCCCCCGTCTCGACGTGCCGCACGACGTCGTCCTCCTCGGTCTCCTCGCGCCGGGCGAGGTCCTCGCCGCGGCGGTCGTCCTGCTCGGCGTCCCGCGCGTCCCGGGCCGCGTCGTCGACGGCGTCCGCGCGCTCGGCCTCGCGTCGCTCGGCCTCGCGCGCGTACGCGGTCGCGAGCTCGCGGTACCCGGGGTCGCGCGCGAGCAGCGCGTCGTGCGTCCCGACGTCCACGACCCGGCCCGACTCGACGTGCACGACGAGGTCGGCGAGCGCGACGCTCGACATGCGGTAGGCGACCATGACGACGGTCGGCCGGTCGGCGCCCTCGCGCGCGAGGCCCGCGAGGATCTCCTGCTCGACGCGCGGGTCGACGGCGGACGTCGCGTCGTCGAGGACGAGCAGGCGCGGGCGGCGCACGAGCGCCCGCGCGATGGCGAGGCGCTGCCGCTGGCCGCCGGACAGGTTCGCCCCGCGCTCCCCCAGCGGCGCGTCCAGCCCCTCGGGGAGGCGCGCGACGACGTCGTCGACGCGCGCGAGGCGCAGCGCCTCCCAGACCTGCGCGTCGTCGGGGCCGGCGTCGCCCTCGTCCACGAGCGTGACGTTGGCGCGCACGGTGTCCTCGAAGACGAACGCCTGCTGCGCGACGAGCGCGACCTGCGCGGTGAGGTCGCCCTCGCGCACGTCGCGCACGTCGGTGCCGTCGAGCAGGACGCGCCCCCGCGTGGGGTCCGAGAGCCGCGCGAGGAGGGAGACGAGCGTCGTCTTGCCCGCGCCCGTGGGACCCACGACGGCGACGGTGGTGCCCGGCGCCACGTCGAGGTCGACGCCGTCGAGCAGGGTGATCTCGCGTCCGCCCGCGCGCACGTCGACGCCCACGCCCTCGAGCCGGACGCCGAGCCCGGACCTACCGGCGGGCAGGGCGCCGCTCCCCGGGCGCAGCACGCCGCCCGCGTCGACGACGCGGCTGATCCGCTCGTACCCGACGAGGGCCCGGGGAAGCTCGCCGAGGACCCAGCCGAAGGCGCGGACGGGCACGGCCATGATCGTCAGGAGGTAGGCGGCGGTGACGATGTCGCCCGCCGCGACGTCGCCCGCGGTGAGCCGGACCGTCCCCACGGCGAGCACGAGGAGCGTGCCCAGCGAGGGCAGGAGCTCGATGACCGGGTCGAAGAACGCGCGCACGACGCCGACGCGCACGTTCGCCGCGCGCAGTTCGTCGGTGCGGCGGGCGAACCGGCGCTCCTCGCGGTCGGCCGTACCGAGCGACGTGACGAGCAGCGCGGCCTCGAAGCTCTCGTGCGCGACGTCGGCCACCTCGGCGCGCAGCTGCTGGGCCCGGGTGATCGCGGGCGACATGTACCGCTGGAAGACGACGTTCACCGCGATCGCGACGGGGATGACGACGAGCGCCGCGCACGCGAGCCACACGTCCACGCGGAAGAGCATGACCGCGGCGACGCCGATCATGACGACGACGCCGAGCGCGAACGGCAGCGGGTTGAACACGCCCGTCGCCGCCTCGACGTCCGAGCTCGCGTTCGACAGGAGCTGACCGGCCGGGTGCGACCGGTGCCACGACATCGGCAGGCGCAGGTACTGACGCGTCACGGCCGTGCGGTGGCGGGCCTGGAGCGCGGCGAAGCCGTTGCCCGCGAAGATGCGGCGCGCGGCGACGCTCGCGGCGAGCGAGACCGCGATCCCGGCGAGCACGAGCCCCGCGACCCAGATGCGGCCGCGCGCCGCGGGGTCGCCCGCGACCGCGGGGACGACGACCTCGTCCGTCACCGTGCCGATCGCGCTGCTCACCGCGACGGTGAGCGCGCCGAAGAGCGCGGAGGAGCCGATCGCGAGCGCGTACGTGCGCGGCTCGTCGCGGATGCCGCGACCCATGAGGGCGAGCGAGCGGCGGACGCGCGAGCCGGTCAGCGCGTG
This sequence comes from Cellulosimicrobium composti, assembly GCF_009711085.1. Classification (GTDB taxonomy): domain Bacteria; phylum Actinomycetota; class Actinomycetes; order Actinomycetales; family Cellulomonadaceae; genus Cellulosimicrobium; species Cellulosimicrobium composti. The sequence goes on from NZ_WMKA01000021.1 coordinate 21,138, forward strand.
CGGGCGCCGCACGGTCGGCTCGGCGGGCAGCCCGTCACGGGGCTCCGGCCGGCGCTGCGGGTCCGGCGGGTCGGTCGGGGCGGGCGGGGCGTCGGCGCCGGTGGGGCGCGTCCTGCTGCCGGGCACGGGACGGTCCTCGTCTTTCGTTCAGGGGGTTGCACGATCCTCTCACGCGCCCCCGACACCACCGACGGGTCTCCCCCGCCGCCCCGCGCGCGGCCCGCCGCACCGGCCGGGCGAGGACGGGCTCAGCGCACCTCGACGCCTGCCGCGCGCATCGCGTCCTTCACCTGGCCGACCGTGAGGGCGCCGAAGTGGAACACGCTCGCGGCGAGCACCGCGTCGGCGCCCGCGCGCGCCGCGGCCACGAAGTGCTCGGGCGTGCCCGCGCCGCCGCTCGCGACCAGCGGGACCCGCACCTCGGCGCGGACCGCGGTGAGCATCTCCAGGTCGAAGCCCGCGGTCGTGCCGTCGGCGTCCATCGAGTTGAGCAGGATCTCGCCCGCGCCGAGCCCCGCCGCGCGCGCCGCCCACTCGACCGCGTCGATGCCCGTGCCCCGGCGCCCGCCGTGGGTCGTGACCTCGTACCCGGAGTCCGTGCGGACGTCGCCCGTGGTGCGGCGCGCGTCGACGGACAGCACGAGCACCTGGCTGCCGAAGCGGTCCGCGATCTCCGCGATGAGCTCCGGCCGCGCGATCGCCGCGGTGTTCACGCCCACCTTGTCCGCGCCCGCGCGCAGGAGCCGGTCCACGTCGTCGGCGGAGCGCACGCCGCCGCCCACGGTGAGCGGCACGAAGACCTGCTCGGCCGTGCGCCGCACGACGTCGTAGGTCGTCTCCCGGTTGCCCGACGACGCCGAGACGTCGAGGAACGTCAGCTCGTCGGCCCCCTCCGTGTCGTACCGCGCGGCGAGCTCGACCGGGTCGCCCGCGTCGCGCAGGTTCTCGAAGTTCACGCCCTTGACGACGCGTCCGGCGTCGACGTCGAGGCACGGGATCACGCGGATCGCCACGGTCATGAGGACTCTCCTTGGTCGGCCGGCGCGTCGCCGGTCGTGTCGGTACCGGCGCCGTCCATGCCCTCGGGCACGGCCTCCTCGGTCACCGGGAACTGGGCGTCGAGGATGTCCACGACGTAGACGAGGGTCTCCCCCGCGAGGGGGTTGGTCGTGGCGCCGTACGCGAGGTCGGGCGGCACGACGAGCAGGACCTGGCTGCCCACGGACTGCTCGAGCAGCCCCTGCTCCCAGCCCTCGATCACCTCGCCGATGCCGATCATGATAGAGAGCGGCGCGGCGCCGTCGGTCCACGAGGAGTCGAAGACCTCACCGTCGGACCAGCGCACGCCCGTGTAGCGGACGGTCACGACCTGCCCCACCTCGACCTGGCGGCCGTCGCCGCGGACCAGCGGCTGCACGACGAGCCCTGCGGGCGCGGGGGTGTCCGGCGGGACGACGACGGTCGGCGCGCCGTCGTCCGCGAGCGTCACGGTGGGCAGGCCCTCCACGGGCGGGACCGCCTCCCCCGACGCGCGCGTGGGCAGCACGTCCACGACGAGCGCGACGGGCACGCCGTCGTCCTCCTCGAGGCGCAGCAGACGGGCGCCGACCCGCTGGCCGCGCAGCAGGTCGCGCAGGTCGCGGCCGACCGACTCGTCGGTGAGCGCGCGCCACCGCGGCGCGTCCGTGTACGTGTTCTGCAGGACCGTCCCGTCCCGCAGGTCCTCGGCGTAGAGGTTGAGGAGCAGCGGGCCGCCGTCGGCGAGCTCGGCGCCCGCACCGGGCCACACGACCTCCGACCTCGCCGCGGGCACGTCGAGCGGCGCACGGTACTGGAGGTCGGGCGGCGCGCCCGACGACCCGGCGACGGTGAGGTCGGTGTTGAGCGGCGTGGGCGTCGCGTCCTCCGGCTCCGTGCACGCACCGAGGAGCAGCGCGGCGACGAGCGCCACGACGAGCGCGAGGGTGCCGCGCGGCGCGCGCGCACGACGACGGACGGGTCGGGCACCCGGGGGGCGCCCGACCGCGGGGGCCAGGTTCGTCACATCACGTCCCGCGTCACATCGACTCGATGAGGCGTTCGACGCGCTCGTCGACGCTCCGGAACGGGTCCTTGCACAGCACGGTGCGCTGCGCCTGGTCGTTGAGCTTGAGATGGACCCAGTCGACCGTGTAGTCCCGCCGCGCCTCCTGCGCGGCGCGCACGAAGTCGCCGCGCAGCTTGGCACGGGTCGTCTGCGGCGGGACGGCGGTCGACTCGAACACCTCCAGGTCGGTCGTCACGCGCTCGACCATCCCGCGGGCCGCGAGCAGGTTGTACAGCCCCTCGGTGCGCGAGATGTCGTGGTACGCGAGGTCGAGCCGCGCGATGCGCGGGTCGTCGAGCTCCAGCCCGTGCTTCGCCTGGTAGCGCTGGATCAGCCGGTACTTGATGACCCAGTCGAGCTCGCGGTCGACGAGCGACAAGTCACCCGTCTCCAGGGCGCGCAGCCCGCGCTCCCAGAGGTCGAGCACCTGCTTGACGACGGGCGTGGGCGACACGTCCTGCTCGACGAACTCCTTGACGCGCTGCAGGTACTCGCCCTGCAGGTCGATCGCCGTGACCGTCCGGCCGCTCGCGAGCTGCACCGGCTGCTTGCCCGTCATGTCGTGGCTGATCTCGCGGATCGAGCGGATCGGGTTCTCGAGCGCGAGGTCGCGCATCGGCACCCCCGCCTCGACCATGCGCAGGATGAGGTCGGTCGAGCCGACCTTGAGCATCGTCGTCGTCTCCGCCATCGACGAGTCACCCACGATGACGTGCAGGCGCCGGTAGCTCTCGGCGTCGGCGTGCGGCTCGTCGCGCGTGTTGATGATCGGGCGCGAGCGGGTCGTCGCGCTCGACACCGCCTCCCAGATGTGGTCCGCCCGCTGCGACAGGCAGTAGACCGCCCCGCGCGGCGTCGCGAGGACCTTGCCCGCCCCGGTGAGCACCTGGCGCGTGATGAGGAACGGCACGAGGACGTCGGACAGGCGCGCGAAGTCGCCCTGCCGCCGCACGAGGTAGTTCTCGTGGCACCCGTAGGAGTTGCCCGCCGAGTCCGTGTTGTTCTTGAACAGGTGGATGCGACCGGAAAGCCCCTCGTGCTCGAGGCGCTGCTGCGCGTCGGCGACGAGACCTTCGAGGATGCGCTCCCCGCCGCGGTCGTACGCGACGAGCTGCCGCACGTCGTCGCACTCGGCGGTCGCGTACTCCGGGTGCGAGCCGACGTCGAGGTACAGACGGGACCCGTTGCGCAGGAAGACGTTGGACGACCTGCCCCACGCCACCACCTTGCGGAACAGGTAGCGCGCGACCTCGTCCGCGGACAGCCCGCGCCCGTCGTCCGACGCGCACGTCACGCCGTACTCGGTCTCGAGCCCGAAGATCCTGCGGTCCATGCGGTCCTACCCCTCGTCGGTCGCGGCGCCCGCGCCGCTCGCGTCGTCCGGCGCGCCGTCGGACGGGCCGCCGTCGGACGGCGCGCCGTCGCCGGTGGTCGCGTCGTCGCCCGCCGCGAGGAGCTCCTCGAGCGCCGAGCCGGAGAGCCGGCGGAACGCGCGGCGCGGACGGGTGCGGTCGAGGACCGCGACCTCGAGCTGCGCGGCCGGGATGGCCCGCGTCTCGTCGCCGTCGCCGCCCGAGCCGAGCGCGCGCACCGCGAGGCGCAGCACCTCCCCGAGCCCGAGGCCCGGCTGCCACGCGTCGCGCAGGACGCTGCCCAGCTGGTCGGCCTGGCCGCCCATGACGACGACGCCCTGCTCGTCGGCGACCGAGCCGTCGTACGAGATCCGGTAGAGCTGGTCCTGGGCGGCCGTGCGGCCCACCTCGGCGACGACGAGCTCGACCTCGAGCGGCTTGGACTCCGTGGTGAAGACCGTGCCGAGCGTCTGGGCGTACGCGTTCGCGAGGCCGCGCGCGTTGACGTCCGTCCGGTCGTACGAGTAGCCGCGCAGGTCCGCGTACCGCACGCCCGCGACCCGCAGGTTCTCGAACTCGTTGTACTTGCCGACCGCGGCGAACGCGATGCGGTCGTAGATCTCCGAGATCTTGTGCAGCGCGCGCGACGGGTTCTCCGTCGCGAACGCGATCCCGTCCTCGTACGCGAGGACCACGACGGACCGGCCGCGCGCGATGCCCTTGCGCGCGAAGTCCGCCCGGTCCTTCATGAGCTGCTCGGGCGAGACGTAGAAGGGCATGTTCACTCGGCGTCACCTCCCGACGCGGGGCCCTGCGACAGGTCGTGCGGCTGGTCGTGCGGCACCGCCTCGGCGTTGGTCACCGCGGGTCGGCGACGCGGCACGCCCGTCCCCGAGCGCTCCGCGACGATCTCCTCGACGACGGCGGCGAGCTCGTCGTCCGGGACGCGCTCGTAGCCGTCCCGGGTCACGACCGCGACGACGGGCCAGATCCGGCGCACCGGGTCCGGGCCGCCCGTCGCGGAGTCGTCGTCCGCCGCGTCGTACAGCGCCTCGACCGCGACGCGCACCGACGCGGCGCGGTCGAGCTCCGTGCGCCACAGCTTCTTCAGCGAGCCGCGCGCGAACACCGAGCCGGACCCCACCGAGTGGTAGGCGCGCTCCTCGTACCGGCCGCCGGTCACGTCGTAGGAAAAGATGCGCCCGGCGCCGCGGTCCAGGTCGAAGCCCGCGAACAGCGGCACGACGGCGAGGCCCTGCATCGCGAGGCCGAGGTTCTGCCGGATCATCGTCGACAGGCGGTTCGCCTTGCCGTCCAGGGACAGCAGCGCGCCCTCGATCTTCTCGTAGTGCTCGAGCTCCAGCTGGAACAGGCGCACGAGCTCGACCGCGATGCCCGCCGTGCCGGCGATCCCCACCGCGGAGTACTCGTCGGCCGGGAAGACCTTCTCGATCTCGCGGTTCGCGATCATCGAGCCCATCGTCGCGCGGCGGTCGCCCGCCATCACGACGCCGCCCGCGACGCCCTCCGCGCCGAACGTCAGCGCGACGATCGTCGTCGCGTGCGGCGCGTCGGGCGCCGTGCCGCCGACGCCGTGCGCCGCGACGCGCTGCGACGGCAGCAGGTCGGGCGCGTGCCCGGCCAGGAAGTCCAGGAACGACGACGACCCCGGGGTCGTGAACGCGTCGGGCAGTCGCCCGGGCTGGTCGGTGCTCATCGAGTTGCCGTCACCCTTCCTACTCGCCGCCCTTCTGCACGAAGCCCCGGACGAAGGACTCCGCGTTCGTCTCCAGCACCTCGTCGATCTCCTCGAGGAGGGCGTCGACCTCGGCGTCGCGCGACTGCGCCTGCGGCGCGGTCGGGACCTCCGGGCCCTCGGGCTCGTCGTCAGGACGCCGGTCCTCGTGCGACGCGTGGGTGCGTTCGGTGCCCGCCATGACTGCCTCCTCGTCCGTCGGCCCGGTGCCGCGCCGACGCTCTGTCCGTTCCAACCCGGTCCGGGCTCGCGCCCTTCCCGGCCCTGCTCGCACGCGGCGCCCGTTCCACGCGGGGCGGGCGCCGTCGTGCGTCCAGCCTAGTCGCCGCGGCTCAGGACGGGCCCGCCAGACCCGCCAGGAGGGACGCCGCGTCCGGGCTCGCGTCGAGCAGCGCGCCGATGTGCGCGCGCGTCCCGCGCAGCGGGTCCATCATCGGCACGCGCTGCAGCGACGGCGCGCCCGGCACGTCGAAGATCACGGAGTCCCAGCTCGCCGCCGAGACCTGGTCGCCGTAGCGCGCCATGACCTCGCCGCGGAAGAACGCGCGCGTGTCCTCCGGGGCGTGGTGCACCGCCGCGCCGACCTCGCGCTCCGTGACGACCCGGTCCACCGCGCCCGCCGCGAGGAGGCGGTGGTAGATGCCGCGCTCGGGGCGCACGTCCGACCACTGCAGGTCCATCGCCGCGAGGCGCGGGTGGCCCCAGTCGAGCCCGTCGCGCTCCCGGAGCCGGTCGAGCAGCCGCAGCTTCGCGACCCACTCCACGTCGCGCGCGCACGCGTCGCGGTCCGTCGCGAGGCGGTCGAGCACCGAGCGCCACCGCGCCAGCACGTCGCGCGTCGGGGCGTCGACGCCGTCCGTCCCCGCGAGCCGCTCGGCCGCGTCCTGCGCCACGTCCAGGTACTCGCGCTGGACCTCGATCGCCGTCAGCCGGCGCCCGTCCGCGAGCGCGAGCCGCGTCGTGAGGTCGAGGTCGCGGCTCACGCGCTGCACGTCCCCGACGGGGTCCGCGAGGCGCAGCGCCGCGAGCCGCGTCCGCACCGCCGCGCCCAGCTCCTCGAGGTGCTCGACGACGAACAGCACGAGCGACGTCGTGCCCGTCTTGAGGTACGTCGCCGTCTCGAGCATGTTGGCGTCGCCGATGATGAGGTGCAGCCGGCGCCAGCGCTGGCGGTCGGCGTGCGGCTCGTCGCGCGTGTTGACGATCGGGCGGCGCAGCGTCGTCTCGAGCCCCACCTCCGCCTCGACGTAGTCCGCGCGCTGCGAGACCTGGAACCCGTGCTCCTCGCCCGTCGGGCCGAGGCCCACCCGCCCCGAGCCGGCGAAGACCTGCCGGGTCACGAGGAACGGCGTGAGCATCTCCACGAGCACCCCGAACGGCACGGAACGGTCCACGAGGAAGTTCTCGTGCGTGCCGTAGCTCGCACCCTTGCCGTCGACGTTGTTCTTGTACAGCACGACCGAGCCGCCCGGCACCTGGTCGAGCTCGCGCGACGCCGCGAGCATGACCCGCTCCCCCGCGACGTCCCAGCCCACCACGTCGTGCGGGACCGTGACCTCCGGCGACGAGTACTCCGGGTGGGCGTGGTCCACGTAGAGCCGCGCGCCGTTCGTGAGGATGACGTTCGCCGCGCTCGGGTCGTCGTACTCCTCCGTCGTGGGCCGCGCGACCTCCTGGAACGACCCCTCGGCGGGCTCGTGGGCCCCCGCCTCCGCGACCGGGCCCGACGGCGCCGGGCGCGTCGGGTCGTCCGTGAGCAGCGACGGGTGGGCCGACGCGCGCGGCACGTGGAACCCGCGCGCGTCCTGCAACGGGTCCTCGTCGTCGTAGTCCCACCGCGCGCGCCCGCGCGCCCCGTCGCCGCGCGCGACGAGCGCCCGGTACGTCGTGACGACCTGGCTCGACAGGAGCATCGGGTTCGCCATCGGCTTCCCCGGCTGCAGGACGCCGTACTCGGTCTCGATCCCCATGACCCGTCGAACGCTCACGCGCTCACCCTATGCCGGTCCCCCGACGCCCCGCGGCGCCGTCCACCGCAGGCACCGCCCGGCGCCCCGGCCGCACGACGACGCCCCGGCGCGTCGGGCGGACGTGCCGGGGCGTCGGGGACGGGCTACAGGTACTGGCCGGTGTTGGTGACCGTGTCGATGGTGCGCGGGGAGCCGCCCTCGCCCTTCTTCTGGACGATCGTGCGGATGAAGACGATGCGCTCGCCCTTCTTGCCGCTGATGCGCGCCCAGTCGTCGGGGTTGGTGGTGTTGGGCAGGTCCTCGTTCTCCTTGAACTCGTCGACGCACGCCGCGAGGAGGTGGTCGACGCGGATGCCGCGCTGGCCGGTGGCGAGGAAGTCCTTGATCGCGGACTTCTTGGCGCGGTCCACGACGTTCTGGATCATCGCGCCGGAGTTGAAGTCCTTGAAGTACAGGACCTCCTTGTCGCCGCTGGCGTACGTGACCTCGAGGAACTGGTTCTCCTCGTCCTCGGAGTACATGCGCTCGACGACGGAGCGGATCATCGCGTCGAGGGCCTCGCGCTGGTTGCCGCCGTGCTCGGCGAGGTCGGCGGCGTGGATGGGGAGGTCCTCGGTGAGATACTTGGCGAAGATCTCCTTGGCGCCCTCGGCGTCGGGACGCTCGATCTTGATCTTCACGTCGAGGCGGCCCGGCCGCAGGATCGCGGGGTCGATCATGTCCTCGCGGTTGGACGCGCCGATGACGATGACGTTGTCGAGGCGCTCGACGCCGTCGATCTCGGCGAGGAGCTGGGGCACGATCGTCGTCTCGACGTCGGACGACAGGCCGGTGCCGCGCGTGCGGAACAGCGACTCCATCTCGTCGAAGAACACGACGACGGGCGTCCCCTGGGACGCCTTCTCGCGGGCGCGGGCGAAGATGAGGCGGATGTGCCGCTCGGTCTCGCCCACGTACTTGTTGAGCAGCTCGGGTCCCTTGACGTTGAGGAAGTAGCTGCGCGCGGCGCCGGAGCCGTCCGCGACCTGCTCGCCGCGCGCCTTGGCGACGGTGTGCGCGAGCGAGTTGGCGACCGCCTTCGCGATGAGCGTCTTGCCGCACCCGGGGGGCCCGTAGAGCAGGACGCCCTTGGGCGGGTGCAGGCCGTGCTCGCGGAACAGGTCGGGGTGGGTGAACGGGAGCTCGACGGCGTCGCGGATCTGCTCGATCTGCGGGCCGAGGCCGCCGATGTCCTCGTACGCGATGTCCGGGACCTCCTCGAGGACGAGCTCCTCGACCTCGGACTTGGGGATCACCTCGAACACGAAGCCGCTGCGCGTGTCGATGGTGAGGGAGTCCCCGACGCGCAGCGTGGAGTGCGCGACGGATCCGGCGAGCCGCACGACCCGCTCCTCGTCGGCGCGGCCGACGACGAGCACGCGGTCCGCGTCGAGGACCTCCTTGACGGTGACGATCTCGCCGGTGCGCTCGTAGCCGCCCGCGGCCACGACGGTCATGGCCTCGTTGAGCTTGACCTCCTGGCCGGGGCGCAGGCGCTGGACGTCGAGGCTGGGGCTCGCGCCCACGTGCATCTTGCGCCCGGCGGCGGACACGTCGACCGACCCGTCCGGGTGCGCGGCGAGGAACACCGCGTACGTCCCCGGGGGCTTGGCGAGGTCGTCGATCTGCCGCTTGAGGTCGAGGATCTGGTCGCGCGCGGCACGCAGCGCCTCGGCGAGCCTCTCGTTCTTCGCGGACAGCAGCGCGAGCTCTCGCGCGCTGCTCTGCGGGGCCTCGTCGCTACGGCCGAATGTCTCGCTCATCGGGTGTCCCCTCTCGCCGGCGCTCGGCCGACCGCGCGGTGGACGGCGGACGGCGGACCCGCGGAGGGCACCCGTGCCGACCACCGTCCGGCGGTCGGGTGTAGACCTTAGGCACAATTCTGGCCCGTGCACACGGACGACACCCAGGGTGAGACGACCGGGTCCCGATCGTTACCCGACCGTCACGACCCCGACACGTCGGGCGCGCTCCCGGCCTGCTCGACGCCGTCCCCGGGCTCGCCCGCGGCGGCGTCGACGGCGGGGTCTGCGGATGCCGTCGCGGCGTCCTGCTCGGGCGCCTGGCCGACGTCGCGGCGCACGCGGCGGATCTTCTTCTCCGACACCGGGCGCTCGCCGAGCTCCTCGGGCGACCACTGCTCGGCGTCGGTCGGGTACGCGCCCTTCGCAGGGCGGCGCTTGCGCTCGGGCGGGGCGACGCCGTCGGCGAGGCGTCGCGCGGTGAGGAGGAAGCCGGTGTGCCCGATCATGCGGTGCTGCGGCCGCACGGCGAGTCCCTCGAGGTGCCAGCCGCGCACCATGGACTCCCACGCGACGGGCTCGGCGTAGCGGCCGTCGGCGCGCAGGTCCTCCGCGAGGCGCGAGAGCTGCGTCGTGGTCGCGACGTAGCAGACGAGCACGCCGCCGGGCACGAGCGCGCGCGCCACGACGTCGAGGTTCTCCCAGGGCGCGAGCATGTCGAGGACGACGCGGTCGACGGTGCCGTCCTGCGCGACGGTCGGCAGGACGTCGGCGAGGTCGCCGACGGACAGCGTCCACGCGGGGTGGGGGCCGCCGAAGAACGTCTCGACGTTGCCGCGCGCGATCGCGGCGAAGTCCTCGCGGCGCTCGATCGAGTGCAGCTCGCCCGCGTCCCCGACGGCGCGCAGGAGCGACATCGTGAGGGCGCCCGAGCCCACGCCCGCCTCGACGACGCGCGCGCCGGGGAAGATGTCGGCCATCGCCACGATCTGCCCCGCGTCCTTGGGGTAGACGACGGCGGCGCCGCGCGGCATCGACAGCACGTAGTCCGCGAGGAGCGGACGCATCGCGAGGTACTCGATCTCGGCCGTGTTGCGCACGACGCTGCCCTCGGGCCGGCCGATGAGGTCGTCGTGGCGCAGGTAGCCCTTGTGCGTGTGGAACGTCGCGCCGGGGGCGAGCGTGATGGTGTGCAGACGCCCGCGCGGGTCGGTGAGCTGGACCTTGTCGCCCACGCGCAGCGGGCCGCGGCGCTCGTCGGCGCCCGTCGCGGCGGGTCGGTCGGACGCGGCGCGCGCCGGGGCGGCGGCGTCCCCCGGTCCGGGCGTCGGGGTCGGGGGGCCGGGCGTGGGGGTGGGCTCGGAGGTCACGGGCGACCATCCTACGGGCCGCGGCGGCGGTGGCGCCGGGCCCGGCCCGGGGCCTCGGGACGACGCCGCGCTCAGCGGCCGCGCTGCGCGTCGCGCAGGGCCGCGACGACCCGGGCCACCTCGAGCGCCCCGACGACGCGGCCGCCGTCGGTCACGACGACGACCGCGGCCTCGCGCCCGACGCGGGACAGCGCCGCGAGCATGTCCTGGCCCTGCAGTGCGGCGTCGATCGTCGCGCCCGCGGGCACCGGGACGGCGACGGCGCCGACGGGCGTCGTCTCGGCGGCGTCGGGCGGCACGGCCGCCGCCGCGGACGGGTCCGCGTACCCGACGGGGCCGCCCGCGCCGTCGACGAGGACGGCGACGACGTGCGGACCGCCCGCGAGCGCCACCGAGCGCCCGACGGCGCCCACCGTGGCGGTCGACGGGACGGCGACCGCGGGACGGGCGAGGCCCCGGACGGTGAGCCCCGAGACGGCCTCGCGCGTGCGGCCCACCGCGATGGCCTGGCCGGCGCCGCTCCAGAGGAACGCGCCGATGAGCGCGGCCCACGCGACGGTCCACAGGTCCGGGCGCGCGCCGTACGACAGCGGCCACAGGAGCGCCCACGCCACGACGCCGACCGCGACGGCGCGCCCGACCCAGCCCGCGGCGACGGTGCCCTTGGTCCGCGAGCCCGTCGCGGCCCACACGGCCGCCTCGAGGATCTGGCCGCCGTCGAGCGGGAGCCCGGGCAGGAGGTTGAAGAAGCCGACGAACGCGTTGGAGAACGCGGCCGCGTACAGCAGGAGCGCGGGCACGGTGAACGTCGGCTGCGCCTGGAACGTCAGCCAGAACACGACGGCGAGGGCGAGGTTGGTCAGCGGGCCGACCACGGAGATGAGGAACCCGTCGAGGGGCCGCGACGCGGTGCCGGAGTAGGCCGTGTGCCCGCCCCAGAGCGTGACGGCGAGCTCGGTGACGTGCTGTCCCCGCGCGCGGGCGACGACCGCGTGCGCGACCTCGTGCAGGAACACGGACGCGAAGAGCAGCAGCACGAACGCGAACGAGACGAGGTAGATCTCGGCGTCGAGGTGCGGCGCGAGCCGCTGCACCGTCGGGGCGAACAGGACGGTGAGGATCGCGGCGGCGAGGAACCACGACGGCGTGAGGATCACCGGGGCGCCGACGACGCGGCCGATGACCCAGCCCTTCGTGCGCGGGCCTGCCGGTGCGGGCGTGCGGGGGGCTCTGGGCTCGGGTCCGTCCACCCGGGAAGCCTAAGCGCTCGTGCGCGGCCGCGGCGACGCGGGCGGCGCGGCTCATCCCGCGTCCGCGAGGACCGCCGCGAGCTCGTCGCGCGAGTGGATGCCGAGCCGCGTGTACACCTTGCGCAGGTGGTACTCGACGGTCTTGGGGCTGAGGAAGAGCGCGGCGGCCGTCTCGCGCGTCGTGCGGCCGTCGGCGAGGAGCAGGCACACCTGGAGCTCCTGGGGCGTCAGCGCGCCGGGCCCGTGCCGCTCGCGGGGCACGACGTGCTCGCCGGTCGCCTCGAGCTCGGTCCGCGCGGTCGCGCCCCAGAGTTGCGCGCCGAGGTCGTCGAACGTGTCCCACGCGTCGCGCAGCGCGGCCCGTGCGGCGACGCGCCGTCCGCTGCGCCGCAGCCGCATCCCGTGCGCGAGCTGCGTGCGCGCGCGCTCGAACACGTCGCGCGTGCGCGCGTGGTGCGCGAGCGCCGAGGCGAAGAGCCGGTCGGCCTCGTCGTCGTCGGGCACGACGAGCGCGAGCGCGCGGTCGGCGCGGGCGCGAGTCCACGGCCGGCCCGTGGCCGCGGCGGCGTCCGCGAAGCGCTCGGCGACCGTTCGGGCCGGCGCGGGACGACCGGTCCGCAGGAGGGCGTCGACGAGCTCGGGGCCGGGATGCAGGTCGGGGTCGCCGATCCCCCGCTCGTCGAGCGTCGCGGCGAGCGCGGTGAGCCGGTCGACGGCCTCGCCGGACTCCCCCTCGGACAGCGCGAGGTCGCCGAGCGCGAGCTCGCACCAGACGACGCCGAAGCGCATCGACCGCTCCTCGCAGAGGACGGTCGCGTCCGCCGCGTGCTCGCGGCACGCCGCGCCGCGGCCCGTGCGCGACTCGAGGCTCGCGAGCCCGGCGAGCGCCATCGCGAGCTCGCCGCCCTGCCCGGTCTCGCGCGCCAGCCGCGCGGCCTCGTCGTAGTTGGCGGCGGCCCGGTCCCACGCGTCGGACGTCGCCTGGTCGCGCGCCACGTGGAAGAGCACGTCCGGGAGCGCGCCGACGCCCACGCGCGTGCGCACCTCGTCCACGAGGGCCCGCAGCTCGGCGCCGCGCTCGCGGTCGCGCAGGAACAGGGGTGCGAGCATGAGCCAGGGCAGCGCGGCGGGGTGCGCGAGCGGGTCGACGGCGGCGAGGCGCCCGACGGCAGCGGCCAGCCGGTCGGTCGTGTCGCGGCCGAGCAGGACCCCGGTGGCACCGGACGCGGCCAGGCCGACCGCCCCGGACACCGGGCTCGTCGCCTCGGGCAGCGCGGCGGCGAGCCGCTCCTCGACGCGGTGCAGGGCGACCGTGTCCACGAGGTACATGGACGCCCGGCACGCCTCGGCGAGGAGCAGGACCCCGTCGTCGACGCCCGCGAGGTCCGCGGCACGTTCGAGCAGGTCCAGGCCGTCGCGCACCGAACCGGCGCGCAGCGCGACGGTCGCGCGCAGCTGGGCGCCGGCCACCGACCACGGGCCCGCGGGCGGCTCGGCCTCGTCGAGGAGCGCCAGGGCGCGGCCGGGCTGCCCGCCCGACCACGCGGCGCGCGCGGACGCGACGAGCCGGGACCGTGCGTCCCCGGCGTCGGGGCTCAGCCGCGCGGCGCGCTCGTACGCGGTGGACGCCACGGTGAACGCGGTCCGCGCCGACGCGCGGTCGCCGACGGCCGCGAGCGCCCCCGCGACGCCCTCGTCGAGACCGGTCGCGGCGGCTGCCCGGTGCCAGGCGCGGCGGTCCTCGTCGGCGGGCCCGAGCTCGTCCGCGATCGTGCGGTGGACGCGGCGGCGCAGCGCGGGCTCGGCGTCGCCGTGCACGACGGCGCGCAGCAGGGGGTGGCGGAACACGACGCGCCCGTCCGCGGCGGAGAGCAGCCCGGCACGCTCCGCGTCGTCGAGGCGCGCCGGGTCGAGGTCGAGGCGCGCGCACACGGCGCGCGTCAGGCGCAGGTCCCCGTCGGCCGCCGCGGCGACGAGCGCGACCGCCCGTGCCTCGGCGGGGAGCGCGTCGAGGCGCCGCGCGAACGCCCGCTGGAGCCGCCCGGGCAGCGCGCGCGGGAGCCCGGGGGCGTCGAGCCCCGCGGCGGCGTCCACCGGGTCGCCCGCGAGCTCGAGGAGCGCGAGCGGGTTCCCGCCCGTCTCGCGGTGCAGGACGTCGGGCGGGCGTGCGGTCCCGGTTGGGAAGGCCGTGGCGAGCAGCGTCGCCGTGGCGCCGGGGTCGAGCCCGGCCAGGTCGAGGCGGGGCAGCGCGAGGACGGCGTCGGGGAGCTCGCCGCTGCGGCCCGCGAGGAGGACGGCGACGGGGTCGTCGCGCAGGCGTCGGGCGGCGAACGCCAGGGCGTCGACCGACGGGCGGTCGGCCCACTGCACGTCGTCCAGCACGAGCACGACCGGGCCGTCCTCGGCGAACCGGCTGAGCAGGCTGAGGGTCGCGGCGCCGATGGCGAACCGGTCGCGCCCGCTCCCGTGCCGCAGGCTCAGCGCGGCGCCGAGCTCGGCCGCCTGCGGAGCCGGGATGTCGTCGAGCAGCCCGAGCGCGGGGCGCAGGAGCGCGTGGAGCGCCGCGAACGCGAGGTCCTGCTCGGTCTCGGCCGGCGTCGTCCCGAGCACTCGGACGCCGCCGTCGGCGCCCGCCCCGTCGAGCGCGTCGGCGAGCAGCGCCGACTTGCCGACGCCGGGCTCGCCCGCGACGACGAGCGCGCCGCCGCGGCCCAGCCGCGCGGACGCGAGGAGACGGGCGAGCGTCTCCTGCTCGGTGGCCCTGCCGACGAGCACCACCCGGCCAGTCTAGGAGCGGGCGGCCGCAGGACCAGGGGGGCCACCTGACGCGGGCGCCGGGCGCCGGTCCCTACGTTCGGCGGTGTCGGCACCCCGCCGGCACCGGACACGACAGGAGACCTCCGATGAGCCAGTCGACCACCACCGCGACCACCCCGCCCCCCGCGCTCGACACCGACGCCCTCATGGGCTTCGTGCTCCGTGCGGTCGACGAGGTGGGCGCGACCCTCAACGCCGCGCTCGTCGTCCTCGGCGACAAGCTCGGGTACTACCGCGACCTCGCCGCGCACGGCCCCACCACGCCGGCCGAGCTCGCCGAGCGCAGCGCGACGGCCGAGCCGTACGCACGGGAGTGGCTCAACGCCCAGGCCGCGGGCGGCTACGTGACGTACGACCCGGCGTCGGGCCGGTACACCCTCCCCCCGGAGCAGGCCGTGGCCCTCACGGTCGAGGACAGCCCGGCGTTCCTGCCCGGACTCTTCCAGCTCGCGCTCGGCACCGTGCACGACGTCGACCACGTCCTCGACGCGGCACGCAGCGGCGGCGGCTACGGGTGGCACGAGCACGTCACCGACGTCCACGTCGGGTGCGAGCGCTTCTTCCGACCGAGCTACCACGCCCACCTGGTCGCCGAGTGGCTGCCCGCGCTCGACGGCGTGGTCGCCAAGCTCGAGCAGGGCGCGCTCGTCGCGGACGTCGGGTGCGGGCACGGCGCCTCGACGATCCTCATGGCGCAGGCGTTCCCGCGGTCGACGTTCGTGGGATCCGACTACCACCCGGAGTCGATCGCGGTCGCGCGGCAGCGGGCCGCGGAGGCGGGGGTCGCCGACCGGGTGCGGTTCGAGGTCGCCCCGGCCCAGGAGCTGCCCGGGACGGGCTTCGACCTCGTGACGATGTTCGACTGCCTGCACGACATGGGCGACCCCGTCGGGGCCGCGGAGCAGGTCCGGCGCGCCCTGGCCCCGGACGGCACGTGGATGGTCGTCGAGCCGATGGCCGGGGACCACGTCGAGGACAACCTCACCCCGGTCGGCCGGGCGTACTACGGCTTCTCGACGCTGCTGTGCACCCCCGCGTCGCTGTCGCAGGACGTCGGGGTCGCGCTGGGCACGCAGGCGGGCCCCGCCCGGATCCGGGACGTCGCGACGGCGGGCGGGTTCGGGCGGTTCGCGTCCGTCGCCGAGACGCCGTTCAACCGCGTGCTGGAGATCCGGCCCTGATTCCGGGCCGACCGTCGCCACGAGCGAAGGAGGGGTGGGCATGAGCGCTGCACCGGAGGAGACTGCACGGATGACGGGCCGTCGTGAGCCGGAGGGCCGTCCCTGGCCCGCTCCGGTGCGGCCGCCCGACCGGACCGGCGTCGTCGTCCGGGACGGCGTCGCGCTCCCCTGGGCCGTGCACGGCACCTCGGGGCCGACCGTCCTGCTGCTGCCCACGTGGTCGCTCGTGCCGTCACGGTTCTGGAAGTCCCAGGTCCCCTTCCTCGCCCGGCACCTGCGCGTCGTCACGTTCGACGGCCGCGGCAGCGGGGCCGCCGGACGCCCCGAGGGCGCCGCGGCCTACGCCGACGTGCAGTACGCCGCCGACGCGGCCGCCGTGCTCGACGCCACGGGCACCGAGCGGGCGGTCGTCGTCGGGTACTCGAGCGGCGCGGCGTGGGCGGTGCACCTCGCCGCGGACCACCCCGACCGCGTGCAGGGCGTCGTCGCCATCGCCGCGTCGTGCGACCTCGCCGTCGCCGCGCCGGAGCGCGAGCGGTACGCCTGGGACACCCGCCACGACACCACCGAGGGCTGGGCCAAGTACAACCGGGCGTACTGGCTCGGCGGCGGGTACGACGACTACGTCGACTTCTTCGCCCGGAGGATGTTCACGGAGCCGCACTCCACCAAGCAGGTCGAGGACGTCGTCCGCTGGGCCCACGAGATCAGCCCGCGCACGCTCGCCGACACGACGGCCGGCCGGCTCGGGCTCGACGGCGCGACCCGCACGCCCCTCGAGCCCGTGTGCGCGCGGGTCACGTGCCCCGTGCTCGTCGTGCACGGGGAGCAGGACGCGATCCGGCCGGCCGCCGTCGGGGAGCGGCTCGCCGAGCTCACCGGGGGCGAGCTCGTCCTCGTCGAGGGCGCGGGGCACGGCCTGCCCGCACGCGACCCGGTCCGGATCAACCTGCTCCTGCGCGAGTTCGTGGAGCGGACCGTCCCCGCCGCGACGGTCCCCCGCGCCCGCCGGCGCACGTGGACGCGCGCGCCGAGCCGCCACCGGCGTGCGCTCTACCTGTCCTCCCCGATCGGTCTCGGCCACGCCCGCCGCGACCTCGCCGTGGCCCGCGCGCTGCGCGAGCACCACCCGGACCTCGAGATCGACTGGCTCACCCAGCACCCCGTGACCCGCGTGCTCGCCGACGCCGGCGAGCGCGTGCACCCCGCCTCGGCGTGGCTCGCGAACGAGTCGGCCCACGTCGAGGACGAGTCCGCCGACCACGACCTGCACGCCTTCCAGGCGATCCGCCGGATGGACGAGCTCATGGTGAGCAACTTCATGGTCTTCGCGGACGTCGTCGAGGGGGGCCGCTACGACCTCGTCGTGGGCGACGAGGCGTGGGACGTCGACCACTTCCTCCACGAGAACCCGGAGCTCAAGCGGTTCTCGTTCGCGTGGATGACCGACTTCGTCGGCTGGGTGCCGATGCCCGACGGCGGCGCCGCGGAGGCCGCGCTCACCGCCGACCGCAACGCCGAGATGATCGAGCAGCGCGCCCGCTACCGGCGGGTCCGGGACCGGTCCGTGTTCGTCGGGAACCCGGCCGACGTCGTCGACCTCCCGTTCGGTCCGGGCCTGCCGGGGATCCGGGAGTGGACCGAGGCGAACTTCGACTTCGCCGGGTACGTCACGGGCTTCGTGCCCCCGACGGCGGGCGAGCGCGCGGCACTGCGGCACGGGCTCGGGTACGGCCCGGACGACGTGCTCTGCGTGGTCACCGTCGGCGGGTCGGGCGTCGGCGCGCCGCTCCTGCGCCACGTGCTCGACGCCGTCCCGCTCGCGCGCCGGCTGGTCGACGGGCTGCGCGTCCTCGTCGTGACCGGACCGCGGATCGACCCCGCGAGCCTGCCGCGGCGGCGCGGCGTCACCTACCGGGGGTACGTGCCCGACCTCCACCGGTACCTGGGCGCGTGCGACCTCGCGGTGGTGCAGGGCGGCCTGACGACGTGCATGGAGCTCGCGGCCGCCGGGCGCCCGTTCCTCTACGTGCCTCTGCGGCACCACTTCGAGCAGAACGTCCACGTGCGCCACCGGCTGGAGCGGTACGGCGCGGGCCGGTGCGTGGAGTACGCGCAGGCGTGCGACCCGGACGCCCTCGCCGCGGCCATGGCCGCCGAGCTCGCGACGGGGCGCGCCGGCGGTCCGCTTCCCCGGACCGTCCTGCCGGTCGAGACCGACGGGGCCGCCCGCGCCGCCGCGATGCTGGCCGAGCTGCTGTAGGCCGCGCCGCGTGCGCCGGGCGGGTCCCCGGCCCCGTCGAGGTCGCCGCCGGCGTCGGCGTCAGGGGGCGACGGCCTCCGGCACCGCGTCGTCGGCCATGAGGTCGACGACCTCGCCCGCGACGAGCCGCGCGAGCAGGTCGAGGTCGACGCGCTCGAGCGACGGCGTCCGGCTCAGGCCGGGCGCCGCCGGCACGGGGACGACTGCCTGCACGCCGAGCGTGGCGGCGCCGGACGCGCGCGCGGACGCGATGCCCGCGGGCGAGTCCTCGACCGCGACGCAGCGCGTGACGTCGACGCCGAGCCGCCGCGCGGCGAGCAGGTACGGCTCGGGGTCGGGCTTGCCGCGCTCGACCTCGTCCCCGCACACGAGCACCTCGAACGCGCCCTCGGGGGCGAGGTCCGCGACCGGGGCGGCGAGCTCGCGGTAGGACATGGTGACGAGCGCGCACCGCACGCCCGCGTCGCGCAGCGTGGCGAGCAGCTCGCGCGCGCCCGGCTGCCACGGGACCTCGACCCGCACCTGGTCGATGACGCGACCGATGAGGAACGCGACGATCTCGTCGACCGGGAGGTCGACGCCACCGCGGTCGCGCAGCACCTTCGCCGACTCGCGCAGCGGGTTCCCGACGAGCGACATCGCGTCCTCGTGCGTCCACGTGCCGCCGTGGGCCTCGACGAGCTCGTGCTCGGCGGCGATCCAGTAGGGCTCCGTGTCCACGAGCGTGCCGTCCATGTCCCACAGCACCGCCTGCGGGAGCGTGCGGTCGGCGGGGGCGGTCTCGGCAGGGGCGTGCGACGTCACGGTGGAGCTCCAGGGAACGGGGGTGAGAGGGGCGCGGGCGGCGACCGCCCGGCTCCTCCACCCTACGCGGGCGGCGCCGCGCGCCGACGTGGGCTACGCCACGCGCGAACCCGCCCCGCCGTCGCCGGGCCCGGCCGCATAGGCTGGGGCGATGACCGAGAACGCGACCGAGGGCACCCGGCAGACCGTGATGATCGCGGCGTTCGAGGGCTGGAACGACGCGGGGAGCGCCGCGACGGCCGCGCTCCAGCACCTGCACGAGGTGTGGGGCGCCGAGGACGTCGACGAGCTCGACCCGGAGGAGTACCACGACTTCCAGGTGAACCGCCCCGTGGTGACGACCGACGACGAGGGGCGCCGCGAGATCACGTGGCCGACGACGACGATCGCGTCCGCGGTGCTGTCCCCCACGGGGCGCCGGGTCGTGCTCGTGCACGGCATCGAGCCGTCGATGCGGTGGCGCCGGTACTGCCGCGAGCTCCTCGACATCGCGGAGGAGCACGGCGTGCGCACGGTCGTGACGCTGGGCGCGCTGCTCGCGGACGTGCCGCACACGCGCCCGATCCCCATGACGGCGACGTCCGAGAGCGTGGGCCTGCAGGCCGTGCTCGACGTCGAGCCGAGCACCTACGAGGGGCCGACCGGCATCGTGGGCGTGCTGCAGCACGCCGCCGCGGAGCGCGGGCTGCAGTCGGTGTCGCTGTGGGCGGCCGTGCCGCACTACGTCGCGCACCCGCCGTCGCCCAAGGCGACGCTCGCGATCCTCGCGCGCATCGAGGAGCTCCTGTCCGAGCCGATCCCGCTCGGGGACCTGCCGGAGGACGCCGAGGCGTGGCAGCACGGCGTCGACGAGCTCGCGGCGGAGGACGCCGAGATCGCCGAGTACGTGCAGCAGCTCGAGGAGGCCAAGGACACGGCCGAGCTGCCCGAGGCGAGCGGCGAGGCCATCGCGCGCGAGTTCGAGCGCTACCTGCGCCGTCGCGACCGCGGCAACCCGGGCAAGGGCCCGACCGTCTGACACCCCGGGCGCGATCCGGGGACGCCCCGGTCGCGGGGACCGCGCCGCCCGCCCTCGACGACGGCGGGCGCGTGCGGCCTCAGAGCCGGACGCCCAGCAGCGCGTTCACCGCCCGCGCGACGACGCCGGGAGCCCCCTCGTCGTCGCCGGACGTGTCCCGGCCGGGACGCAGCGACTCGGCGGCCCACGCGTCGACGGCCGCGAGCGCCGCGGGCGCGTCGAGGTCGTCCGCGAGCGCGGCGCGCACGGCGGCGAGCGTCGCCGTCGCGTCGGGCCCACCGTTGCCGGAGACGGCGTCGCGCCAGGTCTCGAGACGGCGCGCACCCGCGGGCAGGTCGTCGTCGGTCCACTCCCACTCGCCGCGGTAGTGGTGCGCGAGGAGGGCGAGGCGGATCGCCATCGGGTCGACGCCCGTGGCGCGCAGGGTGGACACGAGCACGAGGTTGCCGCGCGACTTGCTCATCTTCTCGCCGTCGTACGCGACGAGGCCGGCGTGCACGTGCGCGCGCGGCGCCCCGCCCCCGGACAGCATGCGGTCGTGCGACGACGACATCTCGTGGTGCGGGAACAGCAGGTCCGCTCCCCCGCCCTGGACGTCGAACGGGAGGCCGAGACCGTCGCGCGAGATCACGGCGCACTCGACGTGCCAGCCGGGACGCCCGGTGCCGAGCGCGCCGCCGTCCCACGCGGGCTCGCCCGGCCGCTCGCGCCGCCACAGCAGCGGGTCGAGCGGGTCCTTCTTGCCCTCGCGGTCGGGGTCGCCGCCGCGCTCGGCGAACAGGTGCTGCATGACGTCGCGCGCGAGGCGCGAGACGGAGCCGAAGCCGGCGTCCGCCGAGAGGTCGGCGTACACGTCGCCGAGGCCGGGGTCGGTGCCGCCCGCGCCGGGCTCGACGGGGACGCGGTAGGCGAGCCCGGCGTCGAGGAGCTGCGTGACCGCCTCGACCACGGCGGGGATCGTCTCGACCGCGCCCTCGTAGACGTCCGGCGGGACGACGCCGAGCGCCGTCATGTCCTCGGCGAACAGCGCCGTCTGCTCGACGGCGAGCGCACGCCAGTCGACGCCGGTCGCGGCGGCACGCTCCAGCAGCGGGTCGTCGACGTCGGTGACGTTGGACGCGTAGCGCACGGTGTGGCCGGCGTCCTTCCACGCGCGCACGAGGAGGTCGAACGCGACGTACGTCGCGGCGTGGCCGATGTGGGTCGCGTCGTAGGGCGTGATGCCGCACACGTAGAGGGTGGCGTCCTCCCCCTGCGCGGCGACGACGAGCTCGCGGGTCGACGAGTCGTGCACCCGGACCGGGAGGCCTCGTCCGGGGAGCTCGGGGATCTGCGGGGCGGGCCAGCTGTGCACGCGTCAACCTTAGCCGCCGGGGCGCCGCCGTCGGACCGCCGTCCGGCACGCGGGCGAGGCGCGGCGCCGCGCCCGACGGCGACCGGGCAGGTCCGTGCGGGGCGCGGGACAATGCGGACGTGACGAACCCCACCGAGCCGCGGACGGGCACCCCGCCCGACGGCGCGCCCGCCCCCGCGCCCCGACGACCGACCGTGCGCGCCGTCGCGGCGTGGACGGTCGAGCCCGGCGCCGACGGCGTGCACCCGGCCGATCCCGGCACCCTGGACACTCCTGGCGACCGGCACGCCGCCCGCGCCACGGTGACCTGGGCGCGTCTGGAGGACCTCGACGCCGTGCTCGACGCCGCGGCCCAGGTCACGACCGGGGTGGGCCCGACGCGGCAGGACCTCGCGCGGCACAACCGCCACCCCTTGGCGCACGTGCGCCGCGTCGCGGCGGACTGGCTCCTCCTGGTGACCCCGACGGCATGGTTCACCGAGTCGGACCGCCAGGTGCACACGGGCCAGTTCGCCGCGCTGCTCGGCCCGGGCCTCGTCCTCACCGCCGAGGAGGGCGACGCGGACGTGCACGCGATCATGCTCGACAAGGTCGCCGCGCCCGGCGACCCCCACGGCTCGCCCGTCCAGCGGATCGTCTCCGCCGCGGTCCTCGCCATCGTCGGCGGCGCCTCGCAGGTCGAGCTGGGCCTGGGCGACGCCGTCGCCGACACCGAGCGCGTGGTGTTCGACCAGCAGCGCGAGGACCCGGTCGAGCGCATCTACGACCTCAAGCGCGAGATCACCGAGGCGCGGCGCGCCCTGATGCCCGTCACGGCGGAGCTGCCCGAGCTGCTCGACCCGGACGTCCCCGACCACCTCGGGGTGAACCGGCGCATGCTCGAGCGCGTCGTGACGACGGTCGAACGGATCGACCGGCACCTCGACGCGCACGACGACCTGCTCTCGGACATGCTCCAGGTCCACATGACCCAGGTCTCGGTGCGGCAGAACGAGGACATGCGCAAGATCTCGGCGTGGGCGG
This sequence comes from Cellulosimicrobium composti, assembly GCF_009711085.1. Taxonomy (GTDB): domain Bacteria; phylum Actinomycetota; class Actinomycetes; order Actinomycetales; family Cellulomonadaceae; genus Cellulosimicrobium; species Cellulosimicrobium composti. Next base: position 43,163 of record NZ_WMKA01000021.1, read on the forward strand.
CGATCCTCGTGTACCCGACGATCGTCGCGGGCGTGTACGGGATGAACTTCCGCAACATGCCGGAGCTGCACTGGGCGTTCGGCTACCCCTTCGCGCTCGCCCTCATGGCGGGCGGCTGCGTCGTGCTCTACCGCGTCTTCAAGCGCGTCGGCTGGCTCTGACCGCGGCCCGAGAGGGTCACGGCGTCGAGACGGCCGTCCCGCCCGGCTCCAGCACGCCCACGAGCAGGAGCAGCACGACGAGCGCCGCGAGCACGAGGCGGTAGACCACGAACGGCGTGTAGCTGAAGGTCGAGACGATCTTGAGGAACGCGATGATGACGAAGTACCCGACGACGAACGCGACGAGCGTCGCGATGAGGGTCGCCCCGGCGCCGGGGGCCCCGGGTGCCGGCTCGTCCGCGGACTTGAAGAGCTGGTAGAAGCCCGAGCCCATGACGGCCGGGATCGCGAGGAGGAACGAGTAGCGCGCCGCCGCCTCGCGCGTGAAGCCCATGAGCAGGCCGGCGGTGATCGTGCCGCCCGAGCGCGAGACGCCGGGGACGAGCGCGAGCGCCTGCGCGAAGCCGAACGCGACCGCCTGCCCCGGCGAGAGCTCGCGCAGCGAGCGCCGCTTGGCGCCGACCCGGTCGGCCCAGCCGAGCAGGAGCGCGAACACCGCGAGCATGAGGGCGGTGAGGTAGAGGTTGCGGAACGTGTTCTCGATCGCGTCCTGGAACAGCAGTCCGAGCACGACGATCGGGACGGAACCGAGCGCGATGAACCAGGCCATCGCGGCGTCGTGGTCGTGGCGCCCGAGCCGGTCGCGCCAGTGCGCGCCGTGCTCGCCGCCCAGCGACCGCCACCAGGCGGCGCAGATCCGCGCGATGTCGCGGCGGAAGTACAGCAGCACCGCGGTCTCGGTCCCGATCTGGGTGATCGCCGTGAAGGCCGCCCCCGGGTCCTGCGAGCCGATGAGCTCCCCCACGATGCGCAGGTGGGCGCTCGAGGAGATCGGGAGGAACTCGGTCAGGCCCTGGACGAGGCCGAGCAGGACGGCTTCCCACGCGTTCACGAGCGGTCACGATACCCGCTCGGGTCCCGCGGCCCCGGACCTCGCCGGGCGGGTCGGGCGGCGTCCGGGGCGGCGGCGCGGGCGGCGCCGCGTGGCGGTCGCCCGGCGGGTGAACCTCGCCGGGTCCCGGCCCCGCGCCGCGCGCCCCGGTCGCCCCGCGAGGCCGCGCCGGTACCCTCGGCTCCCATGGAGAACCGCCACCTCGGCAGCACCGGCCTGCGCGTGTCCGAGCTCGGGCTCGGCACCATGACGTGGGCGCGGGACACGGACGAGCTCGACGCCGCCGAGCAGCTCCGCGACTTCGTCGACGCCGGCGGGACCCTCGTCGACACCGCCGCGTCGTACGCCGACGGCGACGCCGAGTCGCTCCTCGGCTCCCTCCTCGGGACGAAGGTCGACCGGCGCGACGTGCTCCTGTGCACCAAGGCGGGCGTGCGCCACACCGCGCAGGGCCCGGTCGTCGACGCGTCGCGCGGCGCGCTGCTCGACTCGCTCGACGACTCGCTCGCGCGGCTCGGGACCGACCACGTGGACCTGTTCCTCGTGCACGCCCCCGACCCGAGCACGCCGTTCACCGAGACGCTCTCCGCGCTGCGCCACGCGGTGACCTCCGGTCGCGCGCGCTACGTGGGCCTGTCCAACCACCCCGCGTGGTCGACGGCACGCGCCGCGACCCTGCTCGGCGGCACCGACGACGTGGGCCTCGCCGCCGTCGAGCTCGAGTACTCGCTGCTCCAGCGCGGCGCCGAGCGCGAGGTCGTCCCGGCGGCGGAGGCGCTCGGGCTCGGCCTGCTCGCGTGGTCCCCGCTCGGCCGGGGCGTGCTCACGGGCAAGTACCGCCGTTCCCTGCCCGCGGACTCGCGCGGCGCGTCGCCGCACCTGGCGGCGTTCGTCGAGCCGTACCTGGACCAGGCGTCGTCGGGGGTCGTCGAGGCGGTCGTCACCGCGGCCGACGGCCTCGGCCGGGCGCCGCTCGACGTCGCGCTGTCGTGGCTGCTCGGGCGTCCCGCCGTCGCGAGCGCGATCGTCGGGGCGCGCACCCCGGCGCAGCTGCGGACGTCGCTCGCCGCGACGGACCTCGTGCTCCCGGACGCGGTGCGTGCGGCGCTCGACGACGTGAGCGCCGTCGAGGTGGGCTACCCCGAGCGGTGGTGACCGCCGCCCGCGACCGGGCCGGGTGCGGCACGGCGGGCAGGACCGCCCGGGCGGTGCGGGGAGTCAGCGCGCGCCGTCGGTCTCCAGCTCGCCGGTGAGGACGTCGTCGTCGTCGAGCGCGTCGTCGAGGTCGTCGTCGAGCGCGTCCTCGTCCTCCTCGTCGTCGTCCTCGTCGTCCTCCTCCGCGAGGTAGAACGGCGTCGCCTCCCCGTGGACCTGTCCGAGCGCCTCGTCGTAGACCTCGAACGCGTCCGCGAGCACGTAGTAGGCGTCGTCGACGGCGGGGTCGTCCTCCCCGCGGCGTGCGGCGACGGCGTTGTAGTGGGCCTCGAGCGCGGCGATGAACCGGTCGAGCGCGGCACGCGGGTCAGCGGTCATACCCTGACGGTAGCGCCGGAAGGGGCACAATGGCACTCGTTAGCCGGGCTCGTTCCCCCCGCCCGGCCGACGACCAGGACAGGCGAGAGAGGACGGTGGCGCGTGGAGGAGAGGCCGACGTCACGCCGGCGGTCCGGTTGGGCCACGAACGGCGGGCAGTACGAGTACCGCGTCCTGACGATCGACCGCTCCACGAGCCGGTCGGACGCGCGCAGGCTGCTGACCGACGAGGCCGAGTACGGGCGCTGGGAGCTCGCCCGCACGCGGCTCTACGTCGGGGGCGAGCGCCGCGTCTGGCTGCGGCGCAAGATCATCCGCGTCAGCTCGACCCTGTGAGCCCGGGCCGGTGACCGACCGGGACGACCCAGGGCCGGGCGTCTTCACCAAGGCGCGCGCCGACGCGCCCCCGGGCTTCTTCCGCTGCGAGGCCGCGGGTCTCGGGTGGCTGCGCGTGCCCGGGGGCCCGCGCGTGGTCGAGGTCCGCGGCGTCGCGGCGACGCACCTCGCCCTGGAGCGCGTGGCGCCCGCCGCACCCACGGCCGAGGCGGCCCGCGCGTTCGGCCGGTCGCTCGCCGTCGTGCACGACGCCGGCGCCCCGGCCTGGGGCGCGGCGCCGCCCGGCTGGACGGGCGACGCGTTCTTCGGTCCTCTCGACGACCCGCTGCCGATGCCGACGGGCGCGTGGCCGGACTGGCCGTCGTTCTACGCCCAGGCGCGGCTGCTGCCCGTCGCGCGGCAGGGTCGTGACCGCGGCGCGCTCGACGCCGAGGACGCCCGCCTGCTCGAACGGCTCGGCGAACGCCTCGCGGACCTCGCGCGGCCCGCGCTCGACGACGTGCCGGCGCGACTGCACGGCGACCTGTGGTCGGGCAACGTGCTGTGGTCCGCGCGCGACGCCACCGACGACGGCCCGCGCGTCGAGGCGGTGCTCGTCGACCCCGCGGCGCACGGCGGGCACCGCGAGGCCGACCTCGCGATGCTCGCGCTCTTCGGCGCCCCGTTCCTCGACGACGTGCTCGCCGGGTACCAGGAGGTGCACCCGCTCGCACGGGGGTGGCGCCACCGCGTCGTGCTGCACCAGGTCTACCCGGTCGCGGTGCACGCCGTGCTGTTCGGCGGCGGGTACCGGGCGCAGCTGCGCTCGTCGGTCCGGACGCTGCTCGGCGAGGCCTGACGCCGCGCGGTCAGCAGGTGCGCAGGAGCCGGTCCAGCACGCGCACCCCGAACCGGAGCGAGTCGACGGGCACGCGCTCGTCGACCCCGTGGAACATGCCGGAGAAGTCGAGGTCCCCGGGCAGGCGCAGCGGCGCGAACCCGTACCCGGTGATGCCGAGCCGCGCGAGCGACTTGTTGTCCGTGCCGCCGGAGAGCGTGTACGGCAGCACCGTCGCCTCGGGGTCCTCCGCGAGGAGCGAGTCGACCATCGCGTCGACGAGGTCGCCCTCGAACGGCACCTCGAGCGCGATGTCGCGGTGGATCTCCTCGACCCGCACGTGCTCGCCCGCGAGCGCCCGCAGCGTCGCGAAGCCCTCGTCCTCGTGGCCGGGCAGGAGGCGGGCGTCGATCGCCGCCTCGGCGCGGCCCGGGATGACGTTCGCCTTGTAGCCCGCGGAGAGCTGGGTCGGGTTCGAGGTGTGCCGCACCGTCGCGCCGACGAACCGCGACGCGGGGCCGAGCGCCGCGACGAGCGCCTCGACCGAGGTCGGGTCCTGCGGGTCGTAGCGGAGCCCCGTGAGGTCGGCCACGCCCCGCAGGAGCCGGTCGACCGTGGGGGTGAGGGTGTTCGGCCAGTGGTGGGCGCCGATGCGCGCGACCGCCTCGGCGAGGCGCGTCACCGCGTTGTCCTCGTTGACCTGCGAGCCGTGGCCGGCGCGGCCCTCGGCGACGAGGCGCAGCCACGCGATGCCCTTCTCGGCCGTCTGCAGGAGGTAGGCGCGGCGCCCGCCGACCTCGACGGAGAACCCGCCGACCTCGCTGATCGCCTCGGTCGCGCCCTCGAACAGCTCGGGGCGGTGGTCGACGGCGTGGCGCGCCCCGTAGACGCCGCCCGCCTCCTCGTCGGCGAAGAAGGCCACGACGACGTCGCGCGCGGGCTTGCGTCCCTCGCGCGCCATCTGGCGCACGACCGCCAGGATCATCGCGTCCATGTCCTTCATGTCGACGGCGCCGCGGCCCCACAGCAGGCCGTCGATCTCCTCGCCCGCGAACGGGTCGACGGACCAGTCCGACGCCTGCGCGGGCACGACGTCGAGGTGCCCGTGCAGCACGAGGGCCGGCCGGCTCGGGTCGGCGCCCTCGAGCCGCACGACGACGCTCGCGCGCCCCGGCGCCGACTCGAACAGCTCCGGCTCGAGCCCGACCTCGTGGAGCAGGCCCATGACGTGCTCCGCCGCGGCGCGCTCCCCCGGTCCGGACCCGTCGCCGAAGTTGGACGTGTCGATCCGCAGCAGGTCCTGGCAGATCCGCGCCACCTCGTCCTCCGCGCGCGGCACCGGGCCGGGGGCGTCGACGGTCGCCGGGGTGCGGGCGGCGCTGGCCAGGGGGTCCGGGTGCGGAACGGTCATGAGCGACACCGTACCCGCCGCCGTCGTCCCGGCCGACCGCCCCGGCCCCGTGCCCGCATCCCGGACGCGCCGCGGCGTCATCGCCCGCACCGGCCGAGCATGCGGTTGTCGCTCGTCCGGCACCCGGATCGGGCGGCAACCGCATGCTCGGCCGGTCAGTGGCCGTGGTCGTCGAGGTCGACGCGGCGGGGGCCGGTGCCGTCGCCCGGCGCGGCGTCGTCGTGGCCGTCCCCTCCGCGGTGGCCGTCCCCTCCGCCGTGCCCGTCGCGACCGTCACCCGGCGCGCCGTCGTCGTGCGCGACGCCGTCGGGCACCTCGATGCGGTCGGGGGCCTGCTCCCCCGGGGCGACGACGACGAGCTGGCCCATCATGCCCTGGTCCTCGTGGGTGAGGAGGTGGCAGTGGAACATGTAGGGCGTCGTCGGGTCGGTCGTGCCCTCGGCGGCGTCGAACCGCACGAGGAGGCGCGTGACGTGGCCGGGCTCGACGTACACGGTGTCCTGCCACCCCGCGAGGTCGGGGCCCGGCGGGCGGCCCGCGACGTCGAGGACGCGGAACTGGACGTCGTGCACGTGGAAGCTGTGCGGCGTGTCGTCGAGGCCGGTGACCTCCCAGACCTCGGTCTCGCCCGTCGTGACGACCTCGTCGACGCGCGCCATGTCCATCGTGCGCCCGTTGATGGACCGGCCGGAGAGCTGGAACGTGCGCGTGCGCACGGCGTCGCCCTCGTCGAGGACGTCCGCGGGGTCGGTACCGAGGGCGTCCGGCACGGCGGGACTGGGCGCGAGCTCGTCCGCCGCCCGCAGCTCGAGCAGGTCGAACGTGTCGTCGCCGCCCGAGAACCGCTCGAACAGCGGGTTGACGCCCAGGTCGGGCGGGAAGCTGCGCAGGACGGCGCGTTGCCCGGGGGTCATGGTGACGACGACCTCGGCGCGGTCGCCGGGCGACAGGCGCACGCTCTCGACCGTGCGCGGGGCGGGCAGGAGCCCGCCGTCGGTGCCGACGAGCTGGACCGAAGAGCCGTCGGCGAGCCCGACGTCGTACACGCGCGAGTCGGACCCGTTGAGCAGCCGCAGCCGCACGCGCTGCGTCGTGACGTCGAGGTACGGACCGGGCGTGCCGTTGACGAGGACGGTGTCGCCGAGCGTCCCCACGGGCGAGAGGAAGCTCGGCGAGTCCTCGAGCCGGCCGTCGGGCCGGAAGCTCTTGTCCTGCAGGATCAGCGGGACGTCGTCGACGCCGTACTCGTGCGGCAGGTCGCCGGCCGGCCCGTCGGCGGCGGCCGGGTCGTCGAGGAGGAACATGCCGGCGAGACCCCGGTACACCTGGCTCGCGGTCTGCCCGTGCAGGTGCGGGTGGTACCAGAGCGTCGCGGCGGGCTGGTCGATCGTCCACGTGGGCGACCACGTCTCTCCCGGCTCGACCATCTGGTGCGGCCCGCCGTCCATCGCGGGCGGCAGGTGCATGCCGTGCCAGTGGAGCGTCGTGGTCTCGTCGAGCGCGTTCGTCACGTCGACGCGGACCCGCTCCCCGCGCGCGGCGCGCAGCGTGGGGCCCAGGTGGTCGCCGTTCAGCCCGAGGGTGGGGGTCGGCGCGGACGCGCCGAGGTCGGCCACGCCCTCACGCGCCTCGAGCTCGAACACGCGCACGCCGTCCTCGACGCGCGACTCGGCGAGCGGCGGGACGGCGAGCGGCCGCGTGAACTCCACCGCGCCGACGGTGCTGGTCGACGCGCGCGCCCACGCGACCGCGACGACGGTGACGACCGTGCCGACGAACAGCGCGGCGACGACCCCGAGCACGACGAGCACACGGACGACCGGGCTGCGGCGACGACGGGACCGACCGGCCGGCGGGGTCGGCGGCTCTCCGCCGGCGGGCGGCGTGACGGGGTACGGGGTGGTGGACGGGGCGGTCATCGGCATGTGCTCCAGGTGGACGACGGCGGTCGGCGGGCGGGTGGTCGGCGGCGCCCCCGGGTGCGCGGGGCGTCGTCGACGCTAGGGACGGGGAGGGGCCGGGCGCGTCCGCGCGGGCGCGTACCCAGGCCCGGACCGGACCCTGAGCGCGGCGTGCCGCGCCTCGGGGTGCTCCCAGGCTCAGCGGCGGCGCGCGGCGAGGAGGCCGTGCGCCACGAGGCCCGCGAGCGCGCCCCACACGGCGTTGGTGAGCAGCATCGGCAGGATCGCCACGGGCCGGGCGACGGGTCCCTGGAGCTCGCCCGTGAGGATCGGCGACAGCACGGCGCTGATGACGAGCGCGAGCACGGCGTAGGTCAGGCCGACGGCGACGCCCGTCGCGACCGGGTGGGCCGGGCGCGCGGCGACGATCGCGGCGACCCAGACCACGGTGAGCACGAGCGTGACGAGGAGCGGCGCGGCGGGCCGCCCGATCGCGTCGTCGACGCCCGTGACGCTCAGGAGCGGGCGCACGAGCGCGAGCGCCCCGAGCCCGAGGACGAGCGGCCAGCTGAGCGAGCGGACGACGTCCGCGAGGCGCGGCGAGGGCGGGGGCGGTCCCGGCCGGACAGGTCCGCCGGTCGGTGCGGGAGCCCCGGCGTGCGAGCGCGCGGCGTCGGGCGGGTGCGGCCCACCGGTCGGGTACGGGGCGCCGGTCGGGTACGGCGCACCGGTCGGGTCGGGCGCGCCGGACGGGGACGCGGGCGGGACGGGACGGTCGGACGGGTCCGGCGGGACGGGGTTCGTGGTCATGTCCACGACGCTAGGGAGCGGGGCCGCACGGCCGCGTCCGGCCCGGTGCCCGACCGTCTGCGCCGTCGCGCGCGGCTCAGGTACGCGTCTGGACGTACGCGACCCCGAGGTCGTGCCGCCTCCGGACGGACGCGCGACCGCAGGCCCGTTCCTAGACTCGGGAGGCGTGACGACCTCCGAGCTGCCGCCGACGCCGCCCGCGGGCGCGCCGCGCCCCGCGCCGCCGCCGTGGCTGATCGACGCGCTGCTCGGCTTCGCGGTGCTCGACGTCGTCGCGTTCGCGATCGCCGCCGACGTGGGTGGTGGCCGCACCGACCCGTGGCTCGCCTACCCGATCGCGGTCGTGCTCGGGCTCCTCGTCCTCGGGCGGCGCCGGTTCCCCGTCGGCGTGCTCGTCGCGACAGCGCTCGTCATCTGCGCGTACTACACGCTCGACCTGCCGCCCATCGGGCTCGCGCTGCCGGTCTCGGTCGCGCTCTACTCGGCGGCCGTCGCCGGCCGCCTCTGGTGGTCCGTCGGGGTCGCGGCCGCGCTCGTCGTCGCGTCGACGTACTTCCGGCTCGCCGAGGGCGACGACGCGGGGTACGTCCTCGGGTACGAGCTCGCGACGACCGTCGCGCTCATGGCGGCCGCGATCGCGCTCGGGCACGGCGCGTTCGCGCGGCGCCAGCGCGACGAGCAGCGGCGGCACGCGGACGCGCTGCGCGAGCAGACGCTCGAGCTCGAGGCCGCCGACCGGCTCGCGCGCGACCGCGAGGCCGTCGCGCGCGACCTGCACGACGTCGTCGGGCACCACCTCGCGGTCGTGTCCCTGCACGCGAACGTGGCGCGCGAGGCGCTCGACGACGCCGTGAGCACGCGCGACGACGTGGCGCTCGCGACCGCGCGTGCCGAGCTCGACCAGGTGCGGGCCTCGACCACGGCCGCGCTCACGGACCTGCGCGCCACGGTGCGCGCTCTGCGCGGCGCCGGCGCCCCGGCGGGCGTCGCGGACCAGGCCCGCATCGACCGGCTCGACGACCTCGCGCGCACGGCCCGCGCGGCCGGGCTCGACGTGACCCTCGACGTCGACCTCCCGGCCGGGACCGCGGACGGCAGCGCCGCGGGTGCGGCGGTGTACCGGGTCGTGCAGGAGGGGCTGACCAACGTGCTGCGCCACGCGAGCGCGTCCTCGGCGCGCGTGCGCGTCGCGCTCGACCCGCCGGGCGACGCGCTCGCGGTCGAGGTGCGCGACGACGGCCGCGCCGCCGCGGGTCCGCCGGGCGACGGGTTCGGGCTGCGGGGGCTGCGCGAGCGCGTCGCGGTGCTGGGCGGGACCGTGACGACCGACGTGCCCGACGGCGGCGGGTTCCGGCTGCGCGCCCGCGTGCCCGTCCCGGAGGGGTCGGCGGGCGCGGTCCGGCGCAGCGGCGACGGGGGCGCGCCGTGATCCGGGTCGTGCTGGTCGACGACCAGCCGCTCGTGCGGACGGGGATCCGGGCGCTGCTGGAGCGCGCCGACGACGTCGAGGTCGTCGGGGAGGCCGCCGACGGGCGCGAGGGGGTCGCGCTCGTGCGGCGCGTCCGGCCCGACGTCGTGCTCATGGACCTGCAGATGCCGGTGCTCGACGGCGTCGAGGCGACGCGGCAGGTGGTCGACGGCGCCGCGCGCCCCGGCCCGGGCACGCCGCCCGGGGACCCCGCGGAGGGGCCGCGCGTCGTCGTGCTCACGACGTTCGACGACGACGCGAACCTCTTCGCGGCGCTGCGCGCCGGGGCGTCCGGCTTCCTGCTCAAGGACGCGAGCCCGGACGAGCTGCGCGCGGCGGTGCGGACCGCGGCCGCGGGCGACGCGCTGCTCTCCCCCGCGGTGACGTCGCGCGTCGTCGCGCAGGCGGTGGACGCGACGCGCCGCGACGAGGACCTCGCCCGCGCGGTCGCCGAGCGGCTCACGGAGCGCGAGCGCGAGGTGCTCGCGCACGTCGGCCGTGGCCTGACGAACGACGAGATCGGCGCGGCGCTGTTCATGAGCCCCGCGACGGCGCGCACGCACGTGGGCCGCGTCCTCGCCAAGCTCGGGGTGCGCGACCGGGCCGGTCTCGTCGTCGTGGCGTACGAGACCGGCCTGGTCCGCCCGGGCGCCCCGCCCGGGTAGGTCCGGGGCGCCGGGACCGCGTCAGGCGTCGAGCCCGCGGCGCGCGAGGAGGGGCCCGATGTCGGCGTCGCGGCCGCGCAGCTCCCGGAACGAGGCCAGCGGGTCCTGCGAGCCGCCCCGGGCGAGCAGCACGCGGCGGAAGCGCTCGCCGTTCTCGCGCGACAGCCCGCCGTTCTCGCGGTACCACTCGACCGTGTCGGCGTCGAGCACCTCCGACCAGATGTACGAGTAGTACCCGGCCGAGTACCCGCCGCCGAACACGTGGTTGTAGTAGGTGGTGCGGTAGCGCGGCGGCACGGGCGCGAACGCGACGCCCGCGGCGTCGAGCGCGGCGGCCTCGAACGGCACGACGTCGTCCGCAGACGACGGCACCTGGTCCGGGCCGACCTGGTGCCACGCCTGGTCGAGCAGCGCCGCGGCGAGGTACTCCGTGGTGCCGAAGCCCTCGTTGAACTGGCGCGAGGCGAGCATCGTGTCGACCCACTCGGCGGGCATCGGCTCGCCCGTGACGTGGTGCACCGCGTACGAGCGCAGGACCGACGGCTCCCACGCCCACATCTCGTTGACCTGCGACGGGTACTCGACGAAGTCGCGCGGCACCTCGGTGCCGGACTGCGACGGGTACCGCACGTCCGAGAACAGGCCGTGCAGCGCGTGCCCGAACTCGTGGAACAGCGTGATGACCTCGTCCCACACGAGCAGCGTCGGCTGGCCCGCCGGCGGCTTGACGATGTTGAGGTTGTTCACCACGACCGGCTTCTGCCCGAGCAGGTGGTTCTGGTCGACGAGGTTGTTCATCCACGCCCCGCCGCGCTTGGACTCGCGCGTGTACCAGTCGGCGAGGAACAGCCCGAGGCCCTGGCCGGGCTCGCCCGGCGTCTGCGCGTCGAACACCTCGAAGACGCGCACGTCCGGGTGGTAGCCGACGAGGTCGTGGCGCTCGGCGAACGAGATGCCGAAGAGGCGGTTCGCGGCGAGGAACACGCCGTCGTGCACGACGCGCTCGAGCTCCAGGTACGGCCGCAGGAGCGCGTCGTCGAGCGCGTAGCGGTCCTTGCGCACGCGCTCGGCGTAGAACGACCAGTCGGACGCCCGCAGCGTCGCCCCCGGCTCGTCCGCCTGGAGCGCGGCCTCGAGGTCCGCAGCCTCCCGGCGCGCGTTCGCGACCGCGGCGGGCGCGAGGCGCGACAGCATCGCGTTCACGGCCTCCGTCGTCTTCGCCGTCGCGTCCTCCGCCACGTACGCGGCGTGGTGCTCGTAACCGAGCAGGCGCGCGCGCTCGGCGCGCAGGCGCACCGTCTCCAGCACGATCTCGCGCGTGTCGTGGTCGTCGCCGGTCGCGCCGCGCGACTCCGACGCCTGCTGGACGCGCTCGCGCACGTCCCGGCGCGCGAGCGCGGCGAGGACCCCCTGCTGGGTGGGCAGCTGCATCTCCAGGAGCCACGCGCCCTCGTGGCCGCGCGCCGCGGCGGCGGCCGCCGCGCCCGCGACGGCGTCCTCGGGCAGCCCTTCGAGCTCGGCACGGTCCGTGACGAGCACGCTCGCCGCGTTCGCGCCCGCGAGCAGCGCGCGGCCGAACGCGGCCTCCAGCGTCGTGAGCCGCCCGTTGAGCTCGCGCAGGCGCTCCTGCTGCGCGGCGTCGAGCTCGACGCCCGAGCGCCGGAACCGGACGAGCAGCGTGTGCAGCAGCCACGCGGCGTCGGGCTCGAGCGTCTGCTCGCCCGCGTCCACGGCGTCCTGGAGCGCGCGGGCGCGCGCGTACAGGCGCGCGTCCATGTAGATCGCGTCGTGGTGCGCCGCGAGCTCCGGGGCGAACTCCTCCTCGATCTGCTCCAGGCCCGGCGTCGCGTCCGCCGAGAGCTGGTTGTAGAACGCGTTGAGCACGCGCGCCAGGTCACGGCCCGAGCGCTCCAGCGCCGCGAGCACGTTGTCCTCGGTCGGGGGCGCGTCGTCCGTCGCGATCGCCTCGACCGCCGCGCGCTGGGCCGCGGTCGCCGCGCGCAGCGCCGGGAGGTAGTGCACCTCGCGGATCGCGTCGTAGTCGGGCAGCTCGTACGGCAGCGCGGACGGCGCCGCGAAGGGGTTGGCGGGGTCGAGGTCGGCGAGGGTCGCGGCGCCGGCCGGCACGGGGGTGGGCGCGGGCGCGTCGGTGCGCGTCGTGGGCTCGGAGGTCATGGGCCCCATCTTGACCCCGCGGCCGCGCACGACGGAAACGGATTCGCGGGCACCGGACGCTCCGGCCGGCCGCGCGTCCTCGGGCGTCCGCGGCCGACCGGGCGGGCGTCAGGCGGCGCGGCCCGGCGACGGGGCGTCGGCGGGCCACGGCTCGTTCGGCTCGCGCGGGTCGTTCGGCAGGAGCGTGCCGAGCCACGAGTCCCGGCGCTCGCCGCGCTGGAGCGCGTAGCCGCGCACCGTGCCCTCGACGCGGAAGCCGAGCCGCCACGCGGTGCGCCGCGACGGCCAGTTCCCCACGTACGCCTGCCAGAACAGGCGCGCGAGGCCGCCGCCCTCCGGGTCGAACGCCCAGTCCACGACGAGCCGGCACGCCGCCGTCATGAGGCCGCGGCCGCGCGCCTCCGGGGCGGTCCAGTAGCCGATCTCGGCCGACCGGTGCCCCGCGGGCGCGTCGTCCGCGCTCAGTCCGACCATCCCGAGCAGGCGCCCGGGGCCCTCGGGGCCGGGGATGCCCGACGGCCCGGCGCTCTCGCGCACGCCCCACGTGAGCACGTCGCCGCGCTCCCAGCCGGGCGCCACGTACTCCTCGACGAACTGCACCGCGTCCGCGCGCGCGTACGGGGACGGGACGACCGTCCAGGCCGCGACCTGCGGGTCCTGGCACGCCGCGGTGATGGCGTCGACGTCGTCGGGGGTGGGGGTGGACAGGTGGACACGGCCGTCGTCGAGGGAGAAGGGAAGCACGCCCCGAGGCTCGCACGCGCCGCGACCCCGCGTCATCCCGATTGCGGGCACGTCCCGCCAGAGGGCGACCGTCAGCCGCGCAGCGCGTCCTGCGCGGGCGTCCACGGCAGGTCGTGCGCGTCCGCGACCGCCTCGTTGAGCAGCGTCCCGCGGTGGGTCGACGCGCCGGACCGCAGCACGGGTTCCTCGCTCACGGCCGCGACCCCGCCGTCCGCGAGCGCCGCGAGGTACGGCAGCGTCGCGCTGGTGAGCGCGAGCGTGCTCGTCACCGGCACAGCGCCGGGCATGTTCGCCACGCAGTAGAACGTCGTGCCGTGCACGGCGAACGTCGGGTCGTCGTGCGTGGTGGGCCGCGACCCCTCGAAGCACCCGCCCTGGTCGACGGCGACGTCGACGAGCACGGCGCCCGGGCGCATGCGGGCGACGAGGTCGTCGCCGACCAGGCGCGGCGCGCGGGCGCCCGCGACGAGCACGGCCCCGACGACGAGGTCGGCCTCGAGCACCTCGCGCTCGATCGCGTACGCGCTCGACACGACCGTGCGGACGTGCCCGGAGAACTCCTGGTCGACCGCGCGCAGCACGGGCAGCGAGAGGTCGACGACCGTGACCTCGGCGCGCATCCCCACCGCGATCTCGGCGGCGTTGCGGCCGGCGGTCCCGCCGCCGAGCACGACGACCCGTCCCGGGCGGGTGCCCGGGACGCCGCCGAGCAGGACGCCGCGCCCGCCCGCGGGGCGCTGCAGGAGCCACGCGCCGACCTGCGTCGCCATGCGCCCGGCGACCTCGCTCATGGGCGCGAGCAGCGGGAGCGAGCCGTCGGCGGCCTGCGCCGTCTCGTAGGCGACCGACGTCGTGCCCGCGTCGAGCAGCGCGCGCGTGCACGCCTCGTCGGCGGCGAGGTGGAGGTAGGCGAACAGCAGGAGGTCCTCGCGCAGGAAGCCGTACTCGCTCGCGACCGGCTCCTTGACCTTGCACACGAGCTCGGCCTCGCCCCAGACCTCCTCGGCGGTGGGCACGACGCGCGCCCCGGCGCTCTCGAACTCCGCGTCCGACAGGTGGGAGCCGGTCCCGGCCCCGGACTGCACGAGCACGTCGTGCCCGGCGCGCACGAGGTGGTGGGCGCCGGCGGGGGTGAGCGCGACGCGGTCCTCGTGGTTCTTGACCTCGGTGGGTATGCCGATCCTCATGGTCCAGTGTGGCCGCAGGCCGTCGCGCCGCGCAGGGTGGCAGGATCTTGTGCACAGGTGGCGTCCCTGCCACTCGTCCGCCCGTGCCGCCGTCGCGAGGGTGGCAGCGTGGACACGACGACGCCTCCCCCGGCCCCCGGCACGGCGCCTCCCGCCCCGCCGTCCGGCGCCCTCGCCGATCCCGCTCCCGGGCTCGGCCGTGCGCCGTCCGGCACGCTCGGGATCGCGCGCGGCAGCGCGCTCTACGTCGCGAGCGTGCTCGGCACGGGCGTGCTCGCGCTGCCCGGCCTCGCGACGCGCGTCGCCGGGCCCGCGTCCGTGCTCGCCGTAGCGCTCGTCCTCCTCGCGAGCGTGCCTCTCGCGGGCACGTTCGCGGCGCTCGCGGCCCGGCACCCGGACCGCGGCGGCGTCGCGAGCGCGGTGCGCACGGCGCTCGGCCCGACGGCGGCCCGCGCGACGGGCTACTGGTTCTACCTCGGCGTGTGCGTGGGGGCGCCCGTCGTGGCGGTGCTCGGCGCCGAGTACGTGGTCGCCGTCGTGGGCGCGGACCGGGCGGCGGTGCCGGTCGTGGCGGTGGCGCTCGTCGTCGTGCCCGCCGTCGCCGTGTGGCTGGGCGTGCGCGTCGCGGGCGCCGTCCAGCTGGGCCTCACGTCGCTCCTGCTGGCGGCGGTCGTCGTGGTCGTCGCCGTCGCGGCGCCGGCCGCGAGCGCCGAGCGCTTCACGCCGTTCCTCAGCGAGGGCTGGTCCGGCGTCGGCTCCGCCGTGAGCCTGTTCGTGTGGGCGTTCGCGGGCTGGGAGGTGGGCACTCACGTCTCGGGCGACTTCCGCGACCCGCGCCGCACGATCCCCGCCGCGACGGCGGTCGCGCTCGTCGTCGTGGGGGTCGCCTACCTCGCGCTGCAGGTCACGACGGTCGGCGTGCTCGGCACGGGCGCCGGCACGGGGACCGTCGCGCTGCTCGACCTCGCGCGCACGGGCGCACCCGCGGCGGGACCGGTGGTCGTGGGCGTGGTCGCGGCGGTCGTCACGTCGGGCGTGCTCACCGCGTACCTCGCGGCGTTCGCGAACCTCGGCCAGGCGCTCGCGCGCGACGGCGACCTGCCGCGGCCGCTCGCCGCGCTCTCCGGGCGTGCGGGCGTGCCGCGCCGCGCGCTCGCCCTGACGCTCGCGCTCACCGCGGCCTACCTCGGCGTGCTCGTCACCACCGGGCTCGACCTCGAGCCGTTCGTGCGCGTGCACACGAGCTGCATGGTCGCGGTCTACGCGCTCGGCATGGTCGCCGCCCTGCGCCTGCTCCCCCGCCGCACCGCGGGCCGGCGCCTCGCGGCCGTCGCGACCGCGCTCACCGCCGTGCTGCTCGTCCTCGCCGGGGCGTCGCTCGTCGCGCCCGCGGTGCTCGCCGTCGCGGCCGTCGTGGTGACGCTCGTGCGGCGCCGTCCCACCGCCTGAGACCGGCGGCCCAGGACCGTTCCCCGCGCCGGGGCGCGTCCGCTACGGTCGTCGGCATGCCCACGTGGACGGACCCGGGGCCGGTGGAGTTCGACGCGGTCGTGACCGCCGCCGGGACGCGGACGGGAGCGTTCGTCGCGCTCCCGTACGACGCCGTGGCGCTGTTCGGCACGCGGGGGCGCGTCCCCGTCGTCGCCGAGGTGGACGGCGTGCGGTACCGCGCGTCGCTCGTCGCGTACGACGGGCCGCACCTGCTCGCCCTGCTGCGCTCGGTGCGCGCCGCCACGGGCAAGAACGTCGGCGACACCGTGCACGTGTCCGTCCGGCTCGCGGCGGAGATCTCCGCCGTCCCGCGCTGACGCGGGGCACGCGGGCTCAGGCCGGGGCGTCCTCCGGCGTCGTGCGCCCGGCGTCGCCCAGGGCGATCTCCTTGGCCGTCGGGACGTCCTCCTCCATCGGGGGGTCCTTGTGCCGCAGCCTGGAGAACACCGACCACGCGACCGCGACGAGGGGGACGGAGACGACGGCGCCGAGGATGCCGGCGAGCAGCGTCCCCGCGGTCACGGCGATCGCCACGACGACCGGGTGCAGCGACACCTGCTTGCCCATGACGAGCGGCTGGAGCACGTGCCCCTCGAACTGGCCGATGAGCGCGATCCCGATCGTCACGACGAGCGCGATGACGATGCCCTTGGCTGCGAGCGCGACGATCGCCGCGATGATCATCGCGAGCGGCGCGCCGATGATCGGGATGAACGCCCCGATGAAGACGAGCACCGCGAGCGGCGCCGCGAGCGGCACGCCGAGGATCGCGAGGAAGACCCCGGCGAGGATGCCGTCGACGAGCGCGATGATCACCGTGCCGCGCGCGTAGCCGGAGAAGGTGTACCAGCCAGCGCCGCCCGCGATCTTCCAGCTGTCGCGCGAGCGCGCCGGGAGCTGGTTGAGGAACCACGTCCACATGTCCTTGCCGCGCGCGAGGAAGAACACCGTGCAGAAGATCGCGAGCGCGATCGCGGCGAACGCCTCGAACACCGACCCCGCGCTCGCGGCGGCCTGGCTCGCGATGTCACCGCCGTGCTCCGTGAGCCACTGGCGCCCGTTGTCGATCCACTCGTTGACGTCGTCCGCCGTGATCGTCACGGGCAGGGGGCCGTTCTCGAGGAAGTCGAAGATCTGCTCGATGCCCTGGTCGAACTGGTCGGCGAGGCTCTGCCACTGGCCGGCGACCGACGTGATGACGTAGGTGAGCAGGCCCGCGATGAACAGCAGGGCCGAGAGGATCGCGAGGGCCGTCGCCAGGCCGCGCGGCATGACCTTCGCGTAGAGGTCGGTGACCGGGCGCAGGACCGAGGTGATGACCAGCGCGAGGAAGACCGCGACGAAGACGAGCTGCACCTGCGCCGTCGCGAAGAAGATCAGGGCGACGGCCGCGACGATGAGGAGCAGCCGCCAGGACCAGCCCGCCGCCGTCCGCAGCCACGACGGGACCGTGTCGTCGTACCCGACGACCGACGGGTTGCGCCGCGCCCCGGCGACCTTGCGCGCCGCGCTCGACGCTCCCGCGAGATGCTTGACCGACGCCGCCGCGCGGTCCGACCCGGACCCGGGCCGGGGGGTGCCGGTCGCTGCCGCCGGGCGCTGGTCCTCCGTCACGCGTGCCTCCGTCCGGTCGTGGCCACCACCCGCCCAGTGTGCCCCAGGTCGTCCCCTCGCGCCGGGCGCCGCGCGTCCCGGGCCCGGAGGGTCCGCGCGGTGGTGGGGCGGCCGGACGCGATGTGAGGACCACGCCCGAACCGTGCTATGTTTTTCCCCGCACCGGAACGGCGGAAACGCCGGGAAGGTCCACTCGTCCGGGTGGCGGAATGGCAGACGCGCTAGCTTGAGGTGCTAGTGCCCTTTATCGGGCGTGGGGGTTCAAGTCCCCCTCCGGACACTCGTTGAGACAGCGACGACGGAGCGGGTCCAGGGAAACCTGGGCCCGCTCCGTCGTTGTGTCGTGAGCCCGGTCCGCCCGAGGTCAGGGGGTCGGCGCGGTCTGCTCGGGGTCGACGGGCCCGCGGGCGCGCGCGGCGGCGAGCCCGAGCCCGAGGACGACGACCGCCGCCGCGAGCAGCGGCGCCGGCGACCTCCCTGCGGTCCACGGGACGGACGGTCCGCCGGGTCGCCGCCGCCCCGGACGCCCTCACCCCGCAAGAGCGCGAGATCGCGCGCCTCGCGGCGAGCGGCCTGACCAACCGGCAGATCGGCTCGCGGCTGTTCCTCTCCCCGCGCACCGTCGGCGGGCACCTCTACCGGGTGTTCCCCAAGCTCGGCATCAGCACGCGGGCCGCCCTGCGCGACGCGCTCACCGAGCGCGAGCGCGCGACCGCGTCCGCCGCACCGCACGACGACGCGGCGTACGGCGTCTCCTGAGCCGCCGCGGTCCGCCCGTGGCGGGAGCGTCTCCTCCTCGAGGAGGAGGTCCCCGGCCCGACGATCTCGGCCGGGAGCCCGAGCCGGGGTCGGTGCGTGCGTCCGTAGCGTCGACGACGGCGGCGCCCGGGCGGCGGGCGCCCCGGACGACGGGAGGACGCATGATCGAGGTGGCGGCGCTCACGAAGCGCTACGGGCCCACGACCGCGGTGGACGGGCTGACGTTCACCGCGCGAGCGGGCGCCGTGACCGGGTTCCTCGGGCCCAACGGGGCCGGGAAGTCGACGACGATGCGGGTCGTCGTGGGCCTCGAGCGCCCGACCTCGGGGACCGCGACGGTCGACGGGCGCCGGTACGCCGACCTGCCCGCGCCCCTGCGCACGGTGGGTGTCATGCTCGACGCCCGCTCGGTGCACCCGGGGCGCACCGCGTTCCGGCACCTGACGGCGCTCGCCCGCACGCACGGGATCGGCCGCGCCCGCGTGGACGAGGTCATCGGGATGACCGGGCTGGAGAGCGTCGCGGGCCGCCGCGCGGGGACGTTCTCGCTCGGGATGGGTCAGCGCCTCGGGATCGCCGCGGCCCTGCTCGGCGACCCGGGCACGCTCGTCCTCGACGAGCCGGTCAACGGTCTTGACCCGGACGGTGTGCTGTGGGTGCGCCGGCTCGTGCGCGACCTGGCGGCCGAGGGCCGCGCCGTGCTCCTCTCGTCCCACCTCATGCACGAGCTCGCGCTGTGCGCCGACCGCGTCGTCGTCATCGGGCGCGGCCGGCTCCTCGCGGACGCGCCGGTCGCCGAGCTCGCCGCCGACGGCTCGCTCGAGGACGCGTACCTGCGGCTCACCGCGGGCGCGGTCGAGTACCAGGGCCGCGCCGTCGGCGAGGCCGGCACGACCGCCGTCGGAGGTGCCCGATGACCGCCACGACGGCCGCGTCGCGCCGCGCCCGCCCGACCGCTCACCGACCCGCGGACGCCGGGGGCCCGACGCTCCCCCGCGTCGTCGCCGCGCAGTGGACCGCCCTGACGAGCCTGCGCTCGTCGTGGTGGGCGGCGGCCCTCACGGTCGTGGTCTCGGGCGTCCTGACCCACCTCTCGGCGCAGGCGTCGTCGGTGGACCCGGGGTTCGACCCGCTCGGGTCGCTCACGTCCGGCGTCGTCCTCTCCCAGGTGCCGCCGCTCGTCCTCGGGGTCCTCGTCGGCACCGGTGACTTCAGCACCGGCGCGTTCCGCACGACGTACGTCGCGGTGCCGCGGCGCTGGCCGGTCCTCGTCGCGCAGACCGTCGCCACGGCCGCGTTCGCGCTGCTCACCGCGGTGGCCGCCGTCGCGGCCGCGGTGCTCGCGCTGCTGCCGTCGGCGCGGTCGCGCGACATCGCGCTGGACCTCGGGAGGGACGGGACGCCGCAGACCCTCGTCGGGATGACGCTCCTGCTCACGGCCATCGCCCTCCTCGGGCTCGCGATCGGCGCGCTCGTGCGCCGGTCCGTCCCGGCGCTCACCGCCGCGGTCCTGCTCGTGCTCGTCCTCCCGGTCGTGCTGCTGCTCGCGACCGACCTCTCGACCGACCCGCTCGCCCCGGCGACCGGCGGCGTGCCGCCCGCGGTGGCGGTCGTGAACACCGTCGTCGCGTTCCTGCCGAGCGGGGCGGGCGCGCTCCTGACGGCGGACGTCGTCGTCGAGGGCGCGCCCGACCTCGGCCCGTGGGGCGGAGGCCTCGTCCTCGCCGCGTGGATCGCGCTGCCCCTCGCGGCGGCGGCGCTCCGGCTGCGCACGCGGGACGTGGTCTGAGTGGGCGGCGTCCCCGCCACCGCCACGGCGCGCCGTGCGCGACCCGCGCGCGACCCGCGCCCCCGGGGCGTCACCCTCGGCCGGGTCGTCGCGTCCGAGGCCGACAAGCTGACGAGCCTGCGCTCGACCGGCTGGCTCGCTCTCGCGACCGTCGCCGCGGCGGCGGCGACGGCGTGGGGGCTCGGGATGTTCGCTCGCCCGGAGCCCGGCGCGTCGGGCGCGCCGATCGCCGTCGCCGGCGCCGTGCTCTCCCAGCTCGGCTTCCTCGTCCTCGGGGCGAGGACCGGCGCCGACGAGTACCGCTCCGGCACCGCGCGCAGCACCTTCGCCGCCGTCCCGCGGCGCCTGCCCGTCCTCGCCGGCCAGGCGCTCGTCACGGCGGCGGCGGCGCTGGTCGTCGCGGTGATCGCGCTCGGCGCGGCCGTCGCGGCGACGGCCGGGCTGCGCGCGGCGGCCGGGCTCGCGCTCGACGTCACGGACCCGGAGACGGCGCGGCTGCTCGCCGGGTTCGTGCTCCACCAGACCGGCGTCGCGCTCGTCGGGCTGGGTCTCGGCGCGCTCGTGCGACGCCCCGACGCGGCGCTCGTCGCGGGCGTGCTCGCGCTCGTCGTGCTCGACCACCTGCTCGCGACCAACCCGGGCCGCGTCGCGGACACGGCGCGCGCGCTCCTGCCGGGCGCCGGGGCCCGCGTGCTCCTCGACGACGGCCGTCTCGACGCGCTCGCCGCCGGGTCCCTCGGGCCCCACCCCGGCCCGTGGTCGGGATACCTCGTCCTCGCGGCGTGGGCGGCGGCCCTGCTCGCCGCGGCGGCGTACCGGCTGCGACGCGGCGACGTCACCTGACGTGCGGCCGGGATGGGAGAGTGGGGCCATGCCCTCGCCGCACGCCGCCGTCCCCGCGCGCGCGGGGGCGGCCTGGGAGGAGGCCGCCGCCCCCGACGTGCTCCGGCCGAGCCGTCGGGGCCGGCTGCTCGCGACCCACCCGTGGGTCGGCGACGCGGCGCTCGTCGCCGCGGTCGTGGCGCTCGGGCTCGTCACGGGCGTCGTCGCGCTCGCCACGGTCGACGGCACGACGAACCTCGGGATGTTCCGGCCGGAGGACCACGTCCCCGAGCGGGTCGTCACGGCGTGGCTCGTCGGCGCCGTCCTGGGCGCCGCCCTCCTCACCGCGCGTCGTGCGCGCCCGCTCCTTGTCACCGCGGTGCTCACCGGGCTCGCCGTCGCGTCGCTCGCCACGGCGGGGGTGCTCGGCGTGCTCGGCGTGTGCCTCGCGTGCGCGGTCCACGCGGTCGCCGCGACGCGCGCGCCGCGCACGGCCTGGGCGACGTGCGCCGCGGTGCTCGTCGCGGTCACCGCCGCGCTGTGGTGGTGGCAGGACATCGGCCTCGCCGAGATCCTCCTGTGGAGCGACCCGATCGTGCGTCCCGACGGCAGCCCGCCCGTGCGCGACCTCGCCGAGCCGCCGTTCTCGCCCGGCCGCCGGTCCGCCAGCGCGTCGCTCCTGCTCGCGCTGCTGCTGCTCGGCATGGCGACCGGCTCCGGCGCGCGTGCCCGCCGCCTGCACGCCGAGGACCTCGCCGAGCGCTACCGGGCGATGGCGCGCGAGCGCGACCAGAGCGCCGCCCTCGCGCGCGCCGCCGAGCGCGCCCGCATCGCGCGCGAGATGCACGACGTCGTCGCGCACAGCGTCTCCGTCATGGTCGCCCTGTCCGACGGCGCGGGCGCCGCGCTCGACCGCGCCCCCGAGCGCTCGCGCGAGGCCCTGCGCGAGCTGTCGCGCACGGGCCGGGAGGCGCTCGGCGACATGCAGCGCGTGCTCGGCGCGCTCGACCCCGACGACTCCGGCGTCTCCGACGGCGACGGGCGCCCCGCGCCGACCGGCACCGACCTCGCAGCCGTCGTCGCGCGGTTCCGGGCCGCGGGCGTGCCGCTCACCGCGACGGGACTCGACGTCACGCTCCCGGCCGACACGTCGCTGCGCCTCGCGCTCGTGCGGATCGTGCAGGAGGCGCTGACGAACGTGCTGCGGCACGCACCGGGCACGGCGGCGGCCGAGGTCGTCGTGCGGCGAGGCCCGGGCACGGTCGAGGTCGAGGTCGCCGACGACGGCGGCACGCGGCCGGGCGCGGGCGGCGGGACCGGGCGCGGGATCATCGGGATGCGCGAGCGCGCCGCCCTGCTCGGCGGGAGCGTCGAGGCGGGCCCGCGGCCCGGTGGCGGCTGGACGGTGCACGTCGTGCTGCCGTGGGACGAGGGAGGACGCGCGTGACGACGGTGCTGCTCGTGGACGACCAGGCGCTGCTGCGGATGGGGTTCCGCCTCGTCATCGAGTCCGAGCCCGACCTCGAGGTGGTGGGCGAGGCGTCCGACGGTGCCGTCGCGCTCGACCAGGTCGCGGCGCTCTTCCCCGACGTGGTGGTCATGGACGTGCGGATGCCCGGCACGGACGGGATCGAGGCCACGCGCCGCGTCGTGGCGGAGCACCCCGCGACGCGCGTGCTCGTGCTCACGACGTTCGACGTCGACGAGCACGCGTTCGCCGCCCTGCGCGCCGGGGCGAGCGGGTTCCTCCTCAAGAGCGCCCGGCCCGAGGAGCTCGTCGAGGCGATCCGCACCGTCGCGGCGGGCAGCTCGGTCGTCGCACCCCGCGTCCTGCGGCGCGTGCTCGACCTCTTCGCGCCGCACCTGCCGGCGGGCGGCGGCCCCGCGCCCGACGACGGCCTCGACCCGCGGCTGCGCGCGCTCACGCCGCGCGAGCTCGACGTGCTGCGGTGCGTCGCCCAGGGCCTGTCGAACGCGGAGATCGCCGAGCGCCTCGTGCTCTCCGCGACGACCGTCAAGACGCACGTCGGCAACCTGCTCGTCAAGCTCGGCGTGCGCGACCGCGTGCAGGCCGTGATCGTCGCCTACGAGAGCGGGCTCGTCGGCTCGCGGTCGTGAGCCGTCACGGGACCACGCCGAGCTCGCGCCCACGGCGGACCGCGTCGCGGCGCGAGCTCACGCCGAGCTTGCGGTAGACGGACTTCAGGTGCGCCTTGACGGTGTTCACCGACACGAAGAAGTCCTCCGCGATCTCGACGTTGCTCGCCATGGACGGCAGGACGACGAGGATCGCGAGCTCGCGCTCGGTGAGCGGCTCGACGAGCGGGACCGGCTCGGGCGCGCCCTCGGCCCGGTCGAGCATGCCGCGCAGGCGCTCGCCGAGCTCGTCACGGCGTGCCGCGACCGCGCGCACGAGGGCCGGGCGCAGCGTGTGCACCGCGACCGAGAGGAACGGCCGGGCGAGCCGCTCCGGGGCGGCGAGGTCGAGCGCACGCCGCAGCGCCGCGTCGAGCCGGCGCGCGCCGGGGCGCACGAGCGCGCACGCCTCGACCAGCGCCGCCTCGACGCGCACGAGCGGGTCGACCTCGCCGTCGGGCGCGTCGACCAGCCCCGACACCGCGCGCACCGCGGCGCCCGTCCGTCCCGCCGCGAGCAGCTCGCGCGCGGTGCACACGGCGACCGTTCCCGTGCCGCCGAGCCGTTCGCGCGTCCCGCGCGCGGGCCGTGCCGCGCGCGCCTCGTCGTCGAGCGCCCGC
>NZ_WMKA01000022.1 GCF_009711085.1 Cellulosimicrobium composti
TGACCGCGCCCGCGCGGCCGAGCCCCGCGCCGAACGACCCGGCGCCGACCGACCCCACGCCCGCCCCCGTGGACCCGGCCGCCGCCGGCCCGGACGCGCCCGTCCTCGCGTCGGCGGCCGCGCCGGGCGTCGTCGGCGTCTTCCCGGTCCTGCGCGGGACGGGAGAGCCCGGGGCGGCCGTCACGCTGCTCGACGCCGGGGGAGCGGTGGTCGGCGCGGCCGTCGTCGGGGACGACGGCACGTGGGAGGCCGTCGCGGACGGGCTGAGCGCGCACGGCGAGCACACGCTGCGCGCCGTGCAGGAGGTCGACGGCGCGGTGTCCGAGCCGTCGGCCGCGGTGGGTCCCTACGCGTTCGACCTGCCCGTCCTGCTCTCGCCCGCCCCGGGGTCCACGGTGGCCGGGCGCCCCACGGGGCTGCCGTGGGAGGAGGCGCGCTTCACGGTCGACGCCCAGTTCTCCGGCACGCCCGGGCTCGTGGTCGAGGCCGTCGTCGACGGCCGCGCGACCGGCAACACGCACGTGCTGGGCGACACCCCGCTCGTGCGGCAGGTGTCCCGCCTCACCCTCGGGGAGCACACGCTCGGGCTCCGCGTCGTCGACCCGGCCACCGGCGGGAACGGTCCGCTCGTGACCTCGCGGTTCACCGTCGTCCGCTGAGCTCGCACCGCACCGTCGTCCGTCGTCGTCGCGCCGTCGGCCGTGGACCGGGCGCCGCGCGCCCGGTCGGCGCGACTCACTCCGCGCGGTCCGGCGCGGTGCCGTCGGAGGCGGCGCGGTCGGAGGCGGGCCGGTCCGCCCCGGGCCGGTCCGAGCCGGAGCGGCGGCTGAACCGCATGACGACGTAGAGCACCGCGCCGACGGCGAGGAGGATGCCAGCGCGCAGCCACGTCACGGCGTCCTGCTGCGTGAGGAGCAGCACGCACGACGCGACGCCCAGCACGGGCACCACGGTGATCACGCGGAAGTGCGGCTCCTCGACCTTCTCGCGCCGCAGCACGAGCACCGCGACGTTCGTCGCCGCGAAGACGAGCAGGAGCAGCAGCACCACCGTCTCCGCGAGGCCTGCGACGTCGCCCGTGAAGACGAGACCCATCGCGACCGCCGTGGTGACGACGATCGCGACCCACGGGGTGCGGCGCCGGGGCAGCACGCGCCCGAGCGCGGTCGGGAGCAGGTCCTGCTCGGCCATCCCGTACGCGAGGCGGCTCGCCATGATCATCGTCAGGAGCGCGCCGTTCGCCACGGCGATGAGCGCGACGAGGGAGAACACCCACGCGGGGACGGAGCCCTCGGCGTCGACGACCTCGAGGAGCGGGCCCGTGGACCGGGCGAGCGACTGCGGGTCGACGACCGCGACGGCCGCGACGCCGACGGCGACGTAGACGACGCCGGCCGTGACGAGCGCGCCGAACAGCGCGCGCGGGTAGGTGCGGCGCACGTCGCGCACCTCCTCCGCGAGGTTGGCCGACGTCTCGAACCCGACGAACGAGTAGTACGCGAGGATCGCGGCCCCCAGCACCGCGATCGCCGGCGTCGTGCCCTCGGCGAACTGCGTGACGCGGCCCGGCTCGCCGTCACCGCGGCCGAGCACCACGACGGCGAGCACGACGATGAGCAGGAGACCGGAGAGCTCGATCGCCGTCATGGCGACGTTGGCGCGCAGGGACTCCTTGATGCCGCGCGCGTTGAGCGCCGCGACGAGCGCGAGGAAGAGGACCGCGACGAGCCGGTCGGGCGCGTCGACGAACGTCGCGAAGTAGTCGCCCGCGAAGGCGAGCGACAGGCCGGCCGCGCTCGTCACGCCCGCCGCGAGCATGGAGAAGCCGACGAGGAACGACACGAGCGGGCTGCGGAACGCACGGTCCGCGAAGACCGCGGCGCCGCCCGCACGCGGGTACTTGGTCACGAGCTCCGCGTACGAGCCGGCGGTGAGCAGGGCGAGGCCGAGCGCGACGAGCAGCGGCAGCCACACCGCGCCGCCCACCTCGCCCGCCATCTCGCCGACCAGCGCGTAGACACCGGCCCCGAGGACGTCGCCGAGGATGAACAGGTAGAGGAGCTTTCCGCCGACGGACCGGGAGAGCCGGGTGTCGGGATCGGTGGCCTGCTCCGTGGGTGCGGGGGCTGCGTTCATGCGGTCACCGTGCCACGGGTGCGCACCGCTCGCTCCCGTACGCCGGCCGCCCGGGCGCACCGGGACGCGGGGGGAGCGCGTGCGAGCCGCCGGGGCCCGTGCGAGCGTGGACGTCCCGGGTCCAGCAGCGAGCCCGTCGGCACGAGCGTGACCGGCGGCGTCCTCGCGAGCCGCGTCGGCCGCGCGCCGTCGCGAGGAGACGACATGGACGACACGCCGGGGACGACGACGGGCGCCGCGCGGGTGGCGGCCCGCGCGCGACGCGCGGTGGTGACCGGCGGCGCCGGGTTCGTGGGGAGCCACGTGTGCGAGGCGCTCGTGGCGCACGGCGTCGAGGTCGTGTGCGTGGACGACCTCTCGACCGGCGACCTGGGCAACCTCGCCGCGCTGCGCGACGAGCCCCGGTTCACGTTCGTCGAGGCCGACGTCTCCCGGGGCCTGGACGCCGTCGGCGACGAGCCGGTGGACCTCGTGCTCCACCTCGCCTCGCCCGCGTCGCCCGTCGACTACCTCCGCCTGCCGCTCGAGACGCTGCTCGTCGGCTCGGCCGGGACGCGCCACGCCCTCGAGCTCGCCGGGCGCGCGGGTGCGCGGTTCGTCCTCGCCTCGACGTCCGAGGTCTACGGCGACCCTGAGGTCCACCCGCAGCGCGAGGACTACTGGGGTCACGTCAACCCGGTCGGCCCGCGCAGCGTGTACGACGAGTCCAAGCGGTTCGCCGAGGCGACGACGGCGGCCTACCGGCGCAGCCGCGGGGTCGACGCGGGGATCGTGCGGATCTTCAACACGTACGGACCGCGCATGCGCGGGCACGACGGGCGCATGGTCCCCACGTTCGTGCGGCAGGCGCTCGCGGGCGAGCCCCTGACGGTCGCGGGAGACGGGTCCCAGACCCGCTCGGTGTGCTACGTCGACGACCTCGTCGACGGGATCCTCGCGTTCGCGGCGACGGACCACCCCGGTCTGGTGAACCTCGGGAACCCGACGGAGCTCACCGTGGGGCAGGTGGCCGAGGACGTCCTCGCCGCGACGGGGAGCGACGCCGGGGTCGTGCACGTCGACCTGCCGGAGGACGACCCGCGCCGCCGCCGGCCGGACGCGGCGCTCGCGGAGCGGCTGCTCGGGTGGCGGGCGCGGACGCCGTGGCCCGAGGGGCTCGCGCGCACGGTCGCCTGGTTGCGCGCGGAGGACGGCGGCGCCGAGGTCGCGGCCGCGGTGGGCCGAGGGGCGTCGGCATGAAGGTCTCGGTGCACGGCTGCGGCTACCTCGGGGCGGTGCACGCGGCGGCCATGGCGCGCCTGGGCCACGACGTGGTGGGGATCGACGTGGACGCGGCACGCGTGGCGGCGCTCGCCGAGGGACGCGCTCCGTTCTTCGAGCCCGGCCTCACGGCGCTGCTCGCGGGGACCGGAGGACCGGGCGCTCTGCGCTTCTCGACCGACGCCGCGGACGCCGCGGCGGCCGAGGTGCACTTCCTGTGCGTCGGCACGCCGCAGTCGGCCGGCAGCGGGGTCGCCGACCTCCAGCAGCTCGAGGCGGCGCTCGCAGCCCTGCGGCCCCACCTGCGGCCGGGGTCGGTCGTCGTCGGCAAGTCGACGGTGCCCGTGGGGACCGCCGCGCGGCTCGCGGCCGGGCTCCCCGACGGCGTCGGCCTCGCGTGGAACCCGGAGTTCCTCCGCGAGGGTCACGCGGTGGCGGACACGCTGCACCCCGACCGGCTCGTCTACGGCGTCCCCGACGACGGCGGAGAGGCGCTCGTCGCGCGGCTCGACGCGGTGTACGCACGGCTCCTCGCCGACGACGTGCCGCGCCTCGTGACGGACCTCGCGACGGCGGAGCTCGCCAAGGTGGCCGCGAACGCGTTCCTCGCGACGAAGATCTCGTTCGCCAACGCGGTCGCGGAGGTGTGCGAGGCCGCCGGGGGCGACGCCGTCGCCCTCGTGGGCACGATTGCGACCGCGGCGTAGCTGGCCGCGAGGGTCTTGGTGAGCTCGTGGACGCGTCCGCGGCGGCGGGCGGCGGTGTCGTGCTGGAGGCGCGCGATCGCGCGCTGGGTCTTGACCCAGCCCGTCGACGGGGCGACGCCCTTGCGCGGGCCCTGTTGGCGTGCGGCGCGGCGCTGCAGCCGGGCCGGGCGGCCGCGCGGCGGCGCGGCCGTGGCGGGCGTTGGCGACGAGCGTGCCGTCGGACATCGTGGCGAGCGTCTTGACGCCGAGGTCGACGCCGACGAGTCCGGCCCGGGTCTGGGCGCGGGTCGGGTCGGCGGGCCCGGGGCGCGCCGGCGGGGGAGAGGACGGTGCCGGCGGCCGGGGCGGGGAGGGCGACGACGATGGACATGTACCAGCGGCCACCGGTGCGCGTGAACCGGGCCGACGTCGGGCGGCCGCGGTCCCGTCGCCGTCGGGCTGCTCGAGGGCGACGGCGCGCACGTGCGCCATGAGCGCGTCCTGCTGGGCGTTGTGGGCGGCCAGGCCCCAGTTCACACGGCGCGAGCGGTGCCGGCATGCCGGTCGAGGAGCGTGCGCTGGCAGGGGGTGAGGGCGTCGACGTCGAGGCACACGCGTACAACGCGGTGGGTAAGTGCCCCCTCGGTGCGCATGTCGACGGAGGCTAGCGGTTACCTCGGACACGAGGTGGTCAGTCGTCGTCGAGGCGCCTGGAGATGTAGTCGGCCATGTGGGGCACGGTGAACGCGAGCTGGCCGCGGTCGGGGGAGTAGATGAGCCCCTTGGCGATGAGGCTGCGGCGGTACGGGCCGGGGGAGGTGCCCGGCATGCCGACGCGGGTCATGACCTCGCTGGCGACGGAGCGGCCGTCGTCCTGTGCCATGGCGCGCATGAAGCGGCGCTCGGCGTCGGTCGCGCGTTCCCAGCGGGAGGTGAAGAATCCGAAGTCGAGGGCCTCGGTGCCGGCGGCTTGGGCCTCGAGCGCGTCGGTGTAGGTGATGGTGTGGGGGCCGACCGACAGTCGCCATGCCTGGTCGCCGTAGACCTGGATGAAGTAGGGGTAGCCGTCGGTGACGTGGATGAGGATCTGGGCGGCGCGCTGCTCGTAGGTGACGCCGCGCGCGGCCGCGGGCGCGACGAGCGCCTGGAGCGCTTCGTCGGGGGAGAGGGCGGCGATCGTGCG
This sequence comes from Cellulosimicrobium composti, assembly GCF_009711085.1. Classification (GTDB taxonomy): domain Bacteria; phylum Actinomycetota; class Actinomycetes; order Actinomycetales; family Cellulomonadaceae; genus Cellulosimicrobium; species Cellulosimicrobium composti. The sequence continues at coordinate 5,266 of NZ_WMKA01000022.1, forward strand.
GTAGTCGAACTGCCGCTCGGCGTACGAGTTCGACTCGGCCAGGACCCCGGGGAGGTTGGGCAGGCCGGCGCCGACGACATAGAACGGGATGTCGCGCTGCGCGGCGCGATGCTGGGCGCTGAGGAGCGCGCCGAGCATCTCGGTGTCGAGGTCCTGCATCTCGTCGACGAAGACGGCGATGCCGATGCCCTGCTCGCGCAGCGCTGGTGCGGCGTCGGTGATGAGCTCCTCGAGGTCGAACCCGAGGTCGCCAGTGTCAGCGCGCCCCTCGCGCCGCTCGACGCCCAGCTCGACGCCGGCGACGCCGAGCTTGAGCGAGAACGCGCCGATCGTCTCGAGTGCGCTGCGGAGTTTGTCGGTGAGCACCGTGGTGCGCGAGCGCAGCCGCCGGGCACTGGCGACGAGGTCACGAGCGAGGGTCGCCCGAGAGCGCGCCTTCGCGCCGGTGAATCGCGAGCCCTCGATCTCGGAGGTGAGCCAGCCCGCGTCGTCCGCGATCGCGTGCAGCTCGCGCAGGAGGACGGTTTTGCCGACGCCGCGCAGCCCGCTCAGGACGAGGCCGCGCCCGGTGGTGCCGACCCGCGCGCGGGCGACGAGGACGCGCATCTCGTCGAGCTCGCGGTCGCGGCCGGCGATCTCGAGGGGGCGCCGACCGGCGGACGGCGTGTAGGGGTTGCTGACCAGGTCCATGGTTCAAGACTGTAGGCATTTGTTGTGAACCCGCAACAGATCCCTACAGTTCAATACACAGCCGGATCTCGTCCTGGCATCCGCGTCGAGTACGAAACGACGTCGTCACCGCCCCTCGTCGGGCTTTCATTGGCCAGCCGGCTGCAACAACCTTTGTGGTCAGGTACAGCTAGGGTGCGCGTATGACGGCGGTGCGGCAGGGCGGTCCACGTGCGGTGACCCTCCGGGAGGTCGCCGCCCACGCTGGCGTGTCCGTAGCGACGGCGTCCCAAGCTCTCGCGGGCCGCGGCCGGATGACGAGCGCGACTCGCGAGCGCGTCGGCCGGTCGGCCGAGACGCTCGGCTACGTGCCCAACGCCCTTGCCCGCGGGCTGCGTACCGGCCGCACGCACGCGATCGGCGTGCACCATCAGAACGCCGCCCAGGCCCTTGGCACGTCGTATTTCCGCGACTTCCTCGCCGGGACCATCGAGGCCGCGCATGCGCACGACCACGATGTCGCGGTGCTCAGCTCGAACACGGCGGAGCCGCGCCGCACTGCGCCTCGTGTCGACGGCGTGATCGTCACGGACCCGATCTCCGACGACACCCGCGCCCGCGAGCTCATGGAATCGCGCCTGCCCGTGGTTGCGGGCGAGCACCTGCCGGCCGGGCTGCCGCCGAGCGCGGTGGTCGCGGTGGACCACGCGGCGGCGGTGCGCGAGATCCTCGACGACGCGTCCCGCCGCGGGGCGCGCGTCCCCCTGCTCGTCGCACCCGACGCGAACTCCGGCTGGGGCGACCTCCTGCGATCCACCGTGGCTGCGTGGTGCGCGAACCGTGGCCTCGCGCCCGTGCAGGTCGAGTCGCGCTTCGGCGACGTCGCGGTCGACGACCACCGCCATCGTCTGGCACCCGTGCTCGCAGGGCGCCCGGACGTCGACCTCGTGCTCGCGTCCTCGAGCTGGGAGGCGCTCGGCGCGCTCGCCGCGCTGCGCGCCGCCGGGCGCGAGCCCGGGCGCGACGTCCTCCTCGCCGCGTGCGCGGACACCCCGGCGCTGTCGGACGGCGACGTCGCGGTGACCGCTGTCGAGCTGCCCGCGCTTGCGCTCGGCCGTGCGTGTGCTGAGCGGCTGCTCGAGCTGCTCGAGGACGACGGCGGCCCGCACGCGGGAGCGGGCACCGTTCTCACGGTGCCGACTGTCGTGCACCATCGCGCGTCGACCGCGTGCCTGCTCCGACACTGATTAAACGTTTCTCCGGCGTTTCGGCCGGGCGACCTACAGGTGACGCTCGAGGGTCCCGTCCCGGCCCTGCGTAAAACTCCCGTTTCCAGCCGTCGAATCGCTGGCTAAACGATTAGTCACTCTCCTAGGTTCGCACCGACGAACCGAGCACCGTCCGCCAGGCGTGGGACGGAGAGAGGCACCGCATGTCGCAGCACGAGGAGCAGGGCCACGACCACGGGCACGCGCACCACCACCCGCTCGCACCCGAGGGCTTCTGGGAGCAGCCGCGCCGGCTCGGCGAGGGGCTCGAGGGGCACGGCGCCGTTGATGACTTCAACGTCGGGCGCCCGCCGGGGCCGATCCACGTCAACCGTCGCGGGGAGGGCGGCTTCTCTGGCATCCAGACGTTCGCCAAGTTGCCGGTGTGCCTGACCCCCGAGGACCTGCGTGCCGGTCAGATGGACGTCGCGGTGCTCGGGGTGCCGTGGGACTCGACCGCGGGTGGCCGCTCCGGGACCAACCACGGCCCGCTTGCGATCCGGCAGTGCGACTATGTGGGCGGCTACGGGTTCCCGGGCAACCACCTCGATGTGCACGTCGACCCGCTCGAGGTTCTCAACGTGTGCGACTACGGCGACTCCCCGATCCACGTCGGCAACACAGCGGCGACGTTCGAGGCGATCCGCAAGTTCGTCGGCACGGTGGTCGACGCGGGCACGATCCCGATGATCATGGGCGGCAACCACGCCATCACGTGGCCTGCTGCGACGGCGCTCGCGGATCACTACGGCCACGGCAAGGTCGGCATCGTCCACTTCGACGCCCACGCCGACGTCGGCGAGGACATGCACGGGTCACTCGCGTCGCACGGTACCCCGATGCGCAAGCTCATCGACTCCGGGGCCGTCCCGGGTCGCAACTTCGTCCAGGTCGGCCTGCGCGGCTACTGGCCCGACCAGGAGACCCTCGACTGGATGGACGCGCACGAGATGCGCACGCACTTCATGGCCGAGATCGACCGCGACGGCTTCGACACGGTCCTGGAGCGGGCGGTGGACGAGGCGCTGGACCAGGCCGACCACCTGTACATCTCGCTCGACATCGACGTCGCCGACCCCGCGTACGCGCCCGGCACGGGCACGCCCGTGGCCGGCGGGATCATGTCGATCGACGTGCTGACGGCCGTGCGCCGGCTCTCGGCGGAGGTGGGGATCGTCGGCATGGACGTCGTCGAGGTGTCCCCGCCCTACGACAACCGCGGCGAGATCACCGCGCTTCTCGCCAACCGGGCGATCCGCGAGGCGCTCACCGGCACGGCGATGCGCCGCAGGGGCCTCACGGAGCCCGACTACCTCCACCCCTACGCCGTCGGGCTCGACGCCGAGGGCAACCGCCGCACCAAGGTCTTCCGCGAGCGCTGAGCCCACGGGCCGGCCGCGCAAGATCCCGCCGCACAGACCGACGTACACCAGCACGAGGAGCACGAGGACGCATGGGCCACGACCACTCGCACGACCACGACCACGACCACTGGCCCGAGGGCTTCTGGCAGCAGCCGCGCCGCCTTGGTCAGGGCCTCGATGGGCACGGCGCTGTCGACGACTACAACACGGGGCGCGCGCCGGGGCCGATCTTCGTCAACCGCAAGGCCGAGGGCGGGTTCGCCGGCATCCAGACGTTCGCGAAGCTGCCCGTGTGCCTGACGCCCGAGGACCTGCGGGCGGGGGAGATCGACGTCGCGGTGCTCGGCGTGCCGTGGGACTCGACGGCCACCGGGCGCTCGGGCACGAACCACGGCCCGCTCGCGATCCGGGCGTGCGACTACAAGGGCGGCTACGGGCGGGCGCACTTCTCGCTGGACACGCACGTGGACGCGTTCGCCGAGCTGAAGATGTGTGACTACGGCGACGCGCCGATCAAGGTGGGCAACACAGCGGCGACGTTCGAGGGGATCCGCAAGTTCGTCGGGACCGTCGTCGACGCGGGCGCGATCCCCATCATCCTGGGCGGGGACCACGCCATCACGTGGCCGTGCGCCACGGCGCTCGCGGACCACTACGGCCACGGCAAGGTCGGGATCGTCCACTTCGACGCCCACGCCGACACCGGTCCCGACTCTCCCGGCTCGCTCGCGTCCCACGGCACCCCGATGCGCCACCTCATCGAGTCCGGCGCCGTCCCGGGGAAGAACTTCGTCCAGGTGGGCCTGCGCGGCTACTGGCCCGACCAGGAGACGCTCGACTGGATGGACGAGCGCGACATGCGCACGCACTTCATGGCCGAGATCAACCGCGACGGCTTCGACAAGGTCCTCGAGCGCGCGGTCGACGAGGCGCTCGACTCGGCGGACCACCTCTACATCTCGCTCGATATCGACGTCGCCGACCCGGCCTTCGCCCCCGGCACCGGCACGCCGGAGCCCGGCGGCCTGACCTCGGGCAACGTCCTCACCGCGGTCCGTCGCCTCGCCGCGGAGGTGGGCATCGTCGGCATGGACGTCGTCGAGGTATCGCCGCCCTACGACGACCGCGGCGAGATCACCGCGCTCCTGGCGAACCGTGCCGTCCGCGAGGCGATGACCGGCATCGCCATGCGGCGCCAGGGCGTCACCGAGCCCGACTACCTCCACCCCTACGCCGTCGGGCTCGACGCCGAGGGCAACCCCCGCAACAAGGTCTTCCGCGAGCGCTGACCGCCTGCGCCCCCCTCCCTGCCGCGGCGCGGGAGCCCTCCCGCCCCGGACCCTCGAACGACGAAGGAGCTTGACGATGCGACGTACGACACGTGTGCCCGCCCGGGCCCTGCGCACTGCCGCGGTGCTCGGCGCGAGCGCCCTGCTGCTCACCGCTTGCGCGGGCGGCGGCTCCGGGTCCGACAGTGCCTCCGGACCGGGAGCGCCCACCGACGGCGTGCTCCGGCTCGGCGTCCTCAACGACATCGGGCAGCCGCCGGACCCCGACGTGTACTACTCGGGCAACGGCCTGGCCATTACGACGAACGTCTACGAGGGTCTGGTGCGCTACGAGCCGGGCAACCACGAGGAGGCGACCATCGCGCCGCTGCTCGCCGAGTCGTGGGAGGTGAGTGAGGACTTCACTGAGTACACGTTCGTCTTGCGCGAGGGCGTGACCTTCCACGACGGCACGCCGTTCGACTCCTCGGCCGTCCAGGCGTCGTTCGACCGTCGAGCGGCGGTCGACGCCGGCCCGGCGTACATGGTCGCGGGCGTGGCGGACGTCGAGGAGATCGACTCCAGCACCGTGAAGGTTGTGCTGGCGGAGCCGAACTCCGCGTTCCTCGACTATTTGGCGTCGCCGTACGGCCCGCGGATGCTCAGCCCCACGGTCCTCGCGGAGCAGGCGGGCGACGACTTCGCGCAGGAGTACCTGTCGACGCATGACGCCGGCACGGGGCCGTACGAGTTGACCGAGGCGGCGGTGGGCGAGGGGTACGAGCTCACGTACTTCGAGGACTACTGGGGCGACCTCGACCCGGAGTTCACGACGGTCGAGCTCCCCGTCTACACGGAGATCTCGGCGATGCAGCTCGAGCTCGAGAACGGCGACCTGCACGCGCTGCTGTCCGGGGTACCGACCGCGTCGCGCGACGGCTACCTCGAGTCCGACACGCTCGAGGCGTACCCGCTCCCGTCGTTCCAGGTCGGTGTCGCGTACTTCAACCCGAACCGGCCGTTGCTTGAGACCGCCGAGGCCCGCACCGCGCTGTTCGAGGGCATCGACTGGGAGACCCTCGTCGAGCAGGTCTCCGGCGTGAGCTCCGAGGTGTCCCCGGGGTACTACCCGACGGGGTCGCTGCCGACGGACCTGGACCAGCGTGAGCTCGTGCACGACCCCGAGGCGCTCGCCGCCTGGGTCGAGACGCTGCCCGCCGGCACCGAGATCCAGATTGGCCACAGCGCCGGTGGCACGGACGCCGAGCAGATGGCGAACATCGTCGCGGCGCAGCTGCAGGCGCTCGGCCTCGACGCCACCGTGACGGCGCACCAATCGTCGGAGGTCTTCGGCTCGTTCTATGAGAACCCGGCCGAGTCACCCGACGTGTTCCTCGCTCCGTCGACGTGGCCGGACTCCAACAGCCCGTACATGCACGGGCACGTGTTCTGGGACCCGGACGGCGGCCTCAACCACCTTCAGTGCACCGATGAGGCGACGTCCGCGCTCCTGGCCGAGGCGCTCGCGACGGGGTCGGACGAGACGTACTTCGCCGCTGGCGAGGCCGCGTACGAGGCCATGTGCGCCCCGACGTTCGCCCGGACGACCGACTTCATGGTGACCCAGGGTTGGCTCGGGAACGTCGAGGCGTCCCACTCCATCGCGGCCCCGGCGACGCTCGCGTTCGCGACCCTCACCGTGGACGACGCTGCGTCCGAGTGACGCCCGGTCGCCCCGCCCGTCGTGGCGGGGCGGCCCCGGTCCAGACCACTCCGCCTCGGGAGCCCGTGGCGACCCGAGAGCAAGGAGCCCGCGATGCGCATGCGCACGTCCGTCGACGGCAGCACGGGACACACCCGCCTGCGCGACCTCCCCTCCACGTTCTGGTGGCTGTGGACGGCCCAGCTCGTTGTGTGGATCGGCCGCTTCGTCGTGCCGTACATGACGATCTTCCTCACGGCGCAGGTCGGGATGTCCGCGACCGAGGCGGGGCTCGTCGTCGCCGCGTACGGCGTCGGTGTCGTTGTCAGCTCCCTTGCGGGAGGGGTGCTCGCCGACCGCATCGGCCGACGGCGCGTCCTGCTCGGGAGCGAGCTGCTCAGCGTCGTCGTGCTGGTCGTCATCCCGCTTGTCGAGGGCAAGCTGATCATCGCCGTCCTGCTGGCGGTCTACGGCCTGTTCAACGGCGCGGCGGGCCCAGTCATCAGCACGATGATCGGCGACCTGGTGGCCCCGCGGCACCGGCGCACCGCGTTCAACTACAACTACTGGGCGGTCAACCTCGGCTACGCCATCGGCCCGCTCGCGGCCGGCTTCATGGCCGAGTCGTCGTTCGCGCTGCTGTTCTGGGCGCAGGCCGGCCTGGTCCTCGTGTCGACGGTGGTCGTTCTGCTCAAGGTCCCGGAGACGCAGCGCGTTCCGGCCTCCGCGGGCGCCCCGCAGCGCCGCGTCGACGGCGGGCGAGGCGGCGGCCTGCTCAGCGTGCTCGGCGACAGGACGTTCATGATCTTCGCGGCCGTGATGTTCGTGTACTCCGTCGTCTACGTGCAGTCGACGAGCACGCTCCCGCTCGTGATGACCGAGCAGGGGCACCCGTCGAGTCACTACGGCATGCTGCTGACGCTCAACGGCGTCCTGCTGTGCCTCCTGCAGCTGCCCACCGCCCGCATCCTCAACCGCTGGACCCGCGACACCGTGATCGTCGCCGCGATCTGCGTCACCGCCGTCGGCGTGGGGCTCCAGGCGTACGCCACGACCCTCGCGATGTACTTCGTGACCGTCGCGATCTGGACGCTGGGCGAGATGGGCTCGCACCCGCAGGCCCAGTCGATGACGGCCGACCTCGCCGACCCGGCGCGGCGCGGCCGCTACCAGGGCGTGTACGGGTTGACGCACTCCCTCGCGCTCGCGGTCGGGCCCGTCGCCGGTGGGTTCGTGCTCGACACCTTCGGCTCGACGGCGCTGTGGCTCGGCTCCGGCGCGCTCGCGCTCGTCGTGTCCGTCCTCCTCGGCCTCACAGCCCGCACCCGCCGGCAGCGCCTCGCGCAGACGACGGCGCTCGACGCGCGGGACGACGAGACGCCGCCGGACGACGAGGTGCCCACCGCCGACGCGGATCGCCGCTCCGGCGACCCGGTCCCCGCCCCCTGACACCACCCATACCCCGGGCAACCGTCCGGAAACACCCGCGAAGTATTCCCGAGACTCCGACGGGTCATCCTCGGCGGACGCCGGGCGACCCGTCCCCCAGCACGAAGGAGCGGTTAGATGGAGACTGCAGCACCGCCTCGTCCCGAGACACCGACCGCGCCCGCGTCCGAAGACGGCCCCGTCGCTCGCCTGGGCGGGCTGCGCGTGAGCCTCGAGCGCAACGGGGTCCGCACCCAGGTGCTCCACGGCATCGACCTCGAGATCGGCCGCGGCGAGATCGTCGGCGTGGTTGGCGAGTCGGGCTCCGGCAAGTCCGTCATGAGCCAGGCCCTGTTGGGCCTGCTCCCGGCGACGTCGCGCCCCGTCGTCGAGGGCGACCTGCAGGCCGCTGGCCTCGACCTGCGCACCGCGAGCGACGCCGAGCTGCGCGAGGTGCGACGCACGCACCTCGGCGTCGTGTTCCAGGACCCGATGACGTCGCTCAACCCCACGATGCACGTCGGTCGCCAGGTGGCGGAGAAGGCGGGGTCCGCCGAGGAAGCGGTCCGGCTCATGCGTGCCGTCGGCATCCCGCAGCCCGAGCGCCGCTACCGCTCGTTCCCGCACGAGCTGTCCGGCGGCCTGCGGCAGCGGGTGATGATCGCGATGGCCGTCGCGGGCGGCCCGAAGCTCCTGGTCGCGGACGAGCCGACGACGGCGCTGGACGTCACCGTGCAGGCGCAGGTGCTGGACCTGCTCGGCTCCATGCGGGACGAGCTCGGCTGCTCGATCGTGCTCATCACCCACGACCTGGGCGTGGCCGCGCAGGTCGCGGATCGCATCGTCGTCATGTACCGCGGCCGCGTCGTGGAGACCGGGTCCACGCGCCAGGTCCTCGAGCAGCCGCGCCACCCGTACACCCGCGGGCTCCTCGCCTCGCGCCTGTCTCTCGACTCCGACCGGACGCGCCCGCTGTGGACGCTGCCCGTGCACGCCACGGTGCCCGCGGATGAGGGCTGCCCGTTCACCGCTCGCTGCGCCTTCCGGCAGGACGGCTGCTCGGCCGGCGTCCCGGTCCTCGCGCACGTCCCGGCAGAGGACGACGGCGGTGCCGCGGCGGCCGTCGGGCACGAGGTCGCGTGCTTCGAGACCGCGCGCGTCGCCGCCACCGCCGCCGGGCGCGAGGAACTCGACCCCCTGCCGCCGCTGCCGGAGGTCGGGACGGGCGCCCCGCTCGTCGCTGCGGCCGACGTTGCGTGCACCTTTCAGGTCCGCGACGAGCGCGGCCGCAGGGCCGACCTCGCCGCGCTGCGCGGCGTGACGTTCGACCTCCAGCCGGGGGAGTCGGTCGCGATCGTCGGCGAGTCGGGGTCGGGCAAGTCGACGCTCCTGCGCGTTGCCGGCGGCCTGGAGAAGCGGTTCACCGGGTCGCTGCGCGGGCCGTCGGGCACCGACGTGCAGATGGTCTTCCAGGACGCCGGGTCGTCGCTCACGCCGTGGATGACCGTTCGCGAGCTGCTCCACGAGCGCGTGCGCGACGCGGCCCGGCCGGAGCGCGAGGAGCGCGTGCGCGCCATCCTCGACCGGGTCGGCCTGCCCGACGCCGTGCTGGACGCGCGGCCGGGCGAGCTGTCGGGCGGCCAGCGGCAGCGTGTCGCGCTCGCCCGGGCGACCGTCGTGCCGCCCAAGATCCTGCTGTGCGACGAGCCGACGTCGGCGCTCGACGTGTCCGTCGCCGCGAACGTGCTCAACCTCGTCAACGAGCTGCGGCGCGACCTCGGCATCGCGGTCATGTTCGTCACCCACGACCTTGCCGTGGCGCGCATCGTCGGGGACCGCATCGCCGTGATGTACCTGGGGCGCATCGTCGAGCTGGGCCGGGCCGAGGACGTCATCGCCGACCCGCAGCACCCGTACACGCGCACCCTCGTCGACGCCGTGCCACAGCCCGGCCGGACCGTCGTCCCGCTCGCGGGGGAGCCCGCGAGCGCGCTCGACCCGCCGTCGGGGTGCGCGTTCCACCCTCGGTGCCCCGTCGCCCTGGCGGAGTGTGCGAGCACCGTGACCGGCATCCAGCTCGCGGCGGTCGACGGCCGCCCGACGAGCGACGTCGCGCGGCACGAGGTCGCGTGCGTGCGGACGGGGGCGGCCCGATGACCGACACCCTCGCTCGCGGCGGCACGACCGCCGCCGCCCCGCCCCACGGTCCCGTGACGCCCGAACCCGTGGCGCCGGCCTCTCCGGGGCCTGCCCCGCGCCGGTGGGGTCTGTCCCGCCGGCGCTCGTTCGCCCGCAGTGGGCGCGCGGCGACGGTCGTGGACTGGACGCTCATCGCGCTGCTCGTGGGGATCACGCTCCTGTCGGTCGTCTCGCCGCTGCTCGCGCCCTACGACCCGGTCCAGCCCGTCGGGATGCCGAAGCTGCCGCCCCTCAGCGAGGGGCACCTACTCGGCACCGACGCCATCGGCCGCGACACGCTCTCGCGCGTCCTCGCCGGGCTGCAGACATCGTGGCTCCTGTCGGTGCTCGTCACCGCGCTCGGCCTCGTCATCGGCTCGGTCGTCGGGGTCGTCGCGGGCATGTTCGGCGGCTGGGTCGACGCGCTGCTCATGCGCACCACCGACGTCTTCCTGTCCCTGCCCTCGATGCTCGTCGCGGTCGCCGTGTCCGCCGCCCTGGGCCCGGGCCTGACGAACACCGTGCTCGCCGTGCTTGTCGTGTGGTGGCCGTACTACGCCCGCATCGTGCGCGGCGAGGTCCGTGCGCTCGTCGCCCGGCCCCACGTCGAGGCCGCACGCCTCGCCGGGGCGGGCTGGTTCCGGGTCATGTGGCGGCACGTGCTGCCGGGCGTCGTGCCGACCGCGGTCGTCACCGCGTCGCTCGACATCGGAAACGTCGTCATGACGCTCGCGTCCCTGTCGTTCCTCGGCCTGGGCCAGCCGGCACCCGCGCCCGAGCTCGGCGCCGACACCTCGCGCAACCTCGTCGAGATCCTCGACGCCTGGTGGATCCCGCTCATCCCCGGCCTCGTCGTCATGCTCCTCAGCCTGCTCTCGAACCTTGCCGGGGACGCTGTGCGCAACCGGCTCGTCCGGAGGTGACCGTCATGGTGCGTCTGCGCTTCCTCGGCTTCCGCCTGCTCTCGCTCGCGGGCCTGCTGCTGGTCCTGTCCCTGGTTCTGTTCCTCCTTCAGGAGATCTCCGATGCGGACCCGGTCGCCGCGACCATCGGCGGCAACGCATCGCCGGAGGCGATCGCCGCCGCGCGCGAGCGGCTCGGCCTGGACCGCCCACCGGTCGAGCGGTACCTGGCCTATCTCGGCGGTCTCGTGACGGGGGACATGGGGACGTCGTTCCGCACCCACCGCGACGTCACCACCGACATCGCGACCTATCTGCCGGCGACCGTCGAGCTCGTCCTCTTCGCGTTCGTCGTGGCGCTCGTGCTGGGCGTCCTGTTCGCCGTCTCGAGCCTCCTGCGCTGGCCGCTCGCGGGCCCGTTCCGCGGGCTGCTGTTCGTCGGCTCGACGGCACCGACCTTCCTCCTTGGCCTCGTGGGTCTCGTCGTCTTCTACCAGCTGCTCGGTTGGCTGCCAGCCTCCGGTCGTGGCGGCGTGACGGACGGACCGACCGGCATGACGCTGCTCGACTCCCTGCTCGCGGGCGACCTCGCCGCGGCCGGTGACGCGCTGCAGCACCTGGCCCTGCCGGCCCTCGCCCTGGCCGTCGGTCCGGCGCTCGCGATCGGCCGCGTCCTGCGCTCCAGCCTCACCGAGACGCTCGGCTCCGACTTCGTCCGCACCGCGACGTCCAAGGGGCTGACCGAGCCGCAGGTCCTAGTGCGGCACGTGCTGCGCAACTCCGTCAACGCCGCGCTGTCCATGAGCGCGCTGCAGCTCGGCTTTATGTTCGGCGGCGTGCTGCTCGTCGAGGGCGTGTTCACGTGGGGCGGCCTCGGTTCGTACCTCGCGGCGTCGCTCCCGGTGTCCGACTTCCCGGCCATCGCCGGCGTGACGTTCGTGCTCGGAGCCCTGTACGTCACGGTCAACACCGTGGCCGACGTGCTGCAGAGCGTCGCCGACCCCCGCATCCGCGTCTCCTGACGTCACCGTCCGACGCACCCCGACCCGCACCGAGAAGCCGGAGCCGCCCGTGCCGCACCGTCCCGCCCCGTTCCGCGTCACCACCCACGGCGGTCCCTCCGCGCCCCGCCTCGCTCGCGCGGGCGCCGTGCCCGCCGCCGTCGTGCTCGGTCTCGTGCTCGCCGGGTGCTCCGGCGGCTCGCCCGCGCCGGCGTCCGCGCCGGCGTCGTCGACGCTCGCGCTCGCCGAGTCGGCCGAGTACACGACGCTCAACCCCCTCGAGCAGCCGCTCGGGATCACGGGGAAGATGTACGACGGCCTGGTGCGGGTCGGGGCGGACGGGGTGCTCGAGCCGGGGCTGGCGAGCGCGATGCCCACGCCGGACGAGGACCTGACGACGTGGACCGTGACGCTGCGCGAGGACGTCACCTTCTCCGACGGGACGGCGTTCGACGCGCAGGACGTCGTGGCGGCGTACACGGCCGTGCGCGACCCCGCCTACGGCTCGCCGCTCGCCACGGACTACGAGATGGTCGAGTCCGTCACGGCGCCGGACCCGACGACCGTCGTCTTCGAGCTGTCGTACCCGTACGCCGGCCTGCCCGCGCGCCTCACGCTCGGCGTGCCGGCGGCCGAGGCCCTCGGGGCGTCCGTCGCCGACTCGGCGCTCGCCTCCGAGCCCGTCGGGACGGGCCCGTACGAGGTCGCCGAGTGGCGCCGCGGCGACTCGCTCACACTCGCAGCGCGCGACGACTGGTGGGGAGGGACGGCGCAGGTCACGACGATCCACCTCGTCTTCGTCCCGGACGAGACGGCGCGCGCCCAGCGGGTCCGGTCGGGCGAGGTCGACGGCGCGCAGCTCTCGCCCCTGACCGCCGCGTCGCTCGACGGCGCCGACGGGATCGAGGTCGTGACGAACCCGTCCGCCGACTTCCGCGCGATCTCCTTGCCGAGCACCCTGCCGTTCTTCGCCGACGCCCGTGTGCGGGTCGCCCTCAACCTCGCGACCGACCGCGACGCCATGGTCGAGGGCATCCTCCAGGGCGACGGCGTGGCGGTGTCGACCCCGTTCACGCCCGCGCAGGGGGACGCATGGTCGCCCGACGCCGCGTTCGAGCACGACCCCGACGGCGCCGCCGCGCTGCTCGACGCCGCCGGCTGGACGGCGGGTCCGGGCGGCGTCCGGGCCAAGGACGGCGTGCCGCTCGCGTTCGACCTCATGTACTTCGCGGACGACACGCTGCGCCGCGACGTCGCCCAGGCCTTCGCGTCCGACATGGCGCAGGTCGGCGTCGAGGTGCGCCTTGAGGGCGTCGACCGGCCGCAGGCCGTCGCCGGCATGCGGGACAAGGCGTTCGTCCTCGGCGGCGGGGACATGCCGTACGACCCCGACCCGCAGGTGTACCGCGTGCTGCACTCCGCGTTCGCCCCCTACGACGAGGACGACGCGTACTCGAACCCGTCCATGTACGCCGACCCCCAGGTGGACGCCCTCCTCGACACCGCGCGGCGCGAGCCCGACGCCGCCGCGCGCGCCGCGACGTACCGCGAGCTGCAGGCCCGGCTGATCGCCGACCCGCCGATGGTCACCGTGTTCGCGCTCGAGCACACCTACGTCGCGCGCGGGCTCGACGCGTGGGACGGCGTCGTGCCGGTCGTCGAGCCGCACGAGCACGGCGTCGCGTGGGGCCCGTGGTGGAACGTGCAGGAGTGGACGGCGCGATGACGACGCTCCAGGACGCCGCGCCACCGCCGGGCGCGCGCACGACCGGCTCCCGCACGACCGGCTCCCGCGCGTCCGCCGCGCTCCGGCTCGCCGGCCGGCGCCTCGCGTGGGCCCTGCCGCTCGTCGTCGTCATCAGCCTGGCCGTGTTCGCGCTCGCCGCGGTCTCGCCCACGGACGCCGCGGCGTCGTTCCTCGGCGCGCGCGACGAGTTCGCGGGCGCCGCGGCCCGGCAGGGCGTCGAGGGCCTCCTCGGCGACCGGCACTGGCTCGCGTCGTGGTGGGAATGGGTGGTCGGCGCCCCCGGCGGCGATCTCGGGTGGTCGACGTCGGTGCGCGCTGACGTCGGGGCCGTCGTCGCGGCGCGGCTGCCCTGGACGCTGCTGCTCATGGTTCTCGGGCTCGCGCTCGCCGCGGTCCTCGGCGTGGTGCTCGCGCTCGTCGCCGCGCTGCGGCCGCACGGCGTGCTCGCGCGCGTCCTCGCCGGCGGCCTGTGGGCGCTGTCGGCGGTGCCGTCCTTTCTCGTGGCCACGACCCTCATGGCCGTGCTGTCCCTCGGTCTCGGGTGGCTGCCCGCGGGCGGCCTCACCGACCCGGGCGCGCCGGTCACCGCCGCGCAGGTCGGGCGTCACCTGGTGCTCCCCGTGCTCGCGGTCGCACTGTCGCAGCTGCCGTGGATCGCGCTGCACCTGCACCGCGCGACCACCGACCAGCTGCGCACCACCTCGACCGAGGCCGCGCGCCTGCGCGGCGTGCCGGAGCGGCGCGTCCTCGCCCGCCACGTCCTGCCCGGCGCGGCGGTGCCGACGCTCGCGATCGCGGGTGCCCGCCTGCCCGAGGTCGTCGCCGGGTCGGTGCTCGTGGAGCAGGTGTTCGGCTGGCCGGGCCTGGGCCAGGGCCTCGTGCAGGCGGCCCTCGCGCAGGACTTCGCACTGCTCGCCGCGGCCACCGTGCTCCTCACGGGGGTCGCGCTGCTCGGCGGCCTCCTCGCCGACCTCGCCCTTGTCCGGATCGACCCGAGGACGGACCCCGATGCGCTCTGACCCGTACGCCCCGGCACGCCCGGCGATCCGGCCACGCCCCGTGGGCGTGATCACCGCCGCCCGGCCGCGCGCCCTGCCCGCCGGCCGCGTCGTCGCGGCGGCCGGGCTCGTCGTCCTCGTGCTCTACGCGCTGCTCGTCCCGGTCCTCGTGCCGGTCGACCTCGACCGCGTCGACTACGCGACCGGGCCCACACCGCCCTCGCTCGCGCACCCGTTCGGCACCGACCTCGCCGGCCGTGACCTCCTCGTGCGCGGCGCGCACGGGCTGCGCGTGTCCCTCGTCGCGGCGCTCGCGGGCGCGACGGGAGCGGTCGTGCTCGGGTGCCTCGTGGGGGCGGCGTGCGCGCTCGTCGGCGGGCGCCTCGACCGCTGGGGCATGCGCGTCGTGGACGGCGTCAACGCGGTGCCGCACCTGCTGCTCGGCATCGTCGTCGCGGCGGCGCTGCGCGGGTCGCTCCTGACGATCGTGCTCGTCGTCGCCGCGACGCACTGGACGCAGACGGCGCGGCTCGTGCGTGCCGAGCTCCTCGCGCTCGGCACGCGCGACTTCTACCGGGCCGCCGTGTCGCTCGGGCTCACGCGACGGCAGGTCCTGCGCCACCACGCAGCGCCCCGCCTCGCCGCACAGCTCGCCGTCGCGCTCGGCCTGCTCGTCCCGCACGCGGTGTGGCACGAGTCCACGCTGACGTTCCTCGGCCTCGGACTGCCGCCCCACCAGCCGTCTCTCGGGGCGCTGCTCGACCTCGGGCAGCAGGCGCTGCTGTCCGGCGCGTGGTGGACGCTCGCCGCGCCCGCCGGGCTGCTCGTCGCCG
Organism: Cellulosimicrobium composti; assembly: GCF_009711085.1. Taxonomy (GTDB): domain Bacteria; phylum Actinomycetota; class Actinomycetes; order Actinomycetales; family Cellulomonadaceae; genus Cellulosimicrobium; species Cellulosimicrobium composti. The sequence continues at coordinate 20,624 of NZ_WMKA01000022.1, forward strand.
TGACGCTGTGCCTCGCGGGCTGCCTCGCCGGACGGACGGAGGACCACCATGGCTGACACGACCACGACCGCGACGACGACCGCCGGCACCGCGCCCAGGACGGGCCGCGGCACCGGCTCGGGCAGCGGTCCCGGCACCGACCCGCACGCGCATGCGGCCGCGACCGTCCGCGTGCGCGGCCTCACGATCGCTCACGGCGACGCCGTCGTACTCGACGGCGTGGACCTTGACCTCGTCCCCGGCACGGTCCACGCCGTGCTCGGGACGTCGGGTGCGGGCAAGTCGACGGTCGTCGCGGCGCTCACCGGCACGCTGCCGCGCGGCACGCGCGTCGAGGGCTCGGCTGTCCTGGAGACGACCGACGGCACGCGCGTCGACCTGCTCGGCGCGCCGCGACGCGCCCGCCGCCGCGGGCTGGCCGGCCGGGTCGTCGGGACCGCGCCGCAGGGCGCGGGCGGGGCGTTCACGCCGACGATGACGGTCGGGGCCCACCTGCGCGAGGTGCAGCGCGTCGCCGGTCGCGGGCGCCCGCGGCTCGGCGCCGCGCACCCGCACCTCGGCGCGGCGTCCCGCCGGCAGCTCGTCGAGCTCGCGCACGCCGCCGGGGCCGAGCCGGGCTGGCTCGAGCGCTACCCGCACCAGCTCTCCGGCGGTCAGCTCTCGCGGCTCGGCCTCGTCGCGGCGATGGTCCACCACCCGCCCGTCCTCCTCGCGGACGAGCCGACCGCGGGCCTGGACGCCGAGGCGACGCGCACGGTCGGCGCGCTGCTCGCGGCCTACGCGGCGGCGGGCCACACCGTGCTGGTCATCACGCACGACGTCGCGCTCGCGCGCCAGACCGCCCACCTGGTGACGCGCGTCGCCCGTGGGCGGGTCGTCGCGCAGGGTGCGCCCGCCGACGTCCTCGTCGACGACGCTCCCGTCGCGCGGCCGGCCCGGTCCGTCGCCGCCGACGCGCCGGCGCTCGTCGCCCGGGCGGTCGCCGCAGTGCGCGGCGACCGCCCCGTGCTCGCGCCGACCGACCTCGCGGTGCGCCGTGGCGAGGTGGTCGGCCTCACTGGGCCGTCCGGCGTCGGCAAGTCCACGCTCGCCGCGCTGCTCGCGCGGCTCGACCCGCCGGACGGGGGACAGGTCGTGCTCGCCGGGGCGCCGGGACCGGAGCGCGCCGGCTTCGACCTCCCGCCGGCCGAGCGGCGCCGGGTCGCGTGGGTGTCCCAGCACCCGCACCTGGCCGTCGACCCGCGCCTCCCGCTGCGCCGGACGGTCGAGTTGCCCGCCCGCCTCGCCGACCCCGGCGCCGACGTCACCGCGCTCGTCACCGGCCTCGCCGGGCGCCTCGGCCTCGACCCCGCGCTGCTGGACCGCCGCCCGCACGAGGTCTCCGGCGGCGAGCTGCAGCGCGCGTGCGTCGTCCGGGCGCTCGCCCTGGCCCCTGAGTTCCTCGTGCTCGACGAGGTCACGTCGATGCTCGACGCCGCGACCGCCGCGGACATCCTCGACGTCGTCGCGGACGAGGCCGCCGCGGGCGCGGGCGTGCTCCTCGTCAGCCACGACGTCGCGTCGCTGCGGGCCGTGTGCGACCGCGTGCTCAAGCTGCACCCGGGCGCCGGCGGCGCCGTCCTTCGCCCCCTGCCCGACGCCGACCCCACCCCGCTCCGGAAGGACCCCGCATGACCTCCACCGTCCTCGGCTTCACGTCGCTCACCGGCGCCGTCGGCGTGAAGGACGACCGCCCCGACCTCGCGCTGCTCGGCGTGACGACCCCCGGTGCCACGTCCGCCGCGGTGCTCACGCGGTCCCTGTTTTCGGGACCGAGCGTCCGCCTCGCACGCGAGGTCGACCTGTCGGCGCTGCGCGGCGTGGTCGTCGTCTCGGGAAACGCGAACGTCGCGACGGGGGAGCAGGGCCTGGCCGACGCCCGGCGGCTGCGCGCGTGGGCGGCGGAGCGCCTCGGGTGCGGGCCGGAGGAGGTGCTCGTCGCCTCGACGGGCGTCATCGGCGTGCCCTACCCGCTCGACCGCATGGGCCCCGGGCTCGACGCGCTCCCCGGCCCCGGTCCGCTCGACGTCGACGCGTTCGCGCAGGCGATCATGACGACGGACACGCGCCCCAAGGTCGCGTCGCGCACCGTGCCGACGCGGACGGGTGCGGCGACCGTCACCGGCGTCGCCAAGGGCGTCGGCATGATCGAGCCCGACATGGCGACGATGCTCTCGTTCGTCGTGACGGACGCCCAGGTCCCGGCCGACGACCTCGACCGGGTGTTCCGGGCCGTCGTCGCGCGCACGTACAACGCGGTGAGCGTCGACTCCGACACGTCGACGTCGGACACCGCGGCCGTGATCGCGTCCGGTGCGGCGGGGCCCGTCGACCTCGCGGCGTTCGAGGCGGCGCTGCTCGAGGTCTGCACCGACCTGGTGAAGATGATCGCCTCCGACGGCGAGGGTGCCACGACGCTCATCGAGGTCCACGTCACCGGCGCGCGCGACGACGCGCAGGCCAAGCTCGTCGCCAAGGCCGTCGTGAACTCGCCGCTCGTCAAGACGGCCGTGCACGGCGCCGACCCGAACTGGGGGCGCGTCGCGATGGCCGTCGGGAAGTGCGCGACGGAGACCGACATCCACGAAGAGCGCGTGCGCATCGCGTTCGGCGGGCTCGAGACGTACCCCGCGCCGGTCTCAGCCGAGCGCCGGGCGGAGCTCGAGGCGTACCTCGCGCGCGAGGAGGTTGTCATCGAGGTGGACCTCGGCATCGCCGCAGGCAGGTTCACGGCGTACGGGTGCGACCTCACCGAGGGGTACATCCGCATCAACGCGGATTACACCACGTGACGCACGTCGCAACTCCCGGCCTGGGGCAGGCGAGCCTCGGTGCCCTCCACCCAGGTCTTCACGGATTTGCCGGAGACCCAGGGGCAGTGCTCGCAGCGTGCGCGGAAGATCGTGTGACGGTCGTTGGGGTCGATGGGCTCGACGATCACGCGCGGTCTGGCGATCGTCTGGTGCGGGTTGGTCGTGGCGGCCATGGCGGATCCCTTCGGCGTGGTGTTCGGCGGGCCGTCACGCAGCGCGCGCGCCGGGGCGCGGCCGCGGTGAGGTCGATGGGCTGTTCCATCTCGGCGCGCACGGCCTGGGTGAGCTTGCGCTTGGCGCGTGAGCAGCGCTGGCGGACATTGTCCTCGGTGATGCCGAGCTCCCTGGCGACGGCGGGGATCTGCGCGCGCAGGTTGCCCGGCAGGTAGGTGCTGGCGAGCAGCTGCGCCTCGCCGCGGGTGATCACGTTCCTGGCCAGGCCCCAGTGGATGACCTGGAGCAGGTCGGACTCCTCGGTGATCTCGCGCAGGTCGCTCGGGTCGGTCGGGTTCTGGCCGAGCAGAGGCTGGTGGGCGCGGGTCTCGTGGCGATCGCGCTCGTGGTGGAGCAGAGGTCGTCGGGGGCGATGGGGATCTCCTGGAGCTTGCCGCGGTCCTTCTGCGCGGTGCTGCGGTGGAGGGTGTCGAGTGCGAGGTTGGCCGCGACCCGGGTCGCCCGGCGCTCGACGGGGTAGTGCGCCATGACGTCCCAGAACTCGGCGATGACGATGTGTCGGCCGTCTTCGTGGGAGTCGTGGCCGGCGCCGATGGGGGAGACCTTGTCGTCGCGTGCGGCGTTCGCCATGCGGGTGAGCTTGGGGAGCATCGCCTGCAGGACCGTGCGGCCGGCGAGCTGCTGCCCGTTCTGGAAGAGGCGGATGAGCGCGAGGAGCAGTTCGTTGGTCCGGGTGTAGTTGCCGGCGTCGATCGCGTCGACGATGTCGCCGGGGCGGGTGAGCCCGGTCAGGGCGTGCTCGTCGCGGGCCCAGCGGCGCACGATCCGGGTCGTGGATGGCTGGGCGTGGAGTGCTGCCCACTCCTGGGTGAGCTACTGCAGCAGGCGTGACTTCACGTTCTGCGGCGCGGTGTCGTGCTGGCGGAACAGCCGGGTGGTCGTGGTCACGGTGGGCCCCCTTGGGTGTCGTGCGTTTCTGCCTGGACCGTAGAAACACTTGCCGCGAAGCGTCCACCTTGTGTGGGTCGTCGGCGCGGTGTTCCTGCGTGCTGTGACCAGCCAACTCCGGGCCCCTTGCCGGGTCTCTTGCCCGTTCGGAGTCCGATCGAGATTCGTTGCGGGGCAAGGGATCTCGGGCTCCGGGGTGCTCTTGCCCGCTGCGCCGTGGCGTCGGTGCACCGGATCGGACGTCGGCTCATCTGTGCGCACGAACTCGGTCGCGAATCGATGGCGCTCGACCGTCGCATCGGCGGGGACTACCTGGGAGTCGGCCTCGGGTTCGGCGGGGGCTGCCTGCCGAAGGACATCCGGGCGTTCGCGGCCCGCGCGCGCGAGCTCGGGGTGGGCGACGCCGTGTCGTTCCTCGACGAGGTCGACGCGATCAACGACCGCTGCCGCGACCGCGCGGTCGAGCTCGCGCGCGCGGCGTGCGGCGGCTCGCTCGCGGACCGGCGCGTCGCGGTGCTCGGTGCCGCCTTCAAGCCGGACAGCGACGACGCGCGCAGCTCACCCGCGCTCGCCCTCGCACGGGCGGTCGCCGCCGAGGGGGCCGACGTCGTGGTCACCGACCCGCAGGCCCTCGCGCTCGCGCAGGCCGCCGCGCCCGAGCTCGGGTACGCCGCGGACGTGCGCGAGGCGGCCGCCGGCGCCGACGTCGTCGTGCTCGCGACCGAGTGGGACGAGTACCGCGCGCTCGACCCGCACGCCCTGGCGCGGGTCGTCCGCGCTCCGCACCTCGTGGACGCGCGCAACGCCGTGGACCGTGCGCGGTGGCGCGCCGCCGGGTGGGACGTGCGCGCGCTCGGCGTCGCCGCCGTGCGCGCGGCGCCCGCTCAGTCGAGCAGCCCGACGGCGTAGCCGACGAAGAACAGCGCGGTGAGGACCGCGACCGCGCCGACGACGCCGACCCACACCCGCGGCACGGCCCGGTGGGGGCCGTGCTCCTCGTGGCCCTGGGGCGCGCTGACCTGGTCCTCCGCCGGCGGCGTCTCGCCGGGCTGCACGTCGCCGCTCGCCGAGAAGTCGGCGGCGCCCGAGCGGTGCGTGGCGTCCAGGGGGTCGGGGTCGGGAGAGGCGGGGCCGGTCATGGGAGTCCTTCCGTCGTGGTCGGGTCGGTGCCGTCGGTTCGCGACGCTCACGGGCGGCGCCAGTCGTCGGCGGCGCGCCCGGCGGCTCCGCCGACCCGCGCCGCGGCAGCGGCGGGGGAGCGGGGTACGGGCCGGACCTGCTCGACGAGCTCACGGTGCGCAAGGCGGTCCACCTCGAAGGGCTGGGGGAGCCGTGACCGGGCGTGCGAGCGCCACGCTCACGTTCGGCGGCACCGCGACGTCGCTCCTGCGCTTCGGCCGGTTCACGGTGCTCACCGACCCGAACTTCCTGCACCGCGGCCAGTGGGCCTACCTCGGCAAGGGCCTCGCGTCCCGCCGCCGCACCGAGCCCGCGCTCGGCCCGGCGAACCTGCCCCCGCTCGACGCGGTCGTCCTGTCCCACCTGCACGGGGACCACTTCGACCGCGTCGCACGCCGCGGCCTCACGCGCCAGGTGCCGCTCCTCACGACGCCGTCCGCGGCGCGGCGCCTCGCGCGCCACCACTTCGCGACCGTGGGCATGCCGACGGGCACGGTGGAGACGTTCCGCTCCGGCTCCGAGACCCTGGAGGTCGAGTCCGTGCCGGCGATCCACGCGCGCGGGTTCCTGCGCGCGCTCCTGCCGGAGGTCATGGGCACCGTCTACACCCATCGCGTGGACGGGCGGCGCGAGACCCAGGTCTACGTCACGGGCGACACGCTCACGGGCGACCACGTCGACGTCGTCGCGCGCGCGTTCCCGCACCTGGACTCGGTCGTCGCGCACCTGTGCGGGACGCGCATCCTCGGCCGGACCGTGACGATGGACGACGTGCAGGGCGCCGACCTGGTGCGGCGCGTGGGCGTGCCGCTCGTCGTGCCGATCCACCACGACGACTACGGCGTGTTCCGCAGCCCGCTGCGCGACTTCCTCGCGCGCTCGCCGGAGTTGCCCGGCGTGGAGCTGCGGCCCGTCGCGCGCGGCGCGACCGTGGGCCTGCGGGTCGACTGAGTCGGGCCGGGGTGTGCGGCGCGGCACGATTCCCCTACCACTTTGGTAAGCATCACGGCGCAACTTTTGGTCTCACTTTCCGACTTCTGACTTGGCATGAGCGAAAGTCCGCCGTAGGGTCGAGCGCAGTGCGCGGCGGGCTCGGGTCCGCCCGTCGCACGGGGGCCTCGCCGTCGAGGCCCGCAGCCCAACGGGGTCGACCGATCAGCGGAGATCGTCGAAGGGCGCGGCGTCGAGCACAGGCGTCGCGCTGCTGGCCGGGGACCACGGCAGAACCACGTCAGGGAGGACGTTGTGCGCAGACCATCCACGAGCCGTCGCAGGCTCGCCCGAGGTGCCGCCGCGGCGCTGGCCGCCGCGTTGCTGGTACCCCTCTCCGTGAGCGGTGTGAGCGCTCATCCCGGTCACGGGGAGGAGGCGGCAGCCGCGCAGGACGCGGCGGCCGAGATCGACTGGAACGACTACGAGAAGATCCTGCTCACCAAGGACGTCGGCGAGCCCATCGACCTCGCCGTGCTGCCGGACTCGCGCGTGCTGCACACCGCGCGTGACGGTGTCGTCCGCCTCACCGACCCCGCGACGGGGCAGACCACCCAGATCGCGAAGCTCGACGTGTACGCGAACTCGGAGGACGGGCTCCAGGGCATCTCGCTCGACCCCGACTTCGAGGAGAACGGGTACGTCTACCTCGTGTACGCGCCGCGCGTCATGGAGGGCACCTCGGCGACGGGTGTGGAGTACCCCACCACGACGCCGCAGGGGAGCGCGCCGAACTCGCTCCCGGCGGGGGAGGACGAGAGCTACTGGGACCGGTGGCTCGGCTACAACCAGCTCTCGCGGTTCACGTGGGACGCCGAGAACAGCACGCTCGACCTCGACAGCGAGCGCGCGATCCTCAAGGTCGACACCCAGCGCGGGCAGTGCTGCCACGTCGGCGCGGACATGGCGTGGGACGACGAGGGCAACCTCTTCCTGTCGACCGGTGACAACACGCCGGCCAGCGCTCCCGGCGCCGACGGGTACGCCCCGAACAACAACGCGCCCCGCATGAACCCCGGCTTCGACAGCCGCCGCGGCGCGGGCAACACGAACGACCTGCGCGGCTCGATCCTGCGGATCAACCCGATCGAGGACATCCCCGCCGACGCCGAGGTCGGCCCCGGCACCACGTACACGATCCCCGAGGGCAACCTGTTCGACGACCCGCAGTACGAGGGCTCCGAGGACCTGGTGCGCGAGGAGATCTACGTGACGGGGGTGCGCAACCCCTTCCGGATCGACTACGACGTCGAGTCCGGTGCGCTCGTGTGGGGCGACTACGGCCCCGACGCGGCGAACGCCAACCCCGACCGTGGCCCCATGGGCTACGTCGAGTGGCAGCTCACGACCGAGCCGATGAACGGCGGCTGGCCGTACTGCCACGGCCCCAACGCGAACTACAACGAGTGGGACTTCGAGACCCGCACCCCCGGCCCGTGGTTCGACTGCGAGGCCGGCGCGGAGAACAACTCGACGTGGAACACCGGTCTGGACGTGCTCCCGCCGGCGACCGCCCCGCAGGTGTACTACGGCGACCGCCCCGGCGACCAGCCCGCGCTCCTCGACCCGCTGGTCGAGCTGGGCGGCGGCGGCCAAGCCCCCATGGGCGGCCCGGTCTACCGCTCCGCGGACTACCCGGACGTGCCGGGCAAGTTCCCGGACTACTGGGACGGCAAGCCGTTCATGGCCGAGTTCTCGCAGGACTACGTCGTCGCGTTCACGCTCGACGAGCTCTCGTCCGACGGTGAGGTCACCGCGGTCGAGGACTTCCTGCCGAACGCGCACCTGGAGGCGGTCGGCCAGCCGATCTGGGACAACGTCATGGACATGGAGTTCGGCCCGGACGGGTCGCTCTACGTGCTCGAGTACGGTGACGGCTTCTTCCGCCAGAACCCCGACGCGGGCCTCTACCGGATCACCTACGGGTCGGACAACGCCACCCCGCAGGCCGTGATCTCGGCCGACCCTATCTCGGGCAGCGAGGCACCGCTCGAGGTGACGTTCGACGCGTCGGGCAGCTCGGACGCCGAGACCCCGAACGCCGAGCTCACGTTCGAGTGGGACTTCGACGCCGACGGCGAGTACGACGCCGAGGGCGAGACGGTGACGCACACGTTCACCGAGCTCGGCCGGTTCGACGTGCAGCTGCGCGTGACCGACCCGCAGGGCAACTACGGCCTCGCGGTCCAGCCGATCACGGTGGGCAACACCGCACCCGTCGTCACGCTCGACCAGCCGAACGGCGCGATCTTCGACTGGGGCGACGCGGTCCCGTACACGGTCTCGGTGCACGACGCCGAGGACGGCGACGAGCCGGTGTGCAGCGACATCCAGTACACCTTCGGTCTCGGGCACAACGAGCACGCCCACCCCGAGGTGAGCGGCAGCGCCACGGAGACCGAGGCGGGCTGCGGCTTCACGATCCAGACGAGCCCCGACGCCGTCGAGCACGGTGCGGGCGAGAAGATCTACGGCACGCTCGTCGTCACCTACACGGACGAGCCCCAGGGCGACGTCCCCGCCATCACCGGCGAGGCGACGCACGTCCTCAAGCCCGAGGTCCAGCAGGCCGAGTGGTTCGACGCGTCCGAGGGCGTCGAGGTCGTCGAGGACGCGGCGGCCGACGCCGGGCGCTACGTCACCTCGTTCGACGAGGGCGACTCGTTCACGTACCGCCCGCTGGCGCTCGTGCACGCGCCGACGGGCGAGACGATCGACGAGATCACCGTCCGCGGCAGCGGCGAGGGCACCGTCACGCTCGGCTGGCAGGCCGACGGGTCGGACGCCGCCGAGACGCTGGCCGACTTCGCCTTCACGGGCGAGGGCTGGCAGGACGTCACGCAGGCGCTGACCGGCGTGCCCGAGGGCTCGGGCTCGCTCGTCGTGACGACCACCGGCGGCGTGGACGTCGACGCGATCTCCTTCGCGGCCGGCGGCGGCACGGGCGGACCGGTCGTCGTGCCGGTCGACCAGGTGTCGATCCAGCTGTACTCGCTGATCCCGTGGGTCGACGAGGTCGGCCTGGAGGCCGTGCTCGAGCGCCTGTCCGAGATCGGGTTCGAGAACATCGAGCCCTACGGCGGCAACTTCGCGGGCTACACGGCCGAGGAGTTCCGGGCGCTCGCGGACTCCTACGGCCTGAGCGTGAAGTCGTCGCACTACGACGTCAACGAGGCGACGTTCGACCAGACCCTCGAGTACGTCGGCACGCTCGGCCAGGAGTACGTCGGCTCGGGCGGCTGGCCCGGCCCGGGCATCGGCACGTACGAGAACACGCTCGCGACGGCCGAGGCCATGAACCGGCTCGGGGAGCGCGCGGTCGAGGCCGGGTTCGAGAAGTTCTTCGGCCACAACCACGACAGCGAGTTCCGCACCACGTACGAGCACGACGGCGAGACGCTCTCGGCCTGGGAGATCCTCGTGCGCGAGACGAACCCGGAGTACGTGACGTTCCAGCTCGACGTGGCCTGGGCCGCGCACGCGGGCGTCGACGTCCCGGCACTCATCGCCGAGTACGGCGACCGGATCGAGCTGATCCACGTCAAGGACGCCACCGGGCTGAACGCGGGCGGACGCCCGACGTTCACCAACCTCGGCGAGGGCGACGTGCCGCTGCAGGAGATCCTCACCGCGGCGCAGGAGGCAGGCGTCGTGTACTACGTCATGGAGTGGGACCTCGCGCCCGACGGCGACGACTTCGTCACGACGGGCTTCGAGTACCTCACGGGTCTCCCGGCCGGTGGCGGGGAGGGTCCTGACGTCACGGTGACCGCGCAGGCGCGCTGCCTCGCCGGCAAGGCGTACGTCGCGGTGCGGGCGCTCAACGAGGACGACGTCCCGCTGACCGTCACGCTCGAGACGCCGTACGGCACCAAGACGGTCGAGAACGTCGCCCCGGGCGCGAACGCGTACCAGGCGTTCAACGCGCGGTCCGGCGCGATCGACGCGGGGACCGCGACCGTCACCGCGACCGACGCCGAGGGGAGGACCGCGACGATCACCGCCGAGCACGACGCGCTGACGTGCGGCTGACGCCGCGCTGACGCGCCCGGCGCGCCGGGTGAGGCGGACGTCCGACGCCGCCTCACCCGGCGCTCGGGTGCCGGGCGGCCGGCCGCCGCCCGGCACGGCCGGTGACGCACGAGGGCCCGGGCGACGCACGCGTCGCCCGGGCCCTTCGCCGTGCGGATGGTCGGTCGTGCGGAGGTCAGCCCTCGCGCACCTGGTCGCGGACGTCGGCCGCGGCCTCCTTGCCGTGCTGCCCCACGGACTGCGCGGCGTCCTTCGCGGCGTCGCGGACGGCCTCGGCGCCCTCCTTCGCGGGCTCCTTGAGGTCCTGGACGACCTCCTGCGCCGTGGACCTCACGTCCTCGACGAGGGGGGCCGCCTTCTCCTTGACCCCGACGGCGGCGCGCTGCTCGGCGCGGCTCGACGGGAGGAGGGACGCGACGACGAGGCCCACGCCGAACGCCACGAGGCCCACGGCGAGCGGGTTGCCCTGCGTCTGCTCGCGCACCACCCGAGGGGCGGAGCCCACGGTGTCGGCGACCGAGGAGGCCGCGTCGCGGCCGCGCTCGGCGACGCCGTGCGACGCGTCGTGCGCCGACGCCGTGGCGTCGTGCGCGCTGCCCATGACCCGGTCCTTGACGCTCGTCACGCCCGACCGCACGCGGTCCACCTGGCGTCGCGCGACGTTGCCGGGCCTGACCTTCTCCCCGAGGGCGTCGACGTCGCGGCTCAGCTCGGTCCGCGTGCGCTCGATGTCCGCCCGGATCTCCTCCGGATCGCTGGTGCTCATGAGTTCTTCTCCTCGTGTCCTCGGACGGCGTTCGGGATCTTCTTGAGGGTGTCCGTGGTCTCCGGCATGCCCTCGACCGTGCGGAGCTCCTTGCGCCCGCGCGTCGCGAGCACCGCGGCGACGACCGCCCAGAGCACCGCGACGACGACGGCGGACCAACCACGGCCCATGACGGCGCCGAGCGCCCACCACAGCGCCACGGAGAGGAACAGCAGGACCATGTGGCCCGCCACCCCGGCGCCCGCGAGCATGCCCGCGCCCTTCCCGGCGCGCTGCGCCGACTGCTTGGCCTCGGCCTTGGCGAGCTCGACCTCCTGCCGCATGAGGGTCGACAGGTCGCGGCTCACCTCGGCGACGAGCTCTCCGACGCTCTGCTGGTCGGCAGGCGGCCCGGCGGGTCCCGCGGCCGCCGGAGCGGGCGCGACACCCGGGTCGGGGCCGCCGGCCGTGTGCCGTGCGGTGTGCTCGGCCGCGAACGGGTCAGGGGTGTACGACATCGGGGCCCCCTCCCGGCCGGTCGGCGCGGGTCCCGGGCGTCGTGGGCGGGAACGACGGCGGGCGCTCGCCCTCCGCCGACGTCGCCACGTCGGGGTCCTGCGCGAGGCGCTCGTTCGCGAGGCCGGGGAACGCGCCGGCGGTCCCGATGTCGGGCGCACCGCCCGCCGGGGTGCCGGTCGTGCCCGCGGGCGCGGTCGCGCCCGTCGTCCCGGCCGCGCCCGTCCCTCCGGTGACGCCGGTGGTGCCGGTCCCGCCCGTGACGCCGGCGCCGCCCGTGACGCCCGGCCCGCCCGCGGCGGTGGCTCCGCCCGTGACGGGTGCCGCGTGGGCGCCCCGCGTGCCGGACGCCGCCGCGCCGCCGCGCTCCTGCGAGCCGTCCCCGGTGTCGGGGGCGTCCTTCATGCCGCGCACGAGCCGGCCCACGAGGAGCCCCGCGCCCGCGGCGAGGAGGAGGAACGTGCCCGGCCGGCGCCGGGCGAAGTCCTCGACCTCGTGGAGCACCGACGCCGGCTCGCGGTCCTCGAACCACTGCGCCACCTGGCCCGTCGCGTCGCCGACACGGCGGACGACGTCCGTCGCGTACCCCGGGTCCTCGGTGCCGTCGGCCATCTGGCGCAGCTCGTCGCCGAGGGCGCGCAACCCACCTGCGAGGCGGTCCTGCTGCGTGCGGGCCTGCTCGCTCAGCTCCGTCCGCGTCTGGTCGACCAGGCCGCGCGCGCGGTCGGTCGCCTCGTGGGCGACGTCGCGCGCCCGCTCCTTGGCGTCCTGCGCGACGTCCCGCCCGGCGTCGCCCACGTGCGACGCGGCCTCGCCGGCGCGGTCCTTGATCCCGGTCGCGGCGCTGCCGCTCCCGGACGTGTCCTGGGACGTCCCGGCACCCGGCGCACCGGGTCCCGAACCGTACGGCACGTTCGTCTCGCTCATGGTCCCCACTCCCGTCGTCGTCGCCGCCTCGGCGGCGTGACTGGTGGCGGAGCGCAGGGCCGTTCCGGGCGCTCGCTCCGCCGGTACGGCCCCTTCCTGGACCACTCCTCACGGTAGGCGCGGGCGGGTCGCACACAACCCGGGAGGGCGGGTCCGCGCGCGGGTTGCGAGCGGGCCCGACCTTGCGACGGTGGGAGGTGGTCCAGCAGCCGGCCGTCCCCGCGCCGGGCCGCCCCGGCGCACGACCGCGCCCCCGGGCGCAGGAGGTTCCGACCATGGCCACAGGAGAGACCGGGTTCGACGACGTCACGTTCGACCTCATCTCGGTGCAGTACCACTCGCTCAAGGCCGGGCACGACTACGGCCAGTACGTGCGGGACGCCCGCAACGCGGGCAAGGAGGAGATCGCCGCGTTCTTCGAGCAGGTGATGGCGCAGGACGCGGAGCGCGCGCAGCAGTGCCACCACTTCCTCGCCGAGCTCACGCGGCACGGTACGTCCGCGACGTCACCGCAGGGCTCCGAGCAGGGCTGATGCTGCCTCGGACCGCCCGGCGAGGAGCGGTTCGGCTCGCGAGTCGGGCGGTCCGTGGGGAGCATGACGGTGGCGCCGGCAAGGGCGCCGTCCGTGCGAGTGCCAGGAGCCCGTGATGACCTCCACCGCCGTCCCCACCCACGCCCCGGCCGCCGTCCCGGGTCCCGCGACCGACGGCGTCGCCCCGGCCGGCTCACCGGCCACCGCCGCCGCGACCCCCGGCGCCGGGCGGCTGCCCCTGCCGCAGCCGCGCGGCCCGCTGAGCGCCGCCCTCCTGGCCGCGCTCGCCGAGGCCCCCGGCCCCGACGCGGCAGCGGCCCTGCGGCCCGTCGACGACGCCGCGACGGGTGCGCTCGACGCCGCGTCCGGGCGGCTCCTGCGCGACGACGACGTCCAGCTCGCGCTCGCGGTCCTCTACGAGCTCCACTACCGCGGCGTCGACGGCGTCGACGACGACTGGGAGTGGGAGCCGGCCCTGCTCGCCCTGCGCGCGCGGCTCGAGGTCCCGTTCGAGGCCGCGGTGCGCGAGCGCGCCGGGCAGCCCGCGTGCGCCGCGACCGACGCGGCGGGCGTCGCGCGGCGCCTCTTCGAGCTCGCCGCGGCCGACGACGGCCCGAGCCTGTCGCGCTGGGTGGCCAAGCGCGCCGACGCGGAGCAGGCGCGCGAGCTCCTCGCGCTGAAGTCGCTCTACCAGCTCAAGGAGGCGGACCCGCACACGTGGGCGGTCCCGCGGCTCGCGGGCGCGCCGAAGGCGGCGCTCGTCGAGATCCAGGCCGACGAGTACGGCGGCGGGCGCCCGGGGCGCATGCACGCGGAGCTGTTCGCGCAGGCGATGCGCGGCGTCGGCCTCGACGACACGTACGGCCGCTACGTGGACGCCGTGCCCGCCGTCGCGCTCGCGGCGCTCAACACGATGTCGCTCTTCGGACTGCACCGTCGCCTGCGCGGCGCGATCGTGGGCCACCTGGCCGCGTTCGAGATGACGTCGTCGGTGCCGAGCCGGCTCTACGGCAACGGGTTCCGGCGGCTCGGCCACGACGCGGACACCACGTGGTACTTCGACGAGCACGTCGAGGCCGACGCCGTCCACGAGCAGATCGCCGCGCGCGACCTCGCAGGCCGGCTCGTGGAGCAGGAGCCCGCCCTGCGCGACGACGTCCTGCTGGGCGCCGCCGCGTGCCTCGCCGTCGAGGGCGACGTGGCGGCGCACGCGCTCGAGCGCTGGCAGCAGGGCGCCTCGGCGCTGCGCGTGCCGCTCGACCCGGTGCCCGGACCCGTGACGGCGTCGCCCGCCACCGGGACGGCAGGCGCGCCGCGTGGCTGACGTGGCCTACGTGCTGCCGCTGCGCCGACCGGGCGTCGACGAGCGGTCCGTGGCGGAGCTGGCCCGGTACGTGGCGGGCCTCGCCCGCCGCGTCGAGGTCGTGGTCGCGGACGGCTCGCCCGAGCCCGTGCGCGCGCGGCACGCCGCCGCGTGGGGCGACGCCGCCCGGACGGTCGCGGTCGAGCCGCCGCCTCCCGGCTCGAACGGGAAGGTCGTCGGCGTGCTCGCGGCGCTCGCCGCGACGTCGGCGCCGCGCGTCGTCGTCGCGGACGACGACGTGCGGTGGGACGCGGCGACGCTCGACCGCGCCCTCGCCGGGCTGGACCGTGCCGACGCCGTCGTGCCGCAGAACGTGTTCGACCCGCTGCCGTGGCACGCGCGCTGGGACACCGCGCGCTCCCTCGTCAACCGCGCGCTCGGCCACGACTGGGCCGGCACGGTGGTGCTGCGGCGCGACGCGCTCGGGCCGGACGGGTACGACGCGCGCGTCCTCTTCGAGAACCTCGAGCTCGAGCGGACGGTGCGCGCCCGCGGCGGGCGCGTCGAGCACCGGCCCGACCTCCTCGTGGTCCGCCGCCCGCCTCGGGTCCGGACGTTCGTCGAGCAGCGCGTGCGCCAGGCCTACGACTCGTTCGCCCAGCCCGCGCGCCTCGTCGCGGAGCTCGCGCTCGCGCCGCTGCTCGCCGGGTGCGCCGTCGGTGCGGCGCGGTCCAGCGGGACCGTGCGCGCGACGTGGGCGGCCGTGCCGGTGGTCGTCCTGGCGGCGGTGGTCGCGGTCGCCGAGGCAGGACGGCGCGTCGCCGGGTGCGCCGCGGCCTGGCCCGCGACGTCCGCGCTGTGGGCGCCCGCGTGGCTCGTCGAGCGCGCGGTGTGCGTGTGGCTCGCGCTCGCCTGGCGCGTGCGGGGCGGCGTCCCGTACGCCGGGACGAGGATCCGCCGTGCGGCCCACTCCGAGGCCGAGCTGCGGCGCGCGGCCCAGGCGGTGGCCCGGTGACGGCCGCCGGGGGCGCGGGCCGCGCCGACGAGGTGACCGTGACGGCCTGCCCCGACGGTCCGCTGCTCGTGCGCGGGCCCGCGCGGCTCGTCGACCCCGAGGGCCGCGAGATCGAGCGGCACCGCGCGACGGTCGCGCTGTGCCGGTGCGGCGGCACCGCGATCCCGCCGTGGTGCGACGGGACGCACAAGGTCAACGGCTACCGCAGCGGGGACGACGACGTGCGCGGCACCGCGAGCGACGGCGGGACGGGCGCGTAGAACCAGCCGTGGAACGCGGCGCGCGCCGGCTGGGGGAGGACGCGCGCCACGGCGACCATCGCCGCACCCTGCACGCCCGTGACGACCTCGGGCCGGCCGAGGGTGAGCGCGTCCACGGCGCGGCGCGCCGTCCGCGCGGCGCTCGGCTTGGGCAGGCGGCCCACGTGGGTGCGCTCCATCCCGGCCTCGCGGAAGAACGGCGTGCGCGTCGGGCCGGGGAGCAGGGCCGTGACCGTCACCCCGGTCCCCGCGAGCTCGCCCCGCAGCGACCACGCGAACGAGCGCAGGAAAGCCTTCGACGCGGCGTACGTCGCGAAGTGCGGCGCGGGCATCTCCCCGGCGACGGACGCCGTCACGAGGATCCGGCCGCGACCCTCCGCGAGGAGGTCCGGCAGGAGCAGGTGCGTGAGGTGCGCGACGGAGCGGACGTTGAGGTCGATGAGGCGCAGCTGGTCCTCGAGCGGGGTGCGCGCGAACGCCCCGTGCACGCCCACGCCCGCGTTGAGCACGAGGGTCGACGCGCCGAGCTCGCGCGCGCGCCGGGCGGTCGCCGCGACGCCGCGCGGCGTCGCGAGGTCGGCCGTCAGCCCGGTGTGCGTGCCGCCGTGCGCCTCGAGAGCGCGCACGGTGACGTCGACGTCCCGGTCGGCGACGACGAGCACGTCGTGCCCGCGTCGCGCGAGCTCGGTCGCGAGCGCACGGCCGATCCCGCTCGTCGCGCCCGTGACGAGCGCGACGCCGCGGTCCTCGGGCGGGCGGGCCACGGCCCTCACGGCAGGTCCGGCGCGTCGCCGTCGCTCAGCGCGGTCTCGGCGGGCGGCTCGCGCAGCGCCTGGGCGAGGTGCCCGCCGAGGAACGCGCTCGCCCCGGCCAGCCCGTACGCGGCGAGGGACACGGCGATCCCCGAGCGGCGCCGGCCCCCGCGGCGCAGCAGCCACGACGCCCCGTACAGGACCGAGACGCCGGAGTTCAGCGCGGCGTGCACCGCGCCGACGCGCCGGGCGCGCCGGTCGACGTCGAGGTAGTCGGCGAGGCCGGTGAGCGCCGTGGGCGCGACCGACAGGAGGCCGAGCCCGACGAGCCGCTGCGCCGCGGGAGCGCTGCGCTCGCCCCCGACGAGGTCGAGCACCGCGGCGCTCGTCCAGAGGCCGACCGGGACGTCGGTCAGGGTCGCGTGGAGGGCATGGCCGAGGGAGCGGCCGTGCAGCTCCTCGCGCAGCCGCCCGTGCGACGGCACGAGGGCGAGCGCGACGCCGCGCACGGCGCTCGACAGGTCGTCGAGGGCGGTCGAGTCCTCCAGGCGGCGCGCCAGGCGCAGGAGGACGGGGGTCTCGGTGCCGTCGTCGACGGCGGTGCGGGGTCCGGTCACGGTCGCTCCTGTCGGGTCGTCGCGCTCGGCGTCCCCGAGCGGTCCGACGACCGTAGGCACGAACGCGCGCGCTCGCGCGCGCCGGCCCGGACGCACGTCGCCCCCGTCCCGGCGGACGGGGGACGAGGGGATGTGGCGAGGGGTATAGCCGCGGGGCAGGCGTCCGGCGGGCTTCTTCACCGGCCCGCCCCGCGACGGCACCCACGCTAGGGCGGCGGGCGGTGCCCTGGCTCGCCCGCAGCGGGTGAAGTTGCGGGTCGGGCCGCGCCCAGATGCGACCGGGAGCGGCCGGGCACACGCTGGACGGACGCTCGACGCGTCGAGAACGGGGCGCGTGCCGTGGTCCTCGCGTGCACGCCCGTGCCCGCAGGGCCGACTTCCCCGAGGGAGAGACCATGTTCTTCCACCGTCAAGAGCTCCAGCACAAGGCCACCCCCGACCGCCCGGACGCCGTCTACGCCCGCAAGCTCCAGGAGGTCCTGGGCGGGCAGTACGGCGAGATCACCGTGGCCATGCAGTACGGCTTCCAGTCCTGGAACGCCCACATCCCCGGCAAGTACCGCGACCTGCTCTACGGCATCGGTGCCGAGGAGTTCGGTCACGTGGAGATGCTCGCGACGATGATCGCGCAGCTCCTCGAGAAGGCGCCCGTCGGCCTCGTCGAGGGCGCCGTGCAGAACGACCCGACCGTCGCCGCGATCATCGGTGGGACCGACCCGCAGCACGCGATCGTCGCAGGGGCGGGCGCCCGGCCGGTCGACTCCAACGGCAACCCGTGGAACGCCGGCTACGTCACGGCGAGCGGCAACCTGCTCGCGGACTTCACCGCCAACGCGAACGCGGAGATGCAGGGCCGCGTCCAGGTCGCGCGGCTCTACCACATGACCGACGACCGCGGCGTCAAGGACCTCCTGTCCTTCCTGCTCGCGCGCGACACGATGCACCAGAACCAGTGGCTCGCCGCGGCGCAGGAGCTGCGCGACGAGGGCGTCGAGGAGCTGCCCGTGCCCAGCACCTTCCCGATCTCCAAGGAGGACCGGGACGTGTCCTACCAGTACATCAACTTCTCCGACGGCGAGCACGCGTCCGAGGGGCGCTGGGCGAGCGGTCCGACCCCGGACGGCAAGGGCGAGTTCACGTACGTCGCCGAGCCGCCCGCGGGCGTGCCGATGCCCCCGCCCACCCAGCCCGACGAGCGCTTCCACGGCACGACCGGCAAGCCCTCGACGCTCGAGAAGGCCAAGGGCGCCGTCAAGGACGCGCTCCACAAGGACTGACCGGACGACGGAGAGGAGACCGTCATGACCGCCGCATCCGCACCCCGGGACGAAGCACGGGCCGAGCGACCCGCCCGGGGCGTCCACCAGTACCTGGCGCTCGTCATCGGGATCGTCTACCTGCTGGTGGGCGTCGTCGGCTTCGCGATCACGGGCTTCGACGAGTGGACGGTGCACGACCACTCGCAGACGCTGCTCGTCTTCGCGATCAACCCGCTGCACAACGTGGTCCACCTGCTGATCGGCCTGCTCGGCGTGCTCCTGTGGAGCAGGTCGGCGAGCGCCCGGACCTACGGCTGGATCCTCGCGATCGGCTACGGGGCCGCGTTCGTCTACGGGCTGATCGTCGTGAACGACCCGGAGGCCAACGTCCTCAACATCAACGGCGCGGACAACGTGCTGCACGCGGTGAGCGCGGCCGCGGGCCTCGTGATCGCGCTGTGGCCCGCGCGCCGGGCGACCGGTCCCACGACCCCGGCCGCCCGGGCGGGCGCATGACCGACACGCCGGTCGACCTCACGGCGGGCGAGACCGGGCGCGTCCTGCGGGACGTGCTCGGTCCGCTCGTCGCCCAGGGCGCGATCGTGCGCCGACCGCGCGCGACGGCGTGGGCCGAGCGGCGGCAGGTGGACCGCACGGCCCGCCGCGTGCTGGACGGGCTGCGGGCCCGGTACGACGGTGCGCCGCTCGTCGTGCGGCTCGGCGGGCGACGGATGGTCCTCGCGACCCGACCCGAGCACGTCGAGCGGATCCTCGCGGGCTCGCCCGAGCCGTTCACCCCGGCGTCCTGGGAGAAGCGCGGCGCGCTCGCGCACTTCCAGCCTGACGGCGTCCTCGTCTCACCGCTCGCCGAGCGGGCCGAGCGCCGCCCGTACAACGAGGCGGTGCTCGACATGAGCGAGCCCGTGCACCGGGACGGCGACGCGCTCGTCGCCGTGGTCGAGCGCGAGACGAGCGCGCTCGTCGCGGCCGTCGAGGCGTCCGGACGGCTGGAGTGGGACGTGTTCGCCGCCTCGTGGTGGCGTCTCGTGCGCACCGTCGTCCTCGGGCGCGGCGCGCGCGACGACGAACGGCTCGTCGCGCTGCTCGACGCCCTGCGGCGCGACGGGAACTGGTCCTGGTTCCGCCCGCGGCGGCCCTGGCTCCGCGCGGCGCTCGAGCGCCGCATCGCCGAGCACGTGGCGGTCGCGGAGCCGGGCACGCTCGCCGCGCGCGGGCGCGACGCCGGCGGTGCGGACGCCGTGCGCCGGCAGATCCCGCACTGGCTGTTCGCGTTCGACGCCGCGGGCGCGGCGACGTTCCGCGCGCTCGCGGTCGCCGCGGCCCGCCCTGCCGTGCGCGACCGCCTCCTCACGGAGCTCACGACGTCCGGACGCGGACCCGGCGTGCTGCCCTACGCGCGCGGGTGCGTGCTCGAGGCGGTGCGGCTCTGGCCGACGACGCTCGCGATCCTGCGGGACGCGACCGAGCCCGTGCGGTGGGGCGCGCGCACGTTCGAGGCGGGGACGGGGTTCGTGGTGCTCAGCGCGTACTTCCACCGGGACGCCCGCCGGCTCCCGTTCGCGGACGCGTTCGCACCCGAGGCGTGGCTCGACGGACGCGCCGACGCCGACTGGGGCCTCGTGCCGTTCAGCGCCGGTCCCGTCTCCTGCCCCGGGCGCAACGTCGTGCTCCTCCTGGCGTCGCACACCCTCGCGCGGCTCGCCGGGCCCGACCTCGTCGTCAGCCGGGGCCGCTACCTCGCGGAGGACCCCCTGCCGCCCACGATGGACCACATGGGGCTGCGCTTCGGCCTGCGCACCGGGACGGCACGGCACGGCATCGATGCGTCCCGCGCCGCCGCCGCGGCGGCGTAGGCCGACGCCCATGACGAGGGCCCGGGCGGTCGCGACCGCCCGGGCCCTCCTCGCGCCGTCTCGTCGGTGGCGTCACGCGCCGCCGGACGCGTCCTCCCCGCCGCGCGGGTTGAGGTTGCCGGGCTCGGCGTCAGGGTCGGCGTCCTGCGGCTCACCGCCGACCGCCTGGCGTCCTTCGCGGGGGTTGAGCGACCTCGGGTCGGCGTCCGGGTCCTCGGCGGGGTCGTAGCCGCGCTCGTCGTTCTCGCTCATGGGGCCTCCTCGGTCGGGTCTCGGTGCTGCGCCCGCGCCGCGCACGGCGACGGGGCCCTGCCACCGTCGCACGGCCCGTGGACCCTCGCAGGCCCGGGATGCCGGCGTCCCGGGGCGCTCGTAGCCTGACCGCAGGATGCCGTCGCGGCGCGTCGAGAACGGGCCGGCCGCCGCGGCGCCGTCTGCCCAGGAGGTATCCCGATGCCCGAGGAGCCGACTGCACTCGACGGCCTGCCGCGGCTGCGCAGGCTCGCGGAGGTCACCGAGCTCGCCGCCGTCGTGCACCCGCTCTACGTGCGGTTCAGCGGCGGCCCGGACCAGGACGCCGCCGCGACGAGCCGCGACCACGAGAGCGGCTGCCTGCTCCCCGGGCTGAGCGTCAACCCGATGAACCCCGAGCCGTGGTGGGACCGTCCGGTCGAGCACTGGGTCGCGCGCCAGCTGTGCCAGTACGCGCACCTCATGACGCCCGAGCGCTTCCCGTGGCTCCTCACGGGGACGGTCGCCGGGCGCGGCCCGGACTGCGAGCCGCTGCTCGTCGACGTGGTGCCCGCGGCGTCGGTCGACCCGGCCGTCGTCGAGGAGGCGGGCCGGCTCTACCGCGAGGTCTTCGACGCGGGCGACGACGGCACGTGAGGCCGCGGCGGCACGCCGGGGCGGTGCGCTCAGGCGACGCCGGGCCGCGCGCGGCCGTGGACCAGCGCGTCGCGCGGCCGCGACGCGGCGTACCAGCCGGCCGCGACGAGCACCATGAGCGCGACGTCGACGGCGTCGCCCGCGTAGTACATGAGCTGGGCCCCCGCACGCGCGTCGGCGGCAGCCACCCCGGCGGGCGGGTGGGCGTAGAGCCACTTGGCGAGCACCGAGTGCGCGGCGACGAACGCGACGAGAACGGTCGCCCGCACGCGGAAGGACGCGCGGTGCGGGTGCGGGTCGGGACCCACGAGCGACGCGGTGAGGAGCCAGCCCGCCAGGAGCACGTGCGCGTGCACCACGAGCGCCACGGGCGCCGACGCGTGCACGAGGTGGAACAGCCCGGTCGTGTACAGGACCCAGAGCCCGCCCGCGTCGAGCACCGCCGCGACCACGGGGTGCCCGCCCCACCGCGCGACGGGCGAGCGCAGCACGGCGACGACGCGCCGCGCCCGCGCGGGCGGCAGGGCGCGCAGCAGCAGCGTCACGGGCGCCGCGAGCACGAGCAGCAGCGGCGCGAGCATGCCGAGGAGGACGTGCCCGGCCATGTGCGCCGTGAATCCCGTGCGCGCGGCGTCGGCGAGCGGACCCGCGGTGGCCGCGCCCGCGTACGCGAGCCCGGCGTACCAGCAGAGCGTGCGCCCCACGGGCCACGGGCTCCGCGCGCGCGACGCCCGCAGCGCGGCGGCGTACGCGACGGCGCCCGCGGCGAGGGCGAGCACGGCCACGACGGCGAGCAGCGGCGGCCCCGCGGCCGCGTGCTCGTGCGGGTGCATCACGCGCCCCCGGCGCCCGCCCGCGCGGGACGCGTCCGGCGCACGACCACGAGCCCGGCGAGCAGGACGAGGACCGCGGAGCCGATCCACACGGCGTCGTAGAGCAGCAGGTCCACGCCGTACCGGATCTGGTGGATCCCGAGGATCTTGTGGTTGAGCACGCCGTCGAGGAGCTGGAAGCCGCCGACCCCGACGAGCACCGCGCCGACCCACCGACCCCACCGCACGTCGCCGCGGCGCCGCACGTCCGCGAGGAGGAACAGCCCCCACACGGTCACGAACCAGCCCACCGCGTGGAACACGCCGTCGGCGAGGAGCGCCACGTGCGTCGTCGAGAGGTCGTAGAAGTGGTGCCACTGCAGGCCCAGGTGGAACACGAACAGGTCGACGATCGACGCCGCGACGCCGCACCCGAACAGCACGCCCGAGACGAGGGTCCGGCGGTCGCCCGCGCGTGCGCCGTCCGGCGCCGGCCGGTCCTGCTCCCGCGCGGGGCTCGTGCTGCCCACGGCGCCTCCTCCCCGGGGCTCCGGCGCCCCGTGCTTCGCGGTCCTCACGCTACGACGGGCGGCGCGCGCACGCGCGCACTCGGGCCCCCGAGGACCCCCGGCAGAACCGCGCACGTCCGGGCCCCGGGAGCGGTTGCCAGTGCCGGGTGCGCGACTAGCGTCGCCTCATGGTGACCGTCACGCGCAAGGCGAAGTGCTCTCCCGACGCGGTGCTGGCCGTGCTCGCCGACGGCTGGTCGTACTCGACGTGGGTCGTCGGCACGGCGCGGATCCGCGCCGTCGACGCCGACTGGCCCGCACCGGGGTCGAAGATCCTGCACTCGGTGGGGCTGTGGCCCGCCCTGCTGAACGACGAGACCGTCGTGCGCGCGTGGGACCCCGAGCGGGGCATCGAGCTGCAGGCGCGGGGCTGGCCGGCGGGGGAGGCGCGCGTCCGCGTCGAGGTGGTCCCGGCCCCCGACGGCTGCGCGATCCGGATCGCGGAGGACGCCGAGAAGGGCCCCGGCACGCTCGTGCCGCGGCCGCTGCGCAGCGCGGTGATCGCGCCCCGGAACGTCGAGACGCTGCGCCGCCTGGCGTTCCTCGCCGAGCGCCGCTCGCCGTAGCCCGCCGCGGACGCGCACCGTCAGCCGTCGCGCAGGAGCCGCCCCCACGCGGTGCGCACGAGCGCGCGCCGCAGCGCGCCCCGGGGCCCGGCGGCGGCGAGCGCGGCCCGCGCGGCGTTCCACCCGCACGCGCCGTGGACGCCGCCACCCGGGTGGGCCGAGGCGCTCGCCAGGTAGAGGCCCGTGACCGGGGTCTCGGGGCGGCCGAGCCCGGGGGTCGGCCGGAGGAAGAGCTCCTGGTGGACCGCGGACGTCCCGCCGTTGATCGCCCCGCCGCCGAGGTTCGCGTCGGCGGACTCGAGGTCGGCCGGGGTCTGGACGAAGCGGCCCACGACCGCGTCGGCGAACCCGGGCGCGACGCGCTCGACCGCGCCCTCCATGCGCGCGACCTCGGCCGCGACGACGTCGGTCGACCACGGCACGCCCTCGGGCACGTGCGTGTACGCCCAGGCGGACTCGGTCCCGGCGGGGGAGCGCGAGGGGTCCGCCGTCGTCATCTGCCCGAGCACGAGGAACGGACGCTCGGGGACCTGGCCCCGGGACAGGGACGCGGCGACGTCGACGAAACCCACCCGGTCGACGCCGAGGTGCACCGTCCCCGCGGTCCGGGCGCCCGGCGCGGTCCACGGCACCGGGCGGTCGAGCGCCCAGCTCACCTTGAGCGTGGGGTGGTCCCACTGGAACCGCGCGAGGTCCCGGACGAGCCGCGGCGGCAGCCGGTCGGCGCCGACGAGGTCGAGGTAGAGCGCGGGCGCGCTCACGTCGGCCAGCACCGCGTGGCGCGCGCGCACGTGGCGGCCGTCGGCCGTGCTCACGCCGACGGCGCGGCCGCGCACCACGTGCACCCGGTCGACGCGCGCCCCGGTGACGACGTCGCCGCCGCGGGCGCGCAGGCGCGCGACGAGCGCGTCCGGGAGTCGCCCCGCCCCGCCGGTGGGGACGGGGAACCCGACGTCCTGCCCCAGCATGGCGAGGAGCCACCCGAAGACGCCGCTGCCCGCGGCGTCGGGCGGCACGTCGGCGTGCATCGCGTTGCCGGTGAGCAGCAGGCCCCCGCCCTCGCCGCGGAACGACTCGTCGGCGAGGCGTCGCACGGGCAGGACCGCGAGCCGGGCGAGGTCGAGCGTGCCGGCCGCCCCGAGGCGGCGCAGCACGCGCAGCACCGGACCGGCCGCCGGCAGAGGGCTGAACAGCGCGTCGAGGAGCGCGTCGCGCACGCGGTCCCAGCCCGCCACGAGCTCGAGCCACGCGTCGCCGTCCCCGGCGGCGAACTCGTCGAGGCCGGCGGCGGTGTCCTCCGGGCGTGCGCGCAGGACCGCGGCGCGGCCGTCGTCCAGCGCGTGGGCGAGCACGTCCGGCGCGCGCGACCACGACAGCCCGTGGTCCTCGAGGTGCAGGCCCCGGATCACGGGCGAGCCGGCGGCGAGCGGGTAGAACGCGCTGAACAGGTCCGTGCGGAACCCCGGCGCCGCGACCTCCGCGTCCCGCACGGCCCCGCCCCACGTCTCCTGCGCCTCCAGGACCAGCACGTCCCACCCCGCGTCGGCGAGCGCGTTCGCGGCGACGAGCCCGTTCGGGCCCGCCCCGACGACGACGGCGTCGACCGTGGTCAGGCCCACGGGTCGAGCACGACCTTGATGCAGCCGTCCTCCTTGCGCTGGAACGTGCGGTACGCGTCCGGCGCGGACTCGAGCGGGAGCCGGTGCGTGCGCAGGTCGAGGACGCCGAGCGGGTCGGCGACGTCGGCGACGAGGGGGAGGAGGTCGTCGGTCCAGCGCCGCACGTTCGCCTGCCCCATGCGCAGGGTCAGCTGCTTGTCGAAGAGCTGCATCATCGGCAAGGGGTCCTTCGCGCCGCCGTAGACGCCCGAGAGCGAGATCGTGCCGCCCCGCCGGGCCAGGTCGATCGCCGCGTACAGGGCCGCGAGACGGTCGGTCCCCGCACGCTCGGTGAGCGGCGCGGCGAGCGCGTCGGGCAGCACCCCGACCACCTTCTGCGTGGTCTCCGCGACCGGGGACCCGTGCGCCTCCATGCCGACCGCGTCGATCACGGAGTCGGCGCCCCGGCCGGAGGTGAGGTCGCGCACCGCGCCGACGAGGTCGTCGACGGCGGTCGGGTCGATCGTCTCGACGCCGTGCCGCTGGGCCATCGCGCGGCGCTCCGGCACGAGGTCGACGCCCACGACGCGCCCCGCGCCGCGGTGCAGCGCGATGCGGGCCGCCATCTGGCCGATCGGGCCCAGCCCGAGCACGACGACCGTGCCGCCCGGCGGGACGTCCGCGTACTCGACCGCCTGCCACGCCGTGGGGACCACGTCGGAGAGATAGAGGTAGCGCTCGTCCGGGGACCCGTCGTCGGGCACGACCACGGGTCCGTACTGGGCCTGCGGGACGCGCAGGTACTGGGCCTGGCCGCCGGGGACCTGGCCGTAGAGCTTCGTGTACCCGAAGAGGGCCGCGCCCTTGTCCTGGGGAGCGAACCTGCGTCGTCTCGCACTGCGTCTGCAGGCCGCGCTCGCACATCCAGCAGTGCCCGCACGCGATGTTGAACGGGACGACGACGCGGTCGCCGACCCGGAGGTTCCCCGCCTCGGGGCCGACCTCCTCGACCACGCCCATCGCCTCGTGACCCAGGACGTCGCCCGCGTCGAGGAACATCCCGAGCACGCCGTACAGGTGCAGGTCGGAGCCGCAGATCGCGGTCGACGTGACGCGCACGATCGCGTCGGTGGGCTGCTCGATCCGCGGGTCGGGCACGTCCTCGACGCTCACCTTCTCGCGTCCCTGCCAGGTCAGTGCTCGCATGGTCTGCCGTCCTTCCGTCGATGGTCGTGCGTCGTGCGTCGTGCGTCGTGCGCCCGGCGTCGTGCGCCGTGCTCAGCCCTTGCTCCCCGTCGTGGCCACCCCCTCGACGAAGTGCCGCTGGCCGAGGAAGAAGAGGAGGATCATCGGGAGCGTCGTGATGACGGAGGCCGTGACGACGACCTCCCACTGCGACTCGCCCCCGGGGCCGAACTGGTCGATGAGCGCCTTGAGACCGCGCGGGATCGTGAACGTCGACGAGTCCTGCAGGTAGATGAGGGGCCGCATGAGGTCGGTCCACGACGCCTGGGCCTCGAAGAGGAACGTCAGGACGAGCGCGGGCCGGCACAGCGGCACCGCGATGCGCCAGAACATCTGCCAGTTGTTCGCGCCGTCGAGCCGCGCCGCCTCGAACGGCTCGCGCGGCAGGCCGAGGAAGAACTGCCGCAGCAGGAACACGTAGAACGCGCTCGCGAAGAGGTTGCCCGCCCACAGCGGCACGTTCGTCCCCACGAGCCCCAGCTGGTTCCAGATGAGGAACGTGGGGATCATCGTCACCGCGCCGGGCAGCATCATGGTCGCCAGCACGAGCCCGAACAGCGGCCCGCGGCCCCGGAAGCGGAAGAACGCGAACCCCCACGCGACGAGTGCGCTCGACACCGTGACGAGCCCGGCCGCGAGCACGGTCACCACGACCGTGTTGCCGAGCCAGAGCGCGAGCGGCGCCTCCTGCCACACCGTCACGTAGTTGTCGAGCGTGAACGTGCGCGGCACGAGACGGTTGTCGAAGACCTCGGCGCGCGGCTTGAACGAGGCCGAGAGCAGCCACAGCAGGGGGTAGACGAACGCGACGGTCGCGAGCACGAGCGCGGCGAGCACGACGGCGCGCAGCCACCGGCGCCGCGGCCCGCGAGCGCTCGGTGCCGGTCGCGCCGGCGGGGGAGGGCCGAGCGTCTCGGGGGTGCCGGCCGCGGGGTCGGTCGCCGCGCCGGCGCCGCTCACCGCGGGGCGGGGGAACGAGGGGGCGGTGGTCATCGCTGCTCCCCCTCGTAGTAGACGAGCCGTCGGGACACGACGAGCTGGACGACCGTGACGAGCATGATGACGACGAACAGGAGCCACGCGAGCGCCGAGGCGTACCCCATGTGCAGCTCCTGGAACCCCTCCTGGAAGAGGTAGATCACGCAGAACAGCGCGGCGTCGTTGCGGTAGGTCGAGTTCCCGGCGCCGAAGTACGCCGAGTACGCCTCGGTGAACATCTGGAAGCCGGCGATGGTGTTGATCACGACGACGAAGAACAGCGCGCCGCTGATCATCGGCACGGTCACCGCACGCGTGCGGCGCCAGAACCCCGCGCCGTCGACGCGCGCCGCGTCGTAGAGGTCGTTCGGCACGTTGCGCAGCGCGGCGAGCAGGATGATGACGGCCGACCCGACGGTCCAGAGGCTGATGAGGACGAGGCCGGGCTTGATCCAGTCCTGGTCCGTGGTCCACGACGGGCCCTGGATGCCGACCCACGACAGCACCTCGTTGACGATCCCGTACTGGCCGTTGAACAGCAGGAGCAGGAGCACTCCGACGGCGACGGGCGGCGTCATCTTCGGGATGAAGAACGCCGTCCGGAAGAACCCGGCGGAGCGCGCCGCCTGGTTGAGCAGGAGCGCGAGCGCGAGCGCGACGACCGTGTACAGCGGCACCTGGACCACCGTGTAGACGAGCGTGTTCCACAGCGACAGCGCGACCTTCGGGTCCTGCGCCATCTCGCGGTAGTTGTCGAGGCCCACGAACGTCGGGTCGTTGATGACGTCGTAGTCCGTGAGCGACAGGTAGGCGCTGTAGAGGATCGGCCACGCCGTGAAGACGACGAACCCGACGATCCACGGGCTGATGAAGCGCAGCGCGGCGTTGCGCTCGCGCCGCTCGGACGGGCTGGGGCGCGCGCGACGGCGCCGGACGGGCGCCTCGCGCGACCCGCCCGTGGCCGGCGTCGGCAGGGCCGGCGCGACGGGCGTCGTCACCTCAGTCCTCCTCGTCCCACCGCGCCCACGCGTCGTCGAGCGCCTGCTGGGCCTCGTCCTGCGCCTGGGCCAGGGCGTCCGCCGGCTCCTGCTGGCCGTTGAGCACGCGGTTCACCGCGTCCTGCCAGGCCGTCTCGAACTCGTTGTCCGCGGGGTTGGCGGGCAGCGCGAAGGTCGCGTCGTTCGCCTCGTACATCGCGTCGATCGCGTCCTGCCAGGGCTGCGGGGCGTCGTCCGGGACGAGGTCCGCGCGGATCTGCTCGTCCGCCTCCTCGTTGCCGGTGAGGACGCCGGTGAACACGAGCCCGTCCTGGGCCCTCGCGTCGGCGCGCGCCTGCGCCGCCTGCACCCACGCGTCGGTCTCCGTCATGAGGCGCGCGAACCGGCACGCCGCGGCGGGGTTCTCGCTGCCGCGCGGCACGGCCCAGGCCGAGCCCGACGCGAACGCGATCGCGTCGCCGCCGGGCGTGCGCACGGCGTCGAAAGCCATGGGCGCGTCGGGCGAGGACTCGTTGAGGACGTTGATGTACCACTGCTCCATCGGCATCGCGCCGAGCACGCCCGTGGCGAACTGGTTGCCGGCCCCGAAGAAGTCCGCCGAGTCGCGGTACGTCTTCACGGCGGGGAAGCCGCCCTGCGCGTCGTAGATCCCGACGGCCCACTCGAGCGCCTCGACGACCTCGGGCGCGTCGAGCTGCGCCGTCCGTCCGTCCTCGGAGAGCAGGTCGGCGCCCGCGGCCTTCGCCCACAGGGGCAGGAACTCCGGCAGCTTCGAGTCGAACCCGATGACGCTCAGCGTTCCGCCGGCGGTGCGCATCAGCGCCTCGTTCGCCGCGGTGACGGCGTCGCGGTCGGACCCGTTCACGTCGTCGACCGTCAGCCCCGCCGCCGACAGCAGGTCCGCGTTCGCCATGGTAACCTGGACCTGGTTGAACTCGGGGATGCCGTACACGCTGCCGTCGAACGTCACCTGCTCGACGGCCGTGTCCACGAACGCGTCGAGGTCGACGCCCTCGGCGTCGACGCACTCGTCGAGCGGGAGGATCGCGTCGCGCGACGCGAACGTGCCGATCTGGTCCCGGTTGGCGTAGACGAGGTCCGGCGGGTTCCCCGACGCGACGGCCGACAGGAAGGCCTGGATGTCGAGCTCGCCCTCCGCCAGGCGCACGTCGACGCCCTCCAGGTCCTGCGTGGCGCGGTCGTACCGGACCTCGCCGATCTCGTCGCCCGTCCCGAACCCCATGACCGAGCGCTCGCCCGACGGCGACCCGTCGGCCGAGAAGTCGACGTCCGCGCCCTCGTCACCCGTGCCCTGGGCGCAGCCCGTCAGGGCCAGGGCGGCCACCACCATGCTCGTTCCTGCGGCTGCGGCGCCGCGTCGGCGGACCATCATCTGCCTCCTCGTGGGAGCCACGGGGCGGACGGCAGGGTGCCCGACGCCACCGTGGTGCTCGACGGCGTCGGCGGTTGGCTGCACCGACGCCGCCAGTGAAGCACCGCCGCCGTCCGCACACACGTCGAGCCGGTTCTCGGCGCGGTCCCGCCGCGTGCACCCCGCGGCGACCCGTGCGCCGCGCCACGGCGCGCGTGCGGGCGCCCGCCGGGCGCGGCACGCTCGGGGCGTGACACACGAGGACGGCACGACGGGGCCGGCGCGCGGCGCCCGGGCGCGCGCGGCGGCGAGGTGGGCGCGCGACGCGGTCTCCGCGGCGCAGCGGCGATGGGTGCGCCACCCGCGGTGGTCGCTCGCGGTCAAGGGCGCGGTCGCCGCGGCGCTCGCCTGGTTCGTGGGTGTCCTGGCGCCCGAGCCCTTCTCCGACTACCCCTACTACGCGCCGCTGGGCGCCGTCGTCGCCACGACGAGCACGCTCGCGCGGTCCGTGCGCGAGTCGGTCCAGGCCATCCTCGCGATCCTCGTGGGTGCAGCGATCGCGCGGGTCGTCGACCTCGCGCTGTACCCGAGCGCGGCGTCCGTGGCGCTCGTCGTCGGTCTCGCGCTGCTGTGCGCGGGGTGGCGCCGGTTCGGCGAGATGGGGACGTGGGCCGTGACGTCGGCCCTGTTCGTGCTCATCATCGGCAACGCGGCGAAGGTCGAGTTCGTGGGGGCGTACGCCGGGCTCGTCGTCGCGGGGGCCGCGATCGGCGTCGGGATCAACCTGCTCGTCCCGCCGCTCCCGCTCACGCCGACCGAGGAGGCGCTCGACGGGCTGCGCGACACGCTCGTCGACCAGGTCGAGGCGCTCGCGGACGGGCTCGACGGCGAGCGGCCCCCGTCGGCGGAGGAGTGGGAGGAGCGGCGCCGCGAGGTCGAGCCCACCCTGGCGCGGGCGCGCGACGCCGTCTCCCGCACGCGCGAGGCCGCGCGCGCGAACATCCGCCTGCGCCGGCACCGTGACTGGGCCGCCTCGCAGGTCCGCCGCGCGCGCGAGCTCGAGGGGTCGGCGGACGTCGTCGAGTCGCTCGTCCGGCTGCTGGTCGAGTGGGAGCGCGAGGACCGGGACGACCTCGCGCTCGGCGCACGCCTGCGCCCGATCGCGTCCCGCGCGCTGGGCTCCTTCGCCGTCGCGCTGGGCTCGGTGGGCACCGAGCCCGCGGACGCGGGCGCGCTGCACGACCTTGACGAGCGCGCGGAGGAGCTGCGCGAGGCCGTGCGCGCCGCCCGGCGCGAGCGCGACGAGGACTACTTCGTCGCGGGGGCCGTGGTGCTCGCCCTGCGGCGCGGGGCCGCGGCGCTCGCGCCCCCTCCCGCCTGACGGGCGGGCGCGGCCCCGGGCGCGCGCGAACCGCCCCGGTCCCGCCGGCTGGTCGGACTCAGCCGGTGGCGGGACCGGAGCGGTCCACGCGGTCAGGCGCGCGTGCTCACCGTGGCGTCACCCGCAGGCGTGCGCCGCGTGCTCGACGACGACCTCGCTCGACACCTCCTCGCCGTCCACGACCGCGGTCGCCGTGACCGAGACCGAGCCCGCCTCGAGCGCCGTCGCCCGGGTCGCGAACGACTGGTAGGCGGACGCGCCGGGCTGGACGTCGGCGACCGTGCGCGACCCGAACGCGGTCGTGAGGGTCACGTCGGCCGGGACGTCGGACGCGTTCGTCGCCGCGACCGCGAGGTACGCCGTGCCGGCGAGGCAGCGCGGCGCGACGGCGACGTCGAGCGCGACGCCCGCCGGCTCCTCGGCCGGCGTGACCACGAGGTCGCGCAGGCTCCCGGTGTTGTCGAACGAGCCGAAGCCCACCCGGCCCTCGCCGAACGTCGTGTCGTTCGCCGTGAGGAGCGGCGTGTCGAGGCCGTCGACGTAGACGGCGACGTCGCCGCTGTCCGCGCACCGCACGACGCGCACGTCGTGCCACTCCTCGTCGGTGACCGCGGGCGGGGCTCCGACCGCGCCGTCCCACTGGTCGTCGATCCGCTCCCGGTCCTTCCCGTCGACCTTGAAGATGCCGTTGTGGGCGTAGATCGTGTTGTCCTGCGACAGGTGCGCGTAGTAGTACTGCGTGTCCGACTGCCAGCCGAACACCACGATCACGTCCCGGTTGTTCACGGACGCCGGGGCGTCGAGCCTCACCTCGGCGTCGAGCGCGAACGAGCCGAGCTCCGGGCCCTCGGTGAGGACGGCGTACTCGAACGGGCGGCGGATGCCGTCGCCCGGGTCGGTGCCGGCCTCCGCGAGCACGATCCGGTCGCCCGGGAACTGCCACTTGGAGGGCGTGCGCGGCGCCCAGTGCTCGGCGCCCATCACGTCCGTGATCGGCTCGCCCGCGGGCGCGCACGACGGCGGCGCGGGCGGCTCGACCGGCTCGGCCCCGAACAGCGCGTACTGCGCGGCGATCTGCTCCGGGGTCGGGACGACGTCGAGGAACATGAGGTCGTCCATGCGCCCGTGGAACGGGTTCGCCTCGCGCGCGTCCTGCGGGAAGCTGCCGCCGATCTTGATGCCCCGCGGGTCGGTGGGGGAGGTGGCCCCGGCGCCCCAGGGGTTCGAGGCGGTGTACCGGCCCTCGAGCTCCTCGCCGTTCATGTAGAGCTTCATCTCGCCCCCGGCGAAGTCGAACGTCGCGGCGAGGTGGACCCAGCGGTTGCGCTCGAGGATCTGGTCCCACGGCATGTCGGCCGCGAACGTCCACGAGCCGCCGCCGTCGACGCGGCGCCCGAGGGCCACGAGCTTGAGCTCGTCCCCGACCGTGATGACCTCCAGGAGCGCCCGCACCGCGTGGCCGTCGGAGTCGCCGGTCAGCACGCCGGCGAGGCCGATCGCGTTGTACCGGTCGTCAGGGTCGGCCGAGCCCGAGTTGAGCGCCGGGTGCTCGCCCGTGGGCTTGAACCAGCCCATGACCGAGATCTCGTCGGCGTCCGCGAAGGCCCCGAGCGAGTCGACGCCCTCGGGGTCGTAGACGCCCGCCTTCCAGTCGTCGTTCGACGACGCGCCCGGGCTCATCTGCTGCGTCTGCAGCGCCTCGCCCGCGCCCGGGTAGGCGCGGTCCGCGACGCGCATCTCGACACCGCCGTTGACGAGCTGGACGTCCGTGCCCGACCAGCCCTGGTCCGCCTCCCACGTCGGCGCGCCCTGGACCGGGTGGTCGAAGTCGTAGTGCGCGACGAGGTTGCCGGCGAGCTCCGGCAGCGCGACGGGCGAGCTCGCGGTCACGCGGCGTGCGCCGGTGACCTTCCAGATCTTCCCGTTCGCCTTGGCGACGAGGTACAGCTCGCCGTCGGCGTCGGAGCCGAACCGCAGGTCGACCCGCTGGTCGCCCACGAGCTCCTGGAACGTGGTCTCCTGCCCGTCGGCGAACACGCGCAGGTGCTCGATCTCCGCGAGGTCGTCGAGGTCGCCGTCGCTGCGGACCATCTCGTCCTGCTCGGTCGCCAGGACCCAGCCGCGCACGAGGTCGGTGAAGAGGTAGCGCCCGCGCAGCTCGGGGATGTCGCCGCGGTAGACGAACCCGCCGTTGAGCGCGACGCCCGCGTCGCCGGTCTGGCCGGGGTCGCGGTTGTGGTCGTACGCGGCCACGGGGTAGGTGAAGCCGTTCCCGGCGTCGTCCGCCGGCAGGGGGAAGATCTGCCGGTTGTCCGCGAGGAACGGTCCCTCGCGCACGGACCAGCCGAAGTTGTCGCCCGGCTCGACGGCGTACACCGACTCGACCTGCCACTCGCCGATGTGACCCAGGTACATCGTGTGGTCGCCCTCGGGGTCCCAGCTGATGCGGTGCGGGTCGCGCATCCCGACGGCGTAGATCTCGGGCAGCGCGCCCGGCGTGCCGAGGAACGGGTTGTCCGCGGGGATCCCGTACCGCCCGTTGGCGCTGTCGTCGCCGAGCGGGTCGATGCGGAAGATCTTGCCCTGCGGGGTCGCGAGGTTCTGCGGGTTGCCGTTGCCGACGCCGTTGCCGCCGTCGCCCACGAGGACGTACAGGTTGCCGTAGTCGGCGTCGCCCTCGGAGACGGTGGGGTTGAACGCGATCTGCTGCACGGTGTGCACGCGGCCCGCGAACGGCACGCGCAGGACCTCGCGGCTCGTGCCGGAGAAGACCTCGGCCGACGGGTCGGTCGCCTTCCACTCGGTGACGACGCTGTGGAACTGCGTGTTGCCGTACGCCGGGTAGTCCGGGGTGTCCTCCGTGAGCGCGGTGCCGCCCTCGGTGTGCACCGTGTAGAACAGCCCGTTCTCCGCGAAGTCGGGGTGGAACTCGGCCGAGCCGAGGCCCGTGCCCAGCCCGGCGCTGTTGTGGAAGTTGTCGAGGAACTGCTCGCGCACGTCCAGGTACGGCACGTACGCGCCCGTGTCCTTGTCGACCGTGTACAGCACCGCGTTGTTGTCGGGCACCATGAGGCGACCCGAGCCGTCGGGGATCTCGTCGAGGTGCGTGATGCGGTTGTGGCGCACGAGGCGCTGGTCCTGCGTCGCCGGGGTCGTCTCGGACTCCGGGAGCTGCGCGAGCTCGGTCACCTCGATCCCGAGCGTCGAGGGGGTCGGGTCGGGCAGCGGGTTGAGCAGCGGCTGGGTCGGCGTCGTGCCGCCCGCCGCGCAGTCCGCGGGGTTGCCCGTCGGGATCGCGAGGTTCTGCCCGGCCGTGTCGACGGCGACGTCGTCGAGCATGAGGCGGCCGGCGCTGCTGGCGCCGTTGATCCAGAAGAAGCGGTCGAGCGCGCCCGAGACGCTCTGCCGGAAGCCGAACTGCTCCTCCGTCCCCTCGGGCAGCCGGGTGATCTCCTCGTACGGGCCGCCCTGGCTGTACACGCTGACCGTGTCCGTCGCGTTGTCCGCGACGATCCACACGCACTGCCACGTGTCGCGCGACCACACGCCCGCGGGCTTGAACGCGCCACCGTCGCGCACGAGCATGACGTCGTCGTTCTGGTTGTTGACGTAGGCGCGGCTGTGCGCGTAGTCGGACGGCGCGTCGTTGTCCGTGATCCCGAAGGACGTGTCGACGCTGCCGGTGCGCATGAAGCGGAAGAACACGGTCCCGGTGGTCCCGTCGGCGATGCCCGGCACCGCGCGGTGGGCGCGCTGCGTGCCGCCGACCATCTCGAGGACCTGGTTGTTGCCGTTGAGCGGGTCGGCGATGACCCGTGCCGCCGAGGACGCGGACCAGCCGTCCTGCCCGTCCAGGGCGGTGCGCTCGTAGGCCTCGAAGCTCAGGATCTCGGTGAACTCGTCCTCGGCCGTCTCGGCGGCTGCTGGTGGCACGAGCAGCGTGCCTCCCAGGACGGCCGAGAGGGCGACGGCGAGCGCCGTCCTCCCTCGTCGGCTCGTATGCGTAGACGTCATCGTCTGCTCCACTTCGTCGGATGTGCTGGCACGACGCTGTTCAGCGCTGTCATGTCCTGCGACCCGGGGCGACGGTGTGCCTGCCGGGTCCTCCTGCACGCCGCCCGTGCCCCGCGGCCGCGTCGTTGCGGCGAGGTCGGTACGGGTCGCGCGCGCGGTCGGTGGCGGCCCCGCGCCGCCGCGTCCTGCTGTCCCGTCCCTGATCGAGCTGCACGTCCGTGTGCGCGACCCTCGCAGCGTAGGGAAGGCGCTTTCCGAGTGTCAAGGAACAGGGCCGGGCACAGCCCGGCCGGTGGTTCTCAGGAGGCGTCGGCGGCGTCGAGCGCG
Source organism: Cellulosimicrobium composti (assembly GCF_009711085.1). GTDB lineage: Bacteria > Actinomycetota > Actinomycetes > Actinomycetales > Cellulomonadaceae > Cellulosimicrobium > Cellulosimicrobium composti. Next base: position 55,348 of record NZ_WMKA01000022.1, read on the forward strand.
GCGACGACGGCCTCGACGGGGATGCGGCCGCCCGCCACGAGGGACCCGCCGCCGCGGCGCAGGGCGGCGGCGAACGGGGCCGCCCACGTGTTCTCGTACACGAGCACGCCGGCCGCCGCTCCGGGGGCGAGCGCCGCGCCGGCCTCCTCGAGGTCGTCGTCGCCGAGGATCCCGGAGGACGCGCCCTCGAAGACCGTCAGGTCGAACCCGCCCGTCGCGTCCAGGTTGCGCAGGTCCGCGGCGGACACCTCCCCGCTCGCGCTCTTGCGCACGAACGCGAGGTCGAGCACGCGGATGATCCCGCGATCGACGAGGTCGAGGAGGAGGGGCAGCGCCTCGCCGTCGAGACGGTTCTCGGGAAACTCGACCACGATGTAGTCGATCGGGCCCATCTCGTCGGTGTCGCGGTCCATCGGTCCCTCTCCTGTCGGCGTGGCCGGGAGCCGGGCGCCCGGCGGGGCGTCGGCGTCTCCACCGTGCCCGGAGGCGGACGGCGCGTCCTCACCCGCGAGGGGTGAGCGGGCCACCACCGCCGCGAGGAGCGCCGCGAGGTCCTCCTCGTCGACCCGGCGCGCGGTGCGCGCCCCGGGGTGCACGCGCTCCACGCCGTCGAGCATCCGCTGGGCGAGCGCACCGACACGGCCCCGCACCACGACGTCGACGTCCGTGCGGTGCCCGGGGCCCCCGGTGCGCAGCTCGACCAGCTCGAGGCCGAGCGAGGCGAGGCGCTGCAGGAGCCCGTACAGCGCGGCCTGGTCGCGCACCGTCGCCTCGAGCTGCGTGCACTCGACCGCGCTCCGCGCACCGAGCTCGGCGAGCTCGGCCACCGGGAGCGACACCGAGCCCAGGACGGTCACCTCGACGACCGTCGTGCGGTCCACGCGCCCCTCCGCCTCGCCCACGCCACCAGCGTGCGCGCAGGTCACGCGGCACGGATCACCCGGGGCGGGTGCCGCGAGCGACTACCCCCGGCGGGTGAGCACGAGCGCCCGGGCGGCCACCACAGTGGGAGCGTGGCGACGAGCGCCGCCGGAGACGAGGGGTGCCCGATGGACGGTTTCTGGGACTGGTTCTGGCTCATGGTGTGGTGGTTCCTCTTCATCGCGTACCTCGTCGTGCTGTTCCAGATCGTCGCCGACCTGTTCCGCGACAAGGCGCTGAGCGGCTGGTGGAAGGCGCTGTGGATCGTCGCCCTGATCGTCCTGCCGTACCTCGCGGCGCTCGTCTACGTCATCGCGCGCGGACGCGGCATGGCGGAGCGCCACGCCGAGGAGGACCGCGCGCGCCGGCAGGTCATGGACGACTACGTGCGTGCCACGGCCGGCAGCGGGCGCTCGCCGGCGAGCGAGATCGCCGACGCGAAGGCGCTGCTGGACTCGGGCACGATCGACGCCGACGAGTTCGCCCGGCTCAAGGCGCGGGCGCTCGCCTGAGCCGCGATGACCGACGAGACCGGACCCGCGCCCGCCGACGTCGCCGCGCGGCTCGCCGCGCTCGAGCGCGAGAACGCGGAGCTGCGCCGCCGCCTCGAGGCGGTCGCGGGGGACGGGTCCGCGGGGGCCGGGCGCCCGGCCGCCGGCACGACGCCGGCCGTGCGGCGCCCGCACCGGAGGCTGCGGGCGGTGGCGTGCGCGGTGCTCGTCACGCTCGGCGCGCTCCTCGCGCCGCTGGGCGCCGTCTCCGCCTGGGCGCAGCGCGAGCTCACCGACACCGAGCGCTGGGTCGCGACCGTCGGGCCGCTCGCCGCCGACCCCGTCGTGCAGTCCGCGGTCGCGGGGCGCCTCACCGACGTCGTGATGTCGCGCGTCGACGTGGGCGCCCTCGTCGACGACCTGGTCGCCGGGCTCGAGGAGCGCGACGTCCCGCCGCGCGCCACGCGCGCGGTCGCCGCGCTCGAGGCGCCGCTCACCTCGGGCGTCGAGTCCCTCGTGCACGAGACCGCGACGCGCCTCGTGGAGAGCGACGCGTTCGAGGGCGCGTGGCTCCAGGCGAACCGGGTCGCGCACGAGCAGCTCGTCGCCGTGATGCGCGGCGAGGACGGCGACGTCCTCCAGGTCGGCGACGACGGGACGCTGTCGATCCAGCTGTCGGGCCTCATCGACCTGCTCAAGGAGCGCCTCGTCGAGCGCGGGCTCGACGTCGCGGCCCGCATCCCGTCGGTCGACGCGACGTTCACCGTCGCGCAGTCCGCGCAGCTCGTCGTGCTGCAGAACCGCTACGCCCAGGTCGTGACCCTGACGGCGTGGCTCCCGTGGCTCGCGCTCGCTCTGCTCGCGGCCGGCGTGCTCGTCGCGAACGACCGCCCGCGCGCGCTCGTCGTGGCGGGCCTGGCGCTGACGGCGGCGATGCTCACGCTGGGGATCGGGCTCGCCGTGGCGCGCGGGCTGTACCTCGGCGCGCTCTCGGACCGCGTGCTGCGGCTCGACGCGGCCGAGGTGGTGTTCGACCAGGCCGTCGGCTACCTGCGGCTCACGCTGCGGACCGTGGGCGTCCTCGGACTCGTCGTCGCGCTCGCGGCCTACCTCGGCGGGCGCAGCGAGTCCGCGCAGAGCCTGCGCGCCGGCCTGTCCGGGCTCGGCGCCCGCGGCCGGCGCTGGGCCGAGGGGCGCGGCGTCACGTCCGGGCCCCTCGGCGACTGGCTCGGGCGGCACAAGGCCTTCGTGCGCGTCGTCGTCGTGGCGGTCGCCGCGCTCGTCGTCCTCCTCGCCGGGACGCCGACCCCGGGCCTCGTCGTGGGCACCGCGCTCGTCACGGGTCTGGTCCTCGTCGTCGTGGAGCTCGTCGCGCGGCCTCCCGTGGAGGGCCGGACCTGAGCACCGACGCCCTGCGCTCCGCGAGGCCCGGGCGTAGCCTGCCCCCATGGCGTCGGTCGAGCCGCGTGCCGAGCCGGAGGGCGCCGTCGGCGCGACGGACGCCTCCGAACCGACGCGCGCCCGGACCACCGTCCCCGACGTCCCGCCGTCCACGGTCCCGCGCCCCGCGGTCGAGCGGCTCGTGGGCGCCGCCCGGACGCGGCGGCTCACGCTCGTCTCCGCCGGTCCCGGATGGGGCAAGACCACCGTCACGGCGCGATGGGCGCGCGGTGGCGCAGGCGTCCGCGTCGCGTGGCTGACGCTCGAGCCGTTCGACGACAAGCCCGCCGCGTTCTGGTCGGACGTCCTCGCCGCGCTGCGCGCCGCGGACGCCGTGCCTCCGGGCCACCCGCTCGAGTCGCTCGTCGTGCCGCCGCGTCTGACCCCGGCCCTCCTGCGGCGGATCCTCGGCGCGATCGAGCTGTTGCCCGAGCCCGTCGTGCTCGTGCTCGACGACTTCCACCACGCGGCGTGCGCGGCCGTCGCGGAGACGGTGGACGACCTGCTGCGCTACCCCCTGCCGCTGCACCTCGTGGTGCTCACGCGCGTCGACCCGCTCCTGCGGCTCCAGACGCTTCGCGCACGCGGCGAGGTGGCCGAGGTCGGCGCGGCCGACCTCGCGTTCGGCGCCGCGGACGTCGTGGCGCTGGCTCTCGCCTCGGGCCGGGGGCTCGACCCCCACGGCGTGGACCGCGTGCTCGACGAGACGGGCGGCTGGGCCGTCGGGGTCCGCCTGCGCGTCGAGGCGGACGACGCCGCGAGCCGTGCGCGCGCGGACCGCTCGGCCGCGGAGTTCCTCCTCGCGGAGGTCCTCGACCGCCAGGAGCCCGCGACGCGGCGCTTCCTGCTGCGGACGAGCGTCACGTCGGCGGTGTGCCCCGACCTCGCGGCCGACCTCGCCCCGGGGGCCCCGGCGGGACGCCTGCTGCCCGGTCTCGCGGCAGCAGACGGGTTCGTCACGACCGCGGGCGAGGGCCGCACCTGGTACCGGTACCACCCCCTCCTGCGCGAGATGCTCGTGAGCGAGCTCCGCGTCGAGGACCCCGTGGGCCTGCGCGACGCGCACCGCGCCGCGGCCCGGTGGTTCGCCCGCGAGGGCGAGTCGCTGCGCGCGCTCGAGCACGCGGTCGCCGCGCAGGACTGGGGGCTGGTCGGCACGGTCTTCGTCGAGGGCGCGGCCGCGCAGCTCGCGGGGCCGCACCGCGAGAGCGTGGCCGAGGCGCTGCGCCGCGTGCCGTACGCGGACCTCCTGCCGGACGCCGGCCTGGCCCTGTGCGCGGCGTCGCTCGCCTACGCCGAGGAGCGGTTCGACGCGGCCCGGCGGCACGCCGCGCTCGCGCGCGAGCTGCTCGACCCCGTGCGCGAGCCCGCCGCGGCGGTCCTCCTGGAGCTGCTCGACGCGTCGACCGCGCGCGCGACGGGCGACGTGCGCGGGCTCGCGACGGCCGCGGGCGCCGCGCTGGCCGTCGCGGAGGCCGCGCCCTACCCGTTCCCGGCGCTCGACACCTACCGCGGGCTCGCCGCGGCGCAGCGCGCCGCGGGCCTGGCCTGGTGCTCGGTCGGCCCGGAGCGGTCGGGCACGCTCCTGGCGGGCGCACCCGGGCCGTCCTCGACCCGCGCGTGGCGGGCCCCCCAGCTGTTCGCCCTCGGGGCCCGCGCGGCGGCGGCGCTGCTCGCCGTCGCCGAGGGCCGTCTCGACGACGGCGACGCGACCGCGCGTGCCGTCCTCGCGGAGGCCGAGCCCCGCGGGTGGGACGGGTACGCGCACGTCCGCACCGCGCACGCGGCCCGCGCGTGGGTGCGCTACCTCCGCGCGGACGACGAGGGCCTCGACCGCGCCCTCGCGCACGCGCTCGCCGCCGACGCCGGGGGTCGCGAGCCGGCGTCGGGCGCGGCGGTCCGCCTGCTCCAGG
>NZ_WMKA01000023.1 GCF_009711085.1 Cellulosimicrobium composti
AGATGCACCCGCACGCGACGGTGCTGGTCGACGACGCGGCGGCCTCGCGTCTGCAGCTCGCGGACTATTACCGCCAGACGTACGCGTCCAAGCCCGACTGGCAGGGCCTGTAGGCGCCCTTCTTCTCGCGGGTCCTCCCGCGACGCACAGCCGCCCGCCGACGCGCGGTCCACGCCCCTGGGCCGCGCGTCGGCGGGCTCTTTCCGTGCCCGCGCCGGGGCGCGCGGAGGGCGACGAGCGGGCGGCACCCGCCCGAAAGGGGGCGCAGATCGAGCCTCTGGGGCCGGGCGGACGTGGCCGACGCCTCACGCGCGCACGGCCGGGTGTCGGCGTCGCGACGTAGACTGCACCCCATGACCGAACTCCGTGCGAGCACCGCCCCCGGGGGTCCCGAGGACCCGTTCCGGAACCCTGCGACCGAGCCGACGACCGGCACGTCGACCGGGGTGCTCGAGCGCGAGGAGACGCGCGAGCAGACCGAGCCGGGCGACCACGAGCGCTTCGCGCACTACGTGCGCAAGGAGAAGATCATGGAGTCGGCGCTGTCCGGCAAGCCCGTGATCGCGCTGTGCGGCAAGGTGTGGGTCCCGGGTCGCGACCCGAACAAGTTCCCCGTGTGCCCCACGTGCAAGGAGATCTACGACGGTCTGCGGGACCCGCAGGACGGCGAGGGTGACTCCGGCAAGTGAGCGGGGAGCACCACTCGACGTCCACCGGTCACTCCGCCCCCGACTCCCGTAGCAGGACCAGCCCGCCCGCGCCGCAGAGCCCCTCGTCGGCTGCGGCGTCGCACCTGTCGCCCGCGTTCCCGCGCCGTGCCCCGTGGGGCTCGGCGTCGAAGCTGCGCGCCTGGCAGGCGGAGGCGCTCGAGCTGTACCGCACGCGCGCGCCGCGCGATTTTCTCGCCGTGGCGACGCCGGGCGCCGGCAAGACGACGTTCGCGCTGCGGGTCGCGACCGAGCTGCTGGAGCAGGGCGTGGTGCGGCGTGTGACGGTCGTCGCGCCGACCGAGCACCTCAAGCACCAGTGGGCGGACGCGGCGGCGCGCGTCGGCATCCGGATCGACCCGAACTTCCGCAACAGCCAGGGCCGGCACGGCGCGCACTACGACGGCGTCGCGCTCACCTACGCGCAGATCGCCGCGAAGCCGGCGCTGCACGCGGCGCGCACGACCGCCGACCGCACGCTCGTCATCCTCGACGAGGTACACCACGGCGGTGACGCGCTGTCGTGGGGCGACGCCGTGCGCGAGGCGTTCGAGGACGCGACCCGGCGCCTGGCTCTCACCGGCACGCCCTTCCGCTCGGACACGGCCGCGATCCCGTTCGTCGAGTACGAGCGCGGGCCGGACGGCATCCGGCGGTCGCGCGCCGACTACACGTACGGCTACGGCGACGCGCTGCGCGACCACGTCGTGCGCCCGGTCCTGTTCCTGTCCTACTCGGGGAACATGCGCTGGCGCACGAAGTCGGGCGACGAGGTGAGCGCGCGTCTCGGCGAGGCGCTCACGAAGGACATGACGGGGCAGGCGTGGCGGACCGCGCTCGACCCGAACGGCGAGTGGATCCCGTCGGTGCTCGCGGCGGCGGACAAGCGGCTCACGGAGGTGCGGCGCGCCATCCCGGACGCGGGCGGCCTCGTCATCGCGACCGACCAGACGGACGCGCGCGCCTACGCCGGCCACCTCGCGCGCATCACCGGCGAGTCGCCCACGGTCGTGCTCTCCGACGACGACGGCGCGAGCAGCCGCATCGAGGAGTTCTCCGACGGCGACGGGCGCTGGATGGTCGCGGTCCGCATGGTGTCGGAGGGCGTGGACGTCCCGCGGCTCGCCGTCGGCGTGTACGCGACCTCGACCGCGACGCCGCTGTTCTTCGCGCAGGCCGTCGGGCGCTTCGTCCGTGCGCGCCGCCGGGGCGAGACGGCGTCGGTCTTCCTGCCGAGCGTGCCGCACCTGCTGGAGCTCGCGAACGGGCTCGAGATCGAGCGCGACCACGCGCTCGACCGGCCGCTGACCGCCGAGGAGCAGGGCGAGGGGTTCAACCCCGAGGACGCGCTCCTGGCGGAGGCGAACCGCGAGGAGAAGGCGTCGGGGGAGCTCGTCCAGGGCTCGTTCGAGGCGCTCGAGGCGCAGGCGTCGTTCGACCGCGTCCTCTTCGACGGCGGCGAGTTCGGCACGGGGGCGGACGTCGGCTCGGACGAGGAGCTCGACTTCCTCGGGCTCCCGGGGCTGCTCGACGCCGACCAGGTGACCACGCTGCTGCGCCAGCGCCAGGCGGACCAGATGAGCCAGCGCTCGAGGAGCGCACGGTCCGCGGAGCAGGAGCGTGCGGAGATGGACCACCGCCGCGCGGCCGAGCTGCGCAAGGAGCTCCAGCAGCTCGTCTCGGCGTGGGCGCGGCGCAGCGGGCAGCCGCACGGCTCGGTGCACAACGAGCTGCGACGCCGGTGCGGCGGCCCCGAGGTGCCGCTCGCGACGGTCGAGCAGCTCGACGCGCGCGTCGCGACCGTGCGCGGCTGGTTCGTCGGCAAGCGCTAGACGCCCACCGCCCGGTGCGGCGGCACGACGGGGCACGACGGACGTCGGTCAGCCCGGCCCGACCGACGGCCGGGCGGCCCCGAGCCCGCGCGAGCCGCTCAGGGGAGCGTGTGCACGACCGTGGGGATGGCGGGGTCGCCGGCGGAGAGACGCCGCGCGCCGCGCGGGAGCTCCGCACGGGCCTCGCGGTGGCGGTGCGCGGCGTTCTGCACGCCGTACGAGCCGACCCACCGCGAGTCGACGGCGCCGTCGACGACGAGCGGCACCTGGAGGCGGCGCAGGTCGCCGTCGTCGGGCTCCCACTCCTGGACGGCGAGGTCGGCGCCGGTCACGACGACCTCCTCGACCGCGCGCCCGTCGGCGTCGTAGCGGCGAGCGGCGCACTTGCGGCCGCCCGTGCTCGTCTTGGCGGTGGACGCCTTGGCGACCGGCTGGAGCACTCCCGAGGAGTCGGCGCGCGCGACGAGCTTGTAGACCATCCCGCACGTGGGAGCGCCCGAGCCGGTGACGAGCGACGTGCCGACGCCGTACGAGTCGACGGGCGCGGCGGCCAGCGACGCGATGGCGTACTCGTCGAGGTCGGACGTCACGGTGATCTTCGTGTCGTGGGCGCCGAGCGAGTCGAGCTGACGGCGCACCTCGACGGCGAGGACGCCCAGGTCGCCCGAGTCGAGGCGCACGGCGCCGAGCCGTCCGCCGGCGGCGCGGACCGCGTTCTGCACGCCCTTGCGCACGTCGTAGGTGTCGACGAGGAGCGTGGTCCCGGGCCCGAGCGAGGCGACCTGCGACGCGAACGCCGACTCCTCGTCGTCGTGCAGGAGCGTGAAGGCGTGGGCGGCGGTGCCGATCGTCGTCAGGCCGTAGCGGCGGCCCGCCTCGAGGTTCGACGTCCCCGCGAACCCGCCCACGACGGCCGCGCGGGCCGCGGCGACGGCCGCGTGCTCGTGCGCGCGCCGCGCGCCCATCTCCAGGCACGGCCGCTCGACGGCGGCGCTCGTCATGCGCGACGCGGCGGACGCGACCGCGGAGTCGTAGTTGAGGATCGACAGCACGAGCGTCTCGAGCAGCACGGCCTCGGCGAACGTGCCCTCGACGGTCATGACGGGGGACTGCGGGAAGAAGACCTCGCCCTCGGGGTACCCGGTGATCGAGCCCGTGAACCGGTAGTCGGCGAGGAACTCGAGCGTGCGCTCGTCCACGACGTCCTGCGACCGCAGCCAGTCGAGCTCCGCGGTCGAGAAGCGGAACGACGCGAGCGCCTCGAGGACGCGGCCCGTGCCGGCGAGGACCCCGTACCGCCGGCCCGGGGGCAGACGGCGCGTGAAGACCTCGAACAGGCAGTGCCGCTCGGCGGTGCCGTCCGCGAGCGCGGCCTGGAGCATCGTCAGCTCGTACCGGTCCGTGAGGAGCGCGGTCGACGCCGACGGCCAGTAGGGCGGGCGCGGGGGGGAGGTGAGGCGGGCAGCGCTGTCGGCGGCGAGAGGGGCGACGCTGCCCGGGTCGGCGATGCTCATGCGGACCACGGTAGGGCAGCGACGCCCGCCGTGGGTGCTGAGAACTCCCCGAATACAGTGGTGACGTGAGACCTCAGCCGATCTTCACCCGCGCCGGTGGCGCGCGGGCGTCCGTGACCGTGCCCGAGGAGGCGACGCGCGCCGACGAGGCGGCCCGGCTCGACAGCCCGTGGGCGACCGTCGTGTGGAACGACCCGGTGAACCTCATGAGCTACGTCGCCTACGTGTTCGAGTCCTACTTCGGCTACCCGGCGGCGCGCGCGCACGAGCTCATGCTCCAGGTGCACCGGGAGGGGCGCGCCGTCGTCTCGACCGGCGACCGCGAGCGCATGGAGGTCGACGTGCAGGCGATGCACTCGTTCGGCCTGTGGGCCACGCTGCAGAAGGACGGCGAGCAGTGAGGCCGTTCCGCGCCGAGGCGCACGGGTACGTCGCGGAGCTCGAGCCGTCGGAGCGGATCGTGCTCGCGCAGCTCGCGGGCGACGTCGCGCAGATGCTCCAGGAGGGCGTGCCGGGTCGCGGTCCGGGAGGGGCCGGCCCGGGGGCGGGCGAGCCCGACGACGCGTGGTCGCCGCCCGGGTGGACCGGCCCGGTCCCGGGCGGGCCCGGTGGTGGTGGGGGAGCGGCGACGCCCCCGCCCGACCCCGCGGTGCGGCGTCTGCTCCCGGACGCCTCCGACGACGCCGAGGTGGCCGCGGAGTTCCGGCGCTTCACGCAGGACGACCTCGCGGCGCGGAAGGTGGGCCGGCTCGTGCTGCTCGCGCGCAGCCTCGTGGACCACGAGCCGGCGGGGGCGGCGCCGTACGTCGTGGGCCGGGACGAGGCCGAGGACGTCGCGGCGGCGCTGACCGACGTGCGGCTCGTGCTCGCCGAGCGGCTGGGCCTGCGGACCGACGAGCAGGTCGAGGGGCTCTACGACGAGCTGGACCGCGAGGGGGACGACGGCCCGGACGACGGCGAGGTCGGCGGCGCGCCGCGCCGGTTCCTCGTGAGCGTGTTCCTCCTCACGGGGCTGCTGCAGGAGTCGCTCGTCGACGGGATGCTCGCGGACCTGCGTGCGGGGCGCGGGCGTCCCTGAGCAGCGTGGACCGTCGTCGGGCGCCCGTGCGTCGCGTCGCTGCTGCGGCACCCTGTGGGCGCTGCCACAGCGGTGCGGCGCGTCCGGGCGCGCCGCGCGCGCGGACGCGCCAGTAGGCTCGGGCGGGTGAACGACGCTCCCATCGGGATCTTCGACTCGGGCGTGGGCGGCCTGACCGTGGCACGCTCGATCCTCGACCAGCTCCCGAACGAGGCCCTCCACTACATCGGGGACACCGCGAACGGGCCCTACGGTCCCAAGCCGCTCGCGGCCGTCCGGGCGATGGCGCTGGCGATCATGGACCAGCTCGTCGACGACGGCGTGAAGATGCTCGTGATCGCGTGCAACTCGGCGTCGTCGGCGGTGCTGCGCGACGCGCGCGAGCGGTACACGCAGCGTCACGGGCTCCCTGTGGTCGAGGTGATCCTGCCGGCCGCGCGGCGCGCGGTCGCGGCGACGCGCACGGGCCGGATCGGGGTCATCGGGACGCGCGCGACGATCACGTCGCGCAGCTACGAGGACGCGTTCGCCGTGACGCCCGGCCTGAGCCTGACGACGCAGGCGTGCCCCGAGTTCGTGCCGCTCGTCGAGCAGGGCGTCACGTCCGGCCCGGAGGTCCTGGAGGTCGCGCACCGCTACCTCGACCCGGTCAAGGCGGCGGGGGTGGACACGCTCGTGCTCGGCTGCACGCACTACCCGCTGCTGACGGGCGCGATCTCCTACGTCATGGGCGAGGAGGTCACGCTCGTGTCGAGCGCGGAGGAGACCGCCAAGGACGTGTACCGCACGCTCGTCGCGCACGACCTCGAGCGGTCGCGCGACGCCGGGCCGCCGCGGCACCGGTTCCTCGCGACGGGGAGCGCGGAGCCGTTCGAGCACCTCGCGCGGCGGTTCCTCGGGCCCGAGGTGCTCAGCGTGGAGGCCCTCTGATGCGCCTCGTCACGGTCGGCTGCTCCGGGTCCTTCGCGGGCCCGGCCTCGCCCGCGTCGTCGTACCTCGTCCAGGTCCCCGCCGCCGAGGCGGCCGCGGCGGGCGCCGAGGCGCGCGACTGGAACGTCGTGCTCGACCTCGGCAACGGCGCGCTGGGCGCGCTGCAGCGGTTCGTCGACCCGCTCGACGTGGACGCCGTCGCGCTGTCCCACCTGCACCCGGACCACTTCGTCGACGTGTGCGGGCTGTACGTCTACCTGCGGTACCACCCGGAGCGCGGGTCGGTGCGCACGGGCGTCCCGAGCCGCCTGCGGGTGCTGGGCCCCACCGGGACGGCGGCCCGGATCGAGGCGGCGTACGGCGCGGAGCCCGGGGACGGCATGGGCGAGGAGCTCGACGTGCGCACGTGGGAGCCGGGCGCCCCGGTGCAGGTCGGGCCGCTCACGCTCGAGCCGTTCCGCGTCTTCCACCCGGTCGAGGCGTACGGCGTGCGCGTCACGGGCCCGTCGTCGCTGCGCCCGGGCGAGCAGGCCGTGCTCGCGTACACGGGGGACACCGACGCGTGCGACGGCGTCGTGGACCTCGCGCGCGACGCCGACCTGCTCCTCTCGGAGGCCGCGTTCCACGAGGGCCGGGACGACGGCGTCGAGCGGGGCATCCACCTCACGGGCCGCCGGGCGGGCGAGGTCGCGACGGCCGCGGGGGCGCGCCGCCTCGTCCTCACGCACCTGCCGGCGTGGAACGACCCGCAGCGCTCGCTCGCCGAGGCGCGCGAGGTCTACGACGGCCCGCTCGACGTCGCGAGCACGGGCGCGGTCTTCGACGTCTGACCGCGCTCGGCGGACGGGGGCGGTCGGTAGGGTTGGCGCCATGACCACCCCTGACTCCTCCGGCACCTCCGCGGCCGTCGTGCGCGCCGACGGCCGCACGCCCGACCAGCTCCGCCCCGTGACCATCACCCGCCACTGGCTCGACCAGGCCGAGGGCAGCGTGCTCGTCGAGTTCGGGCGCACGCGCGTGCTGTGCGCGGCGTCGTTCACGGAGGGCGTGCCGCGCTGGCGCAAGGGGTCGGGCGAGGGCTGGGTCACGGCCGAGTACGCGATGCTGCCGCGCGCGACGAACGAGCGCAGCCAGCGCGAGTCCGTGAAGGGCAAGATCGGCGGGCGCACGCACGAGATCTCGCGCCTCATCGGCCGGTCCCTGCGCGCGATCATCGACGTCTCCGCGCTCGGCGAGAACACCATCGTGCTCGACTGCGACGTCCTGCAGGCCGACGGCGGCACGCGCACCGCCGCGATCACGGGCGCCTACGTGGCGCTCGCCGACGCCGTCGCGTGGGGCCAGCGGCACGGGCACGTCAAGGGCGGCAAGCCCGTCCTCACGGACTCGGTCGCGGCCGTGAGCGTGGGGATCATCGACGGCACCCCGATGCTCGACCTCCCGTACGTCGAGGACGTGCGCGCCGAGACGGACATGAACGTCGTGGTCACCGGGTCGGGCACGTTCGTCGAGGTGCAGGGCACGGCCGAGCACGCGCCGTTCGACCGCGCCGAGCTCGACGCGCTGCTCGACCTCGCGGTCGCGGGCACGGCGGACCTCGCCGCGATCCAGCGCGCCGCGCTCGCGCAGGACGCCCGGTGAGCGACGCCGTCGCGGGCGCGGGCGGGAGCGGCGTCGTCGTGCCCGACGGCGCGCGCCTCGTCCTCGCGACGCACAACCGGGGCAAGATCGCCGAGCTGCGCGCGATCCTCGCGGCCGAGCTCGACGCGCACCCGGGTCTCGAGCTCGCGCCCGGGGCGATCGTCGGCGCGAGCGACGTCGGGGCGCCCGAGCCGGTCGAGGACGGCGTGACGTTCGCCGAGAACGCGCTCCTCAAGGCGCGCGCGCTCGTCGCCGCGACCGGTCTGCCCGCCGTGGCGGACGACTCGGGTCTCGCCGTGGACGTGCTGGGCGGTGCGCCGGGCATCTTCTCCGCGCGCTGGGCGGGGCGCCACGGCGACGACGTCGCGAACCTCGAGCTCCTGCTGGCCCAGCTCGCGGACGTGCGCGCCGAGCACCGCGCGGCCGGGTTCGTGTGCGCGGCGGCGCTCGTCGCGCCGGACGGCACCGAGGTCGTGCGCACGGGCGAGATGCGCGGGACGCTGCTCACCGCGCCGCGCGGCACGAACGGGTTCGGCTACGACCCGATCCTGCTGCCCGACGAGCAGCCGGGCGACGGGACGAGCCGGTCCGCCGCCGAGCTGAGCCCGGCCGAGAAGAACGCCATCAGTCACCGCGGCAAGGCGTTCCGCGCGCTCGCGCCCGACGTCGTGGCCGTCCTCGGCGCACGCTAGGGGACGCGCGACAGGGGAGCGGGGCGGTGACGCGCGCGCCCGCCCGGTCCCGTCAGCGGGACGGGCGGACGCCGTCGCGCGGGGCGCGGCCCGCGAGCTCCGCGGCCCGGCGGCGCCGCTCGGCGGGCCGGAGCACGCCGACGAGCGCGACGACGCCCCGCCAGCCGAGCATCGTCACGGCGAGGAAGCCGAACGACACGACCTGGAAGGCCGGCGCGACGCCCTGCCCCGTGAGGACCCGCAGGAGCACCCCGAGCGCCCACGCGCAGCCCCACACCACGACGCCCGTCGGCCACGGCCGTGCGGGGTGCCGCCACGCACGCGTGACGAGCCAGCCGACCGCGGCTCCCGCCGCGAACGGCCACGCGACGACGAGCAGCCGCGCCGCGCCCTCGTCGGCCGCGTGCGTCGCGAGACCGCCGCTCGCGAGCGCGAGGACGCATGCGGCGTCGGCGAGTGCGGCGAGGGCGACGGCCGCGGGGCGCGCGCGGCCCGCAGGGGCGGGGCTCATGCCGTCGACGCTACCGCCTGCCGAGGTCCGCCACGGCCGCGCCGACGTGGCGTGCGACACCCCTCACAGACAGCCCAATCACAGGGGGCGCAGCCCCGGGACCTGCCACGCGCCGTCGAGCACCTCGGGGCGCGGCCGGTAGAGCCGGACGAGGAAGTTCCAGCCGTCGGGCACGGGGATCGCGTTCGGCTCGTCGGCCGGGTCGTCCGGCGGGACGAACCGCACCGTGACCGCGCCGTCGGCGTCGCGGACGCCCGTGATGCTGTTGACGGAGTAGCGGCCCTGCGGGTTGGGCGCGAAGAAGCCCTGCGCGTCGTACACGGACACCGACCAGAACGCGTCGACCGGGACGTCACGCAGCGTCAGCGCGTACCGCCCGACGGGCAGCCCCGGGTCGACCCCGACGTACGACGCCTCGCTCGTCGGCAGCCCGCCCCACCCCGCGGCCGTCCCGACGAGGTGCCGTACGGGGTCCACCTGCTCGCGCGTGCCGAACATGCGGTCGAACCCGCGCAGCCCCGCGGCGAGCCGCAGGAGCGCGCCCCGCGTCGCGTCGAGGCTCGCGGCGTCCCAGTCCGGCGCGACGAACGGCTCGGCCGATCCCGCGGTGAGGGTCAGCGCGTCCTGGAGCGCGGTCACGGCCGCGACGTCGCCCGGGTCCTGAGGGTCGACGAGGACGCGGACCGCCACGACCGCGTACCGCGTGCCGACCCGGGCGGCGTCGAGCGGGTACGTGCCCGGGTCGTGCAGCACGTCGCGCACGAGGTGGTCGTTGTCCAGCACCATCGCGGACAGGTAGCGCCCGCCCGCGTCCGGCAGCGTGAGGGTCGCGCCGCCGGCGAGGTCCACGACGGCAAAGCTGTAGAGCGTGTCCCGGTTGAGGCGCACCACGGTCTGGCGGTCCACCGGCGCGGGCTCGCGGTTGTGCCGGAACCGGTTGACCCCGCCCGCGTCGCGCTGCAGGTCGGCGAACATGCGGTCGGTCTCGGCGCGGACGAACGTGTCCACGTCGACGTGCTGGGGCATGGGTCCTCCTGGGCGGACGGTGCGGGCGGTGCGGGCGGGAGAAGCGAAGCACACGGGCCGTCGTCGTGCGCGCCGAGGACGGCGCCTAGGGTGGTCCCCGTGCACCTCGCGGCCGACGACCTCGCCTTCTCCTACCCCGGACGCCCCGTCCTCGACGGCGTGGGGCTGCGCGTCGCGCCCGGGACCCGACTCGGCGTCGTGGGCGAGAACGGCACGGGCAAGTCGACGCTCCTGCACGTGCTCGCGGGCGACCTCGTGCCGAGCCGCGGCGAGGTGCGCCGCGCGGGCTCGCTCGCGCTCGTCGAGCAGGAGCTCGCGATCGAGCCCGGGCAGACCGTGGGCACGCTCGTCGCCGGGACCCTCGCGGGGCTGCGGGCCGTCGCCGCCGAGCTGGAGGCCGCGGCCCGCGACTTCGACCACGAGGCGGGCGATCTCGCCGAGCTCACCGAGATCCTCGCGCGCGCCGAGCACCTCGCCGTGTGGGACGCCGACCGCCGGGTCGACGTCGCGCTCTCGCGCCTCGGCGCGTGCCGCGACCGCGACCGCGAGCTCGCCACGCTGTCCGTGGGCGAGCGCTACCGCGTGCGCCTCGCGTGCCGGCTCGCCGAGCGCGCCGACCTGCTGCTCCTCGACGAGCCCACCAACCACCTCGACGCCGGCGGCATCGACTTCCTCACGGGCGAGCTCGTCGCGTGGCGCGGCGGCGTGATCATGGTCACGCACGACCGGCAGCTGCTCGACGACGTCGCGACCGAGATCCTCGACCTCGACCCGTCGATGGACGGCAGGCCCGTGCTCTACGGGCAGCCGGGCTACCTCGCCTACCGCTTCGCGAAGAACCAGGCGCTGCACCGCTGGCGCCAGCGGTTCCGGGCCGAGCAGAAGCGCGCCGAGAAGCTCGCCGCCGTGCTCGACGCGTCGTACGAGGGGCTGTCGGACGAGTGGCGCCCGCCCAAGGGCAGCCAGAAGCACCGCCGCGCGACGCGCGCGCGGATCCACGTCAAGGCCGCCGACCGGCGCCTGCAGCAGCTCGAGGCCGAGGCCGTCGAGGTGCCCGTGCCGCCGCTCCAGCTCGTGTTCCCCGAGCTGCCCGCGATGTCTCCGGGCTGGGACCCGGGCGACCCGGTGCTCGAGCTGCGCAGCCCGCGCGTCGGGCCCGACGGCGCGGCGCGCCTCGACCTGCCCGGCACCCGGGTCGCGCTCCCGCCCTCCGGGCGCCTGCTCGTGACGGGCCCCAACGGGAGCGGGAAGTCGACGTTCCTCGCGGCGCTCGCAGGACTCGTGCCGCTCGACCGCGGGACGCGCACCGTGGTGGACGGCGCGCGGCTCGGCGTCGTCGCGCAGGAGGGCCCGTCGCTGCCCCCGGAGGCGGAGGCGCGCACGGGCTTCGACGAGTACGCGCGCGAGGCGCTCGACCTGCTCGACGCGGGCCGCCTCAACCCCGACCACCTCGTGCCCGTCGCGTTCCTCGGCCTGCTCACCGAGGAGGACCTCGACCGCCCGCTGCGCGAGCTGTCCGCGGGCCAGCGCCGCCGGTTCGACCTCGCGCGCGCCCTGCTCGCGGCGCCGCACGTGCTCCTGCTCGACGAGCCGACGAACCACCTGTCGATCGACCTCGTCGACGAGCTCACGCAGGCGCTGCGGGTGACGCCCGCGGCCGTCGTCGTCGCGACGCACGACCGCCGCATGCGCGACGACCTCGAGGACTGGCCCCGGCTCGAGCTCGGCGGCTGACAGGGCCGGCGCCGCGGGTCAGCGGCCCGCCGGGGCGCTCCCCGCCGGGACCAGCACGTGGCCCAGCGCACGGCCCCACGCGCGCGCCCGGTCGAGCTCGCCCTCGTCGAGCGGCCCCTCGACGTCGCCGACGTAGAACGACGCGGGCGGCACGACGAGCCGGAAGCCCGCCCGGCGCAGCACCTTCGCCGCACCGCGCGCGGCCGACCCGGGCAGCGGCTTGACCTTCGTGACGCGCGTGTCGAACGTCGCGGCGAGCCGCGGCTCGCTCTGGCGGGGGACGGACTCGACCCACTCGCGCAGCCCGGTCTCGCGGTCGGACACGGCGCCGCTCGCGCGCTGCACCGCCTCCGCGCGGGTCGACGGCCGACTCATCCCGAACGCGTGCGTCGGCCCGCCCACGACGAGCAGCCGGACGTGGCGCAGCGCCTCCGGAGTCGCGGCAGCCTCCTCGACGTCGAGCACGGTGACGCGCACGGCGTCGCACAACCCCTCCGCGACCGCGCGCGCGACCTGCTCGCTGTTGCCGTACATCGACTCGTAGACCACTGCGGCGTCCATGGCGTCCCCTTCGTCACCACGCCGCCGCGACCCGGCGGCGCCTCTCCCTCCAGCGTCGGCCAGGGCCGGCCGCCAGACCTAGGGCCCGACGGGCCGGGGGCGGGGGCCGTTGGTCCCGTCCGGGCGCGAGCGTCAGGGAGCGGCGCGCAGGCGCGCGTCCACGACGCGCACCAGCCACGCGAGGCCGACGAAGACGACCGCCACGACCGCGGTGTTGAGGAGCGCCGGGGCGAGGCCGAGCGTCGTGACGTCGAGGAACGGGTACGGGTACCAGCCGACGACGGCGCCGCGCACGAACGTGTACGCGATCCACGCCAGCGGGAACGCGAGCGACCACCACACGGTCGCGGCGTCCACCCGCGGCCTCGGGCCGACCAGCACCCACGCGACGAGCGCGAGCAGCGGTGCGAGCAGGTGCAGGAGCAGGTCGGACACCTGGCCCGCGGCGCTGAGCTCCGCGATCCCTCGCAGCACCGTCTGGTAGACGATGCCCGTCACCGCGATGCACAGGAGCGCGTCGAGGCGCGCGACCCGGAAGACGGCGCCGTCGCGCGCGGGCCGCACCACGAGCAGCACGGACACGACCCCGACGAGGAGGTTCGACTGGACCGTGAAGTAGGAGAACAGGCGCACGAGCCGCTCGGCCTGGCTCGGCGCGGTGCCCGGGCCGTCGACGAGCGCGATGACGAGCTCCATGACCACGCCCGCGAGCGCCGCGAGCGCGACGAGCGCGTGCAGCACGCGCGCGACGACGAGCCGGCGACCGGGCGCGGCGACGCGCGGGGCGGGCGTCACGGGAGACGGCCGACGTACGCCATCGCCTGGCGCAGCAGCACGCCCTGCCCGCCACGCATCTCGAGCTGGACCTCGTCGCTGCACGCCTGCTCGGGCGTGAGCCACGCGAGCTCCAGCGCGTTCTGCTGCGGGCGGCAGTCGCCCGTCACCGGCACGACGTACGCGAGGGACACCGCGTGCTGGCGCGGGTCGTGGTACGACGTGATGCCCGGCGTCGGGAAGTACTCGGCCACGGTGAACGGCTGCGGCGAGGCGGGCACCTGGGGGAGGGCGACGGGCCCGAGGTCCTTCTCGATGTGCCGCAGGAGCGCGTCGCGGATGCGCTCGTGGTACATGACGCGGCCCGAGACGAGCGCGCGCGTCATCATGCCGTCGGGCGTGACGCGCAGCAGGAGCCCGACGGCGACGACGTCGCCCGAGTCGTCGACCCGCACGGGCACGGCGTCGACGTAGACGAGCGGGAGCTGGGCGCGCGCGACCGCGATCTCCTCCGGGCTGAGCCAGCCCGCGGGTCGCGGGTTCTCGTGGGAGAAGTCGTCGGGCGGGAAGTCGGCGGTGTCGGTCACGCGACTGTTCTACCCCGAGCGGTGCGGCGGGGCGAGTCCGCTCAGCGCGGGGCGCCGTCCGGGGGCGGCTCGGCGACGCGCGCGACGATCTCGACGAGGGCACGCTCGGCGACCGGTCCGGGCAGCAGCTCCAGGAGGGCCATGAGCGGGGCCAGGCTGTCGGGCAGCACGCCCGCGCCGGGGTCGGCGTCGTCGCCGGCGGCGAGCAGCGGGCCGAGCGCCGCCCAGACCTCGTCGGAGGTCGGCGCGCCCGCGGCGGCCCCCGGCGCCGCCGCGAGCGAGCCGGCGACCGCCGCCAGCGCGGCGCCGACGTCGGGCCGGGGCGCGCCGCGCACGGCGTCCGCCCCGTCGACGAGCGCGGGGACGAGGCCGTCGAGCCCGGCCTCGGTCACGGGGGTCACGGTGAGGTGCGTCGTGTGCGGCAGTCGCGTGCCGTCCTCCTGGACGAGCCCGGGCTGCGGCTGGAGGACCCACCCGCGGGACCGGACGGCGTCGGCCCACAGGTGGGGGTCGACGCGGCGCTCGGGCGCCACGGACTCGTCGGTCGCGACGGCGACGAGCGGCCCCGTGGGGCGCCCGACCACGCGCAGTCCCTCGATCCCGTCGACGGCCGCGTGCAGGGCGCGCGTCGCACGCACGCAGCGCGCCGTCAGCGCCGTGTACCCGGCGGTGCCGAGGGCCTGGCTCACCGCCCACGCCGCGGCGAGCGGGGCCGCCGACCGCGAGCCGGAGATCGTGGGGTTGACGACGGGGTAGCCGGGCCAGCCCGTCGTCGCGAAGAACTGGCGGCGCTGCCGGTCGCGGCCGCGCACGAGCATGACGGACGTGCCCTTGGGGGCGTAGCCGTACTTGTGCACGTCCGCGGAGATGCTCGTCACGCCCGGGACCGCGAAGTCGAACGGCGGCGGGGTGTCGCCGCCCGCGGCCGCCCAGAACGGCAGGACCCAGCCGCCGACGCACGCGTCGACGTGCACCGGGACGCCGCGCGCGTGCGCCGCCGCCGCCACGTCGGCCACCGGGTCGACCACGCCGTGCGGGTACGAGGGCGCGGACACCACGACGAGCGCGACGTCGTCGCCGAGCGCGGCGACGAGGTCCGCGGCGGCGGGCGTCCCCGTCCCCGGGTCGACGGGGACGAGCGTGAGGTCGACGTCGAGGTACCGGGCGGCTTTGCGGAACGCGGCGTGCACGCTCACGGGGGCCACCACGCGCGGGCGCGCCCCCGGGTGCGCCTCGCGGAACGCGTCGCGCGCGATCTTCACGGCGAGCAGGCAGCTCTCGGTACCACCCGACGTCACGGAGCCCACGACGGCGTCCGGCCCGTCCGCGGGCCCGGAGAGCATCTCGCGCGCGAGCGCGACCAGCTCGCCCTCCATGACCGCGACCGACGTGAACGTCGTCGGGTCGAGGCCGTTGACGGGCTGGACGGCGCGCGCCGCGGCGGCCGCGAGCTCGTCGAGCTCGGGGAGCCCCGGGTCGTAGACGTAGGACAGGACGCGGCCGCCGTGCGTCGGCGCGTCGGCCGCACGGAGCGAGGCGAGCCGGTCGAGGATCCCGTCGGTGCGCAGCGGGACGTCGCCGCCCGGCGCGGCCGCGGGGTGCGGTGCGTCGGCCGACGGGTCAGTCGCGGGATCGGTCGGTCGGTGCGGGGTGGTCACGCGGCAGCTCCGGTGCTGTGTCGTCGATGTCCCCCTTGCGAAGACCGTACCGTACGAGCGGGACCAGGCTCAGCAGCACGAGGACCGCCGGGACGACCGAGAACGCGAGCGCGATCCCGTCGACGGCGGCGGCGGGCTGCGTCGCGACCTCGTCCGCGCGCGTCGAGACGTAGCCCGTCACGCCGAGGACGAGCGACAGCACGGCCGCGCCGAGCGCCATGCCCGTGGTCTCGCCCGCCGTCCACACGCCGCTGAACGCCCCGCCGCGGCCCTCGCCGTGCGTCCGCGCGTCGTGCGCGATGACGTCGGGGAGCATCGCGAGGGGGAGCGCCTGCATGCCCGCGTACGCGACGCCGGCGAGCGCCGTGGGCACGTAGACCCACGCCCCGGGGACCCACAGGAGGGGGATCATCCCGAGCGCGGCGACGGCGAACAGGACGGTCGCGACGACGAAGCCGCGCTCCTTGCCGTCGCGGCGCGCGAGGCGGGTCCACAGCGGCATGCACAGCAGCGCGGGCGCGATGAGGGCGGCGAAGAGGTAGCTCACCGCGGCCTCGTCCTGCAGCACGTAGCGCGCGACGTACGCCGCGCCCGCGAGCATGAGGCCCGTGGCGACGGCCTGGAGGAAGAACGCGACGAGCAGCGTCCGGAAGGGCCGGGACCGGCGCAGGGCGTCGGCCGACTCGCGGACCGCGAGCGCCCACGCGCGCGAGGCGGTCGTCGAGGGCGGGGGAGTCGCGGGCGCGGCTGCCTCGCCGCGCGGCCGCCGGGGCGCGACGCGCGAGGCGACGAGCATGCCCGCTCCGATGACGACGCCGGACACGACGCCCATGACGAGGTAGCCCGTGGTCGAGTCGCCGCCGCCGCGCAGGGCGGGCCCGCCCGCGCCGAACAGGAGGATCGCGAACGCGAGCGCCGCGACGCGCCACGCGAGGAGCCGGGTGCGGCCGTCGTAGGTGGCGTCGAGCTCGGCGGGGAGCGCGATGTACGGGACCTGGAAGAGCGAGAAGGCCGTGGCGGCGAGGAGGAACGCGACGAGCACCCAGATCGCCGCGGCGGTGGGGCCCGCCCCCGCGGGCGCGGCGAACGTGAGCGCGAAGAGCACGGGGAGCGCGAGGGCGCCGACGGTCATGAACCGCCGTCGCGACCCGGTGCGCGCGAGGTCGCGGTCGGACCCGTACCCGATGAACGGGTCGATGAGGACGTCCCACACCTTGGCCCCGGTGACGATGAGCCCGGCGACGGCGGCGGGCACGGCGAGCGCGTCGGTGAGGTACACGAGGAGGACGAGGCCGGGCAGGGTGCCGAAGCCGCCGGTGCCGACGGAGCCCGCGGCGTAGCCCGCGATCGTGGCGCGCGAGAGTCGGGTCGTGGTGGTGGTCGTCACAGGGGCAGCGTAGAGGCTGGTGGGACGCGCGGCCGGGCGTGCGCCCGTGCCTGCGGGGAATAGGTGGGGGACGATCGTTGCTCTACGAGGCAGAAACCCACCGTCCAGGAGGATCCCCCATGGCCACGCAGGCACTGACCGAGTCCACGTTCGAGCAGACCATCACCGAGAACGACATCGTCCTCGTCGACTTCTGGGCGGACTGGTGCGGGCCGTGCAAGATGTTCGCGCCGGTGTTCGAGGCGTCGTCGGAGGAGAACCCCGACGTCGTGCACGCCAAGATCGACACGGAGGCGGAGCGCGGCCTGGCCGCGGCGGCGAACATCACGTCGATCCCCACGCTCATGGCCTTCCGCGAGGGCATCCTCGTCTTCTCGCAGCCGGGCGCGCTCCCGGCTCCCGCGCTCAAGCAGGTCGTGGACGCGGTGAAGGGTCTCGACATGGACGACGTGCGCCGGCAGATCGCCGCGGCGAGCGACGGGACGCCCGCGCAGGACGCCTGACGCGACCCGGGGCGCACCGCGCGCCCCAGCACGACCACGCACGGCCCGGCACCCTCGAGGGTGCCGGGCCGTGCGTCGTCTCGGTCAGAGCCGCCACGCGCGCGCAGGGTGCGTGTGGCAGAGAACCGGTGCCCGCACCGGCAGGGGGCAATGGTGCGGGCACCGGCTCTGCCGTCACGCTAGACGGTCAGTTGGACGGTCGTCCAGGTGAGGAGCGGGTGAAGTTTCCCGTTCAACTTTCTGAGAGAGCGCTTACCACCGACACTGGCGCCATGGGGCTGCACTGGAAGCACAAGGACGACGGTACGTACGAGGCGCAGGCGCGTGAGGGCGTCTACCGGATCGCGGCGCGGCGCGAGGAGTGGTGCCTCGAGAAGCCGCACCCGGTGCCGGGACGCATCGGCGGCTTCCGCTCACCCGCAGAGGCGATGGCGTGGGGCGAGGACCTGCACCTCGCCGCGACCGGTCCGCGCGTGCGCACGCCGCAGCCGGCGTGGCCGACGGTCGACGAGTTCGCGCGCGTCGTGGACGTGCAGCCGACCGTCCTGCGTGCGTGGATCGCCGTCCACGCGGGCGGCTCGACGAGCCCCCGCCGTCGGCTCGACCCGACCACGCAGGAGCGGATCAAGGCCTTCTTCGAGGTCAGCGTCGTCCGCTAGGGGTGCCGCGCCGCCCGCCGGGATCCGGCGGACCGACGCCCCGCCCGGCGTCGACAGGACGAGGCGCCGGCGTGCGGTACCGGCGAGGCGCCGGCCTCAGGACCCCTGGAGGATCTCGTCGAGCGGCCCGACGTCGCGGGTCCCGCTCCGTGCGGCCTGGTCGACGATCACCCGGGCCACGTCCCGCAGGGGGACGTGGCGGTTGTTCGAGCAGTGGCGGATCCGGGCGAACGCCTCGTCCGCGTCGATCCCGTAGGCGCCCATGAGGACGCCCTTCGCCTGCTCGATCCCGCCGCGGGACCGGGCGGACGCCTCGATGTCGTGCCGCGCCCGCTCGTTCGCGATCGCCGCGATCCTGGCGGTCACGTCGACGACGTAGCCCATGAGCTCGACGACCTCGCCGCTCTCGCGCTCGCGGCGGCCCTGGCCGAGGAGGACGAGGTGCTTCTCCCGGCCGTGCGCGTCCATGATGCGGTGCACGCTCGCGAACGCCTCGCCGGTCTCCTGCGCCCTGCGGAGCATCGCGCGGACCCGGTCGCGGTCGTCGGGGTGCTTGTGGGCCAGGACCAGCTCGGTCGTCGGCACGACCTCGCCCGGCTCGAAGCCGTGCACCCGGTACGTCCCCGACGACCACCACCAGGTGCCGGTACCCAGGTCGAGGCGGTACTGGCCGATCTGCTGACCCGCCACGGGTGTCAGGAGGTGGTCGGTGGCATGGTCGTCCACGGACATGTCGTTGCTCCGGCTTCTGCAGAGAGATGAGGAGCCAGGTCCAGACTCGACCCTTCGACCGTACGCCCCTTCGGGGAGAAGCGACAGGCGAGACGCCGGCGTCCGTCGGGTTGCGCGGGGCGCCGCGGACCGCGGCGGAGGCTGCGTCGCAGGTGGGGGCGTCGGGCGACGTCCACGCGGTGCGCGAGGCGGGACTCGAACCCGCACGTCCGAGGACACCAGGACCTAAACCTGGCGCGGCTGCCAGTTACGCCACTCGCGCGCGGGGGTCAGTCTACGGCGCGAGCGCCGCGCCCCGGCCCGGTCGCTCCGCCCCGGGGGGGGCGGCGACCGGACGGCGGCGCGGCGCCCGCGCGGGTGGGACTACTTCGGGTCGATGCCCAGGTCGCGGCGCAGCTTCGCGACGTGACCGGTGGCCTTGACGTTGTACTGCGCGAGCTCGACCGCGCCCTCGGGGTCGACGACGACCGTCGAGCGGATCACGCCCACGACCGTCTTGCCGTAGAGCTTCTTCTCGCCCCACGCCCCGTACGCCTCGAGCACCGTCCTGTCCACGTCGGAGACGAGCGGGAACGTCAGGTGCTCGGCCTCGGCGAACGCGGCGAGCTTGTCCACCGGGTCGGGGGAGACGCCGACGACCGCGTACCCGGCGCCCTGGAGCGAGGCGAGGCTGTCGCGGAAGTCGCAGGCCTCGGTCGTGCAGCCGGGCGTGCCCGCCGCCGGGTAGAAGTAGACGACGACGTGCTTGCCGCGCAGGTCGGACAGCGTCACGGTGCTGCCGTCGGCGGCGGGCAGGGTGAAGTCGGGAGCGGTGTCGCCGACGGTGAGGCGCGTGGACATGGATCTCCTTCGGTCCGGCCAAGGGTGTGCTTCGAGCGTAGGTGAGGGTCCGCGGCACCGGTAGCGTTGTTGCTGTGAGCAAGACGACGTCCGCCCCCTCGACCACCGCGCGCCCGGCCCGCACGACCGCGCGCGACCTGCCGATCCGCATGCTGCACGACCGCCTCCTCGTCGAGCCCGAGGTCGACGCGAGCGAGCGTCAGAGCTCGGCGGGCCTCGTGATCCCCGCGACCGCCGTGGGCCCGAAGCGGCTCGCGTGGGCCGTCGTCGTCGCAGCAGGTGAGCACGTGCGCCAGGTCGCGGTGGGCGACCGCGTCCTGTTCGACCCGGACGACCGTGCCGAGGTGGAGCTCGGCGGCAAGGACCTCGTGCTGCTGCGCGAGCGCGACGTGCACGCGGTGTCGCAGGACGTCGAGGAGGACGGGCCGACGGGCCTGTACCTGTAGTCCCGCGCCTGGTCCGGGCGTCGCGGCCGGTGTCGCCGACGTCACACGGGCCGGGGCGGAACGGATTTTCCCGGCGCGCCCGCGGCTGCTAGTGTTTTCTCTCGCGCGCCATTAGCTCAATTGGCAGAGCAGCTGACTCTTAATCAGCGGGTTCGGGGTTCGAGTCCCTGATGGCGCACCACCACCGACCGGGCCGTCCGCACGCGGGCGGCCCGAGCCGCGCCGGTCGAGAGCCGGTGCGGGCGGCGGTCCGGATCCCTCGCGGGACACGGGCCGGCCGCTGGTAGGGTTCCCTCTCGCGCGCCATTAGCTCAATTGGCAGAGCAGCTGACTCTTAATCAGCGGGTTCGGGGTTCGAGTCCCTGATGGCGCACCCCTCCTGACCAGGCCGTCCACCCTCGCGGTGGGCGGCCTTCGTCGTCGGTGCCGCCGTCGCCCTTCCCTCGTCCTGCGTGCCCGCCGCAACCGTCGCCGTCCGTTTCGCCGGAGTTCGCCCGGCACCGACCTCGCGTTCACCCCCGCCGGGAAGGGTCCGGTGCGGGCGTCGTCGCCGCTCGGCAGCGCCGCCCGTCGACCCGTTCGCCACGGAAGGGAACCACGATGGACACGTCCGTGCCCACGCACAGGACTTCGAGACGGACCGCGGGACGGACCGGCGGCGGGGCGCGGCGTCGCGCCGCGCTCGCGGGAGCGATCGGGACGGTGCTCGCCGCCGGGCTGATCGCGCCCGGAGCGACCGCCGCCTCGCCCACTCCCCGGACGGCCGCCGGCGGCACCGCCGTGACGGCCACGCAGGAACGACCCGCGCTGACCCCCACGACCGGCACCTACCTCGACGGCACCGTGCGCGTCGCGGGCGACCCGGTGCGCGCGGGCGATCCGGTCACGGCGCTCGCGGTCGACGGCACGGCGCTCGACGCGAGCGCGACGCCCGCGACCGCACGCCTGCTGTTCGACGTCGGCAGCAACTCGGTCGAGAAGCGGTACGGCAGCCACGTGCTCGTCAACGGCGAGCGCCTCGAGCTCGACCGCGACATGGTGTCCGAGCGCGTCGCGCTCGACGTCCCGGCGCAGTGGCTCGTGCAGGGCGAGAACCGGGTGCGGTTCGTCGTCGGCGCGGTGACGACGTCGTGCGGGACGAACTACGACGACTACGACCTCACGGACGTGTCGCTCGAGCTGCTCGGCGAGGTCGCCGACGGCTCCGCCAACGCCTTCTCCTACGCGTTCGGCGACGGCTCGTGCGGCACGAACACCGCCCGCGTGCTCAGCGCCGACCTCACGTTCGACCTCGACCAGGACCCGGCCGCGACGACCGGCCTCGCCGCGGACCTCGACACCACCACCCTCGAGAACGGCGCGCACACGCTCACCGCGACCACGCTCTCCGGTGCGGTCGCCACGAGCGCCGTCACCGTGAACAACGGCGCCCCCGGCGCCCCGGCGCTCGTGCCCGCGGACGGCGCGCTCCTCACGGGGGAGCAGACCGTCCTGGCGACCCCGCCCGCGGGCGGCGACGCGCCCGCCGGGATCGCGCTCGACGGGACCCCGCTCGAGACGGTCGCGACCCACGGTGCGGGCTCGTCCGCGTTCGTCTTCACGGTCGGGTCGAACTCGATCGAGGCCCGCTACACGAACCACCTGCTCGTCAACGGGCAGCGCATCGACCTCGTCGACCGCGACTACGTGAGCGAGACGGTCCGGGTCGACGTGCCCAACGCGTACCTGTCCCCGGGGCGCAACACGATCCGCTTCGTCACGGGCACGTACCCGACGTCGTGCGGCGACAACCGCGACGACTTCGCGATCTCCGGGATCGCGCTCGACCTCACCGACGGCACGGCGACGGGCGTGGGCGTCGCACCGTCGTACTCGCTGGGCGACGGCGACTGCGGCACGAGCACGACGAAGCCGCGCGAGGTCGACCTCGCGTTCGACGTCGTGCGCGACGCCGACGCGCCCGCGACCGGGCTGCGGGCCGACGTCGACACCGCGACGCTGGCCGACGGCGAGCACACGATCACGGCGGCGACGGCCGCCGGCGCGGCCGCGCGCCGTACCGTGACGACCGACAACACCGGACCCGCGGTCGTCTCCAGCACCCCGGCTGCGGGCGCCGAGCTCGCGAGCGCGACGAGCCTCGCGGTCGAGCTCGCGGACGCCGCGGGCGTCCTGTCCGGCCCCGACGTGACGCTCGACGGCGAGCCGGTCGCGCTCGGCGCTCCCGTCGGCCCCGGGCTCGCCCCGGGTGCGCACACGCTCGTCGTCACCGCGACGGACGTGCTCGGCAACGCGAGCACGCACGAGATCGCGTTCACGAGCCTCGGCGTGCCGGACGTCCCGACCGACCTCGCGCCCGCGCACGGCACGCGCGACGTCGCGAGGAGCGTCGACCTGTCCGCGCGCGTCGCAGCGCCTGGCGGCGGCGACGTCACCGCCACGTTCTCCCGTGCCGACGTCACCGCCCCCGTGCTCGTCGCGCAGGGCGAGTCGGCCGAGGTCCCGACGACGCTCCCGATCGAGGGTGAACAGCCCGCCGGGGCCGACGCGCTCGCCCCGGGCGACGACCTGACGCTCGACTCCCCGCAGAGCCGCGACGTCACCTACCAGCGCTTCGAGCTGCCCGCCGACGGCACGACCGCCGGCCAGGTCGTGCGCTGGGAGGGCGTCGTCGACCCGCAGCGGCTCGCGACCCTGCACGTGTGGGACGGCGAGCGGTGGGAGCCGCTCGCGTCCGCGCGTGGCGCGGTCGAGGGCGCGACGTCGTTGAGCACCGTGCTCCGCGACGGTGCCGCGGTCGACGGGACCGTCCACGTCCTCGTCACGGGCACCGACCCCTTCGCCGACGACATCGCGGCGGGCGGGTCGCGCGAGGAGACCGACTTCGCGCCGCGCGACGCCTACGACTTCTCGCTCGTGCACCTCACCGACACGCAGTACCTCTCCGAGGGCGCGGTCGAGCAGGAGACGGCCGAGGAGCGCGCCGTGTGGGCCCGGGCGTACACCGACCTCACGCAGTGGGTCGTCGACAACGCCGAGGAGCGGGGCATCGCGTACGTCGCCCACACGGGTGACGTGAACGAGAACTACACCCGCGTGCCCGCCGACGACGCGGCGGTGGAGCAGATCCGCGGCGAGTACGCGTTCTCCTCGTCCGCGCAGCGGATCCTCGACGACGCGAACATCCCCAACGGCGTCCTCGCGGGCAACCACGACAACCTCACCGGCCAGGACAACGGGCCCGGGGCGCTGTTCAACGAGTTCTACGGCCCCGAGCGCTACGAGGCCCTGTCCGCGGGGTGGGAGAACGCGTCCTACGGCGGCCCGTGGCGCGAGGGCGACAACCAGAACCACTACGACCTGTTCAGCGCGGGCGGGCTCGACTTCGTCGCCGTCTACCTGTCGTACGGCGTGACGGACGAGGAGGCGGCGTGGGCCGACGGCGTGCTCGAGCAGTTCCCCGACCGGAACGCGATCGTGCTCACGCACGACTACCTCGTGCCGAGCACGAACCCCGACGGCCGTGACTCCGAGATCTCGACGCCCGACGGCCGCCTCGTGCACGCGAAGGTCGTCGAGCCCAACCCGAACGTGTTCCTCGTCCTCGCGGGGCACCGGCACGGCGTGGGCATCAACGTGCGCCAGGACGTCGGCACGCCGGGCAGCGGCGTCGTCGAGCTGCTCGCCGACTACCAGTTCTACGAGGTCACGGCCGAGGAGGCGGGGCTCACCGAGATCGGCGGGTACGCGCCCGACGAGGGCCTGCGGCTCGGCGCGAGCTTCCTGCGGCTGCTGCAGTTCGACGTCGACCGCTCCGAGATGATCGTCGACACCTACTCGCCGTGGCTCGCGAACTTCGGCGCCACCGAGTACGACGACGAGCAGCGCTACGACGGCCGCGAGGACGACTTCACCGTCCCCGTCGACCTCACGACGCGCGTGACGAGCCTCGCGACCGACGCCGTGTCGCTCTACGCGCCGGGCGAGGAGATCGGCCGCGTGACCGTCCCGTCGGGCGAGGTCGCGACCGTCCCGTGGGACGGGCTGGTGCCGGGAGCGCTGCACGCGTGGACCGTCACCGCCACGAGCGCGGGCGGCGGCACGGCCGTGTCGCCGGTGAGCACGTTCACCACCGCGCCCGCCGGGGGCGGCCTCGTCGTCGAGACGACGGCGCGCGCCCAGTGCCTGGCCGGCACGGCGTACGTCGCGGTGCGCGCGACCAACGCGGACACCGTCCCCGTGGACGTCACGCTCAGCACGCCGTTCGGCGAGCGCACCGTCCCGGGCGTGCGGCCCGGCGCGTCGGCGTACCAGGCGTTCTCCGTCCGGGCGTCCGACGTCGCGGCGGGCACCGCGCACGTCACCGCGAGCGGGGACGGCCGGTCCTTCGCCGCGGACGTCGCGTACGACGCGCTCGCGTGCGGCTGACACGTCGCTGACCCGTCGCCCGCGCACCGCCGACCCGGTGTCGACGGCATGACGGCGGCCCCCGGACCTCACGGTCCGGGGGCCGCTGCGTCGCTCGCCCGGTCCGGGGGCCGGTGGTCCGGACCGCGACCGGGCGGTAGGGTCTGCCCCGTGACGCACCCGTCCGTGACCTCCTGGTGGCCGACCGCCTGACGGCCGGTGACCTCCTCCGGCCGTGCCCCGACGACGTGGGCGGCCTCGGCAGACCCCGGTGCGCACGTCGTCGGCCCAGCGGCCGTCCCCCGAGCTGGAGCCCCCCATGACGACACAGCAGACCACGCCGACCTCCCTGCCCGTCCGGTCCCTCGAACCGACCGGCGCCGAGGTGCCCTCGACCGTCCCGACGCACTGGTACAACCTCGCGGCGGACCTGCCCGAGCCGGTGCCGCCGCACCTGCACCCGGGCACGCGCGAGCCGCTGACGCCCGACGACCTCGCGCCGCTGTTCCCGCTCTCGCTCGTGCAGCAGGAGGTGACGACCGAGCGCTACGTCGAGATCCCGCAGACCGTCCGCGAGATCTACGCGCTGTGGAGGCCATCGCCGCTCGTGCGCGCGCGCCGCCTCGAGCGGGCCCTGGGCACCCCGGCCCGCGTGTACTACAAGTACGAGGGCGTGAGCCCGGTCGGCTCGCACAAGCCGAACACGGCCGTCGCGCAGGCGTACTACAACGCCCTCGAGGGCACGACGAAGCTCACGACGGAGACCGGGGCGGGCCAGTGGGGCGCGTCGCTGTCGTTCGCGGGCGCGCTGCTCGGGCTCGAGGTCGAGGTGTGGCAGGTGCGTGCGTCGTACGACGCGAAGCCGTACCGTCGCGCGCAGATGGAGGTCTACGGCGGGGTGTGCCACCCGTCGCCGTCGGACCTCACCGAGGCCGGGCGCGCGATGCTCGCCGCGGACCCGGACACCACCGGCTCGCTCGGCATGGCGATCAGCGAGGCCGTCGAGACGGCCGCGAAGGACCCCGCGGCGCACTACGCGCTCGGCAGCGTGCTCAACCACGTCATGCTGCACCAGAGCGTCATCGGCCAGGAGGCGCTCGTGCAGCTCGACGAGGCGGGCGAGGGCGCGCCGGACGTCGTGTTCGGG
Organism: Cellulosimicrobium composti; assembly: GCF_009711085.1. Taxonomy (GTDB): domain Bacteria; phylum Actinomycetota; class Actinomycetes; order Actinomycetales; family Cellulomonadaceae; genus Cellulosimicrobium; species Cellulosimicrobium composti. The sequence continues at coordinate 25,367 of NZ_WMKA01000023.1, forward strand.
TGCGCGGGCGGCGGGTCGAACCTCGCGGGCCTCACGTTCCCGTTCCTCGGCCGCAACCTGCGCGAGGGCACGACGACGCGCCTCGTGGCGTGCGAGCCGGCCGCGTGCCCGTCGCTCACGCAGGGCGAGTACCGCTACGACTTCGGCGACGTCGCGGGCCTCACGCCGCTGCTGAAGATGCACACGCTCGGCAAGGACTTCGTGCCGCCGGCGATCCACGCGGGCGGGCTGCGCTACCACGGCATGTCGCCGATGGTGTCGCACGCGGTGAACCTCGGCCTCATGGAGGCGACCGCCGTCGAGCAGGACGACGCCTTCGCCGCGGGGACGCTGTTCGCACGCGCCGAGGGCATCATCCCGGCGCCGGAGTCGACGCACGCCGTGGCCGCCGCGATCGCGCACGCGCGCGCCGCGACGGAGCCCGAGGTGATCGTGCTCGGCCTGTCCGGCAACGGGGTGCTCGACCTGCCCGCGTACGCCGCGTACGTGTGACGGACGGGGCGCCCCGCGCACGGCGCGCGCGGGGCGCCCCGTACCCTGGTGCGGTGCCCGAGCCGACCCCCGAGACCCTCGACGACGCCCCGACCGACATGACCGCGCCCGCTCCCGGCGCGAGCGACCCGACCGGCCCCGCCCGGCCGCGCTACCGCACGCAGCCCGTGTCGTTCGTGCGGCGCAGCGGGCGCCTCGCGCCGCGCCAGCAGCGCGCGTGGGACGCGCACCGGGACCGCTACGTCGTCGACGTGCCGCGCGACGTCGCGCGCACGTCCGTCGACCCGGCGTGGGTGCTCGACCTGCCCGGCACGTTCGGCCGCGCCGCGCGGCTCGTCGTCGAGATCGGCTCCGGCCAGGGCGAGGCCGTGGTCGCGGCCGCCGAGCGCGAGCCCGGCACCGACTTCCTCGCCGTCGAGGTGTACACGCCCGGCCTCGCCCAGACCGTGCTCCGCGCGTCGCAGCGCGGCCTGACCAACCTCCGGCTCCTGCAGGCGAACGCGGCCGAGGTGCTCGCCACGACACTCCCCGAGGGCAGCGTCGACGAGCTCTGGGTGTTCTTCCCCGACCCGTGGCACAAGTCCCGGCACCACAAGCGGCGCCTCGTGACGCCGTCGTTCGCGGCGCTCGCGGAGCGCGTCCTGCGCGCCCCGGACGCCGACGGCGAGCGGCCGGGCGGGGTCCTGCGCCTCGCCACGGACTGGGCCGAGTACGCCGAGCAGATGCTCGAGGTGCTCGACGCCGCACCGGGCCTGCGCAACGCGCACGGCCCCGGGGGCGTGGCGCCGCGCTTCGAGGGGCGCGTCCTCACGGGCTTCGAGCGCAAGGGCGAGCGTGCCGGCCGTGCGATCACCGACCTGGAGTACGTGCGCGTCTGACGCGCGCCGCGCGCGGTTCTTGCGGACAGAAGTGATCTACGGCACATTGTGCCGGGGGTGAAACGTCGCCCCGGGCACGCAGTGTCGCGTGCGGTCGTTCCCGAGGCGGCCGGCGGGGCCTCGCGAGTCCTCCATGAGCCAACGGAGGCGTCATGACCGACGTATCGGCCGTCCCCGGACCGGGACCCGCCGAAGAGACCGACTACCAGCGCGTGCAACGCTCGCCCGAGTTCCAGGACCTGCGCAGACGCTTCCGGAACTTCGTGTTCCCGATGACGGCGCTGTTCCTCGTGTGGTACTTCCTCTACGTCCTGCTCGCGAACTACGCGCACGACCTCATGAGCACCAAGGTCTGGGGGAACATCACCGTCGGGCTGCTCCTCGGCCTGGGGCAGTTCGTGTCCACGTTCGCGATCACGATGATCTACGCGCGCTGGGCCAACAGGCGCTTCGACGCCGCGGCGGACGAGCTGCGCCGCGAGATCGAGGAGGACGAGCTGTGAGCCCCCACCTGACGGCCGCGGAGGCCACCGACGTCGGCAACCCGGTCGTCAACATCGCGATCTTCGGCGTCTTCGTCGCCGTGACGCTCGTGATCGTGCTGCGCGCGTCACGGCAGAACAAGTCGGCCGCGGACTACTACGCGGGCGGGCGCTCGTTCACCGGGCCGCAGAACGGCACGGCGATCGCGGGCGACTACCTGTCCGCCGCGAGCTTCCTCGGCATCTGCGGCGCGATCGCGATCAACGGCTACGACGGCTTCCTCTACTCGATCGGCTTCCTCGTCGCGTGGCTCGTCGCGCTCCTGCTGGTGGCCGAGCTCCTGCGCAACACGGGCAAGTTCACGATGGCCGACGTGCTGTCGTTCCGGCTCAAGCAGCGCCCCGTGCGCATGGCGGCGGCGCTCGCGACGCTCGCCGTCGTGTTCTTCTACCTGCTCGCGCAGATGGCGGGCGCCGGTGGGCTCGTGGCGCTCCTGCTCGGCATCGACTCGACCGCGGGCCAGAGCCTCGTCGTCGCCGTCGTGGGCGCGCTCATGATCCTCTACGTGCTCGTCGGCGGCATGAAGGGCACCACGTGGGTGCAGATCATCAAGGCCGTGCTGCTCATCGCGGGCGCCGCCGTCATGACGCTGTGGGTGCTCGCGAAGTTCGGGTTCAACCTCTCCGAGCTGCTCCAGGGGGCGATCGACAAGGCCGGCGTGGGCGGCGAGGCGCTCATCGAGCCCGGCAAGCAGTACGGCGCGACGGGCACCACGAAGCTCGACTTCCTCTCGCTCGCCCTCGCGCTCGTGCTCGGCACGGCGGGCCTGCCGCACGTGCTCATGCGCTTCTACACCGTGCCGTCGGCCAAGGAGGCCCGCCGGTCGGTCGTGTGGGCGATCTGGCTCATCGGCATCTTCTACCTGTTCACGCTCGTGCTCGGTTACGGCGCCGGAGCCCTCGTCGGGCCGGAGACGATCAGCTCGGCGCCAGGGGGCGTGAACTCCGCCGCGCCGCTGCTCGCGTTCGCGCTCGGCGGCGAGATCCTCCTCGGGTTCATCTCGGCGGTCGCGTTCGCCACGATCCTCGCGGTCGTCGCGGGCCTGACCATCACCGCCGCGGCGAGCTTCGCGCACGACATCTACGCCAACGTCATCAAGAAGGGCGAGGTCAAGCCCGACGGCGAGGTCAAGGTCGCGCGGATCACGGTCGTCGTCATCGGCGTGCTCGCGATCCTCGGCGGCATCTTCGCGCAGGGCCAGAACGTCGCGTTCCTCGTGGCGCTCGCGTTCGCCGTCGCGGCGAGCGCGAACCTGCCGACGATCCTCTACTCGCTGTTCTGGAAGCGGTTCAACACGTCCGGCGCGCTGTGGAGCATGTACGGCGGGCTGATCTCGTGCGTCGTGCTCATCGCGTTCTCGCCCGTCGTGTCCGGCAAGGTGGACCCGGTCACGGGCGCGAGCCTGTCGATGATCAAGGACACGAGCATCGATTTCGCGATCTTCCCGCTGAGCAACCCGGGCATCGTCTCGATCCCGCTCGCGTTCCTGCTCGGGATCGTCGGGACGCTCCTGAGCAAGGAGAAGCCGCACCCCGAGAAGTTCGCCGAGATGGAGGTCCGCTCGCTCACCGGTGCCGGCGCCGAGAAGGCGGTCGTGCACTAGCTGTACTGACCGGAGACGTTGGTCGAATGAGTGCGATGCGTTGATCTGATCTGGTAGCGCACGAGGGCCTCCCGCGGTGGAGTGGAACTGCCTAGGTATCCGCTCCGCTCACAGGAGGCCCTCGTGTCCCACGCTAATGCTGCTCTGACGCCGCGCGCCCGGCTCACGGTCGCCCGGCTGGTGATCGACCAGCACGTCCCGATCGCGGAGGTCGCGGCCCGTTTCCAGTGCTCGTGGCCCACGGTCAAACGGTGGGCCGACCGGTACGCGACCGGCGAGTCCATGGCGGACCGGTCCTCGCGTCCACGCCGGATGCCGGCCAAGACCGACCGGGCGACGACCAGGCGGATCGTGTCGTTGCGGCTGCGTAAGCGTCTGGGCCCGGTCCAGCTGGCGGCGCTGACCAGGGTCGCGCCCTCGACTGCGCACCGCGTCCTGGTCCGGTGCCGACTCAACCGGCTCTCGCACGTCGACCGGGCCACCGGTGAGCCGGTGCGCCGCTACGAACACGACCACCCCGGCGCGATGCTGCACGTGGACGTCAAGAAGCTCGGCAACATCCCTGACGGTGGCGGGTGGCGGTTCGTAGGCCGGCCCCAGGGCAGACGCCACCGAGCGGCAACGCCCGGCAAGCCCAAGAATGCCTACAGCCATCCAAAGATGGGGCACGCGTTCGTGCACACCGTGATCGACGACCACTCCCGGGTCGCCTATGCCGAGGTCCACGACGACGAAACCGCCGTCACTGCGACCGCCGTCCTGCGCCGGGCCGTGACCTGGTTCGCCGCCCGCGGCATCACCACCCAACGAGTCTTGTCGGACAACGGCTCGCCCTACCGCTCACACCTGTGGCGCGAGACCTGCACCGAACTCGAGATCACGCACTCCCGGACCCGCCCCTACCGACCCCAGACGAACGGCAAGATAGAACGCTTCCACCGCACCCTCGCCGACGGCTGGGGCTACGCCCGCGCCTACACCTCAGAGACCGAACGACGCGCTGCCCTGGCAGCATGGATCCACGAGTACAACCACCACCGCCCCCACACCGCCTGCGGGAACAAGCCACCGATCACCCGATTGACCAACCTGTCCGGTCAGTACAACTAGCGGCGGACCCCGCGCCGTGCGGCGCCCCGACCCTGCCGGGCCGGGGCGCCGCGCGTCGTCCGGCCCGGACGTCGCGCCGCCCGCCGCGCCCGGCACGACGTACCGTCCTGCGCACGTCCACCCCCTCCGTGCCCGACGTCGTCGCCGCGCCGAGGGGCGCCGATCGCCGCCGCGCGTGAGGATGGGCCCATGACGAGCGACACGGAGCAGGAGACGGCTGCCGACGAGACGTTCGACGTGATCGTGATCGGCGGTGGCCCCGTCGGCGAGAACGTGGCCGACCGCGCGGGCCGCACCGGGCTGAGCGTCGCGCTGGTCGAGGCCGAGCTCGTGGGCGGCGAGTGCTCGTACTGGGCGTGCATCCCGTCGAAGACCCTGCTGCGCCCGGGTGCGGTGCGCGCCGAGGCGCGCGGCGTGCCGGGCGCGGACGTCGCCGACGGGCTCGACGTCCCCGCGATCCTCGCGCGCCGCGACACGATGGTCGCCGACTGGGACGACGCCGGGCAGGTCTCGTGGGTCGAGGGCGCGGGCATCACGCTCGTGCGAGGGCTCGGGCGGATCGTCGGGCCGCGCCTCGTCGAGGTCGTCCCCGAGGACGCCGACGCCGACCCGGACGGGCTCCCGCGGGCCCGCCGGCTCGCGGCGCGTCACGCGGTGGTCGTCGCCACGGGCAGCGTCCCGGTGCTGCCCGACGTCCCCGGGCTCGCCGACGTCAACCCGTGGACGAGCCGCGAGGCGACCTCCGTCGAGGAGGTGCCGGAGTCGATCGCGATCGTCGGCGGCGGGGTCGTCGCCGCGGAGATGGCGTTCGCGTTCACGGACCTCGGGTCGCGCGTCACCGTGCTCTCGCGCGGCGGGCTGCTCGGGCGCACCGAGCCGTGGGCGGGCGAGGCCGTCGCGGCGTCGCTGCGCGACCTGGGCGTCGACGTGCGCCTCGGCGTCACCACCGAGTCCGTCGAGCCCCTGCCCGACGGCGGCGCGCGCCTCACGCTCGGCGCGGCACGCTCGCGCGGGGACGACGACGCGCCGGACCTCTCGCCCGTCTCGGCCGCGCGCGTGCTCGTCGCGACGGGGCGCGTCCCGCGCACGCACGACCTCGGCGTCGACGCCGTCGGGCTCGCCCCCGGGCGCGCGCTCACGGTCGACGACACGATGCTCGTCCAGGGGCTCGCCGAGGACGCCGGGACCGGCTGGCTCTACGCGGCGGGCGACGTCACCGGGCGCGTCGCGACGACCCACCAGGGCAAGTACCAGGGCCGCGTCGTCGGCGACGTCGTCGCGGCGCGCTTCGGCGACGGCGGCACCGAGGGAGCCCCGACCGCGGGGGAGGAGCCGCCCGCCGTCGGCGCCGCGCCCGAGCCGTGGTCGCGCTTCGCCGCGACGGCCGACGCCGTGGCCTCGCCCCAGGTCGTCTTCACGCGGCCCGAGGTCGCCGCCGTCGGGCACACCGAGGCGTCGGCGCGCGACGCCGGGATCGACGTGCGCGTCGTGCGCTACGACCTCGCGAACGTCGCGGGCGCGTCGGTGCGCGCCGCGGACTACGCGGGGAGCGCCCAGCTCGTCGTGGACGCCGCGCGCGAGGTCGTCGTCGGGGCGACGTTCGTGGGCCCGGACGCCGCGGAGATGCTGCACGCCGCGACGGTCGCCGTCGTCGGCGAGGTCCCGCTGCGGCGCCTGTGGCACGCGGTGCCGTCGTACCCGACCGTGAGCGAGGTCTGGCTGCGCTTCCTCGAGGAGTACGGGCTGTAGCCGCCGGAGGACGTCCGTGGGCCCGCCGCCCGCGCGCGCCCGCCGTCGCCTAGGCTCGGGTGCGTGACGACCGAGACCTCCGCCCCGCGCGTCGCCCTCGCGACGTGCTCCGTCCTCCCGCACCTCGACCCCGACGACGCCCCGCTCGTGCGCGCGCTCGACGCGCGCGGGGTCGCCGCCGAGCCCGCGGTGTGGGACGACCCCGACGTCGACTGGTCGGCGTTCGACGCCGTCGTCGTGCGCTCGACGTGGGACTACTCCGCCCGGCGCGACGAGTTCGTCGCGTGGGCGGCGCGCGTCCCGCGCATCCTCAACACCGAGGCCGTGCTGCGCTGGAACACCGACAAGGGGTACCTGCGCGAGCTCGAGGCCGCGGGTGTGCCCGTCATCCCGACGCTCTGGCTCGACCCGGCGCGCAACCTGTCCTCGCGCGCGATCCACACGCGTCTGCCCGCGCAGGGCGACTTCGTCATCAAGCCCGTCGTGAGCGCCGGCGCGAAGGACACCGGCCGCTACCAGGCGGGCGAGGCGCACTCGCGCGGGCTCGCGATCCAGCACGCGAAGAACCTGCTGGTCTCGGGCCGCGAGGTCATGGTGCAGCCGTACGTGACGAGCGTCGACACCGCGGGCGAGACCGGGCTCGTGTTCGTCGACGGCGAGTTCTCCCACGCCGTGCGCAAGAACGCGCTCCTCACGGGCCCGCACCGCCCCACGCGCGGGCTCTACCAGGAGGAGGAGATGAGCCCGTTCACGGCGAGCGAGGAGCAGCTCGACGTCGCGCGCCGGGCGCTCGCGGTCGCGGCGGGAGCCGTCGGCGGCGGGGACGTGGCGGGCTTCCTCTACGCGCGCGTCGACGTCGTCACCGGCAACGACGGGGGCGTCGTCGTCATCGAGCTCGAGCTCACCGAGCCGTCGCTCTTCCTCTCCCTCGCCCCGGGCTCGCTCGACCGGTTCGCCGACGCGATCGCCGCGCGCGCCGCGCGCTGAACCGCTCCCGACCTCGCGTCGGACCTGCCGAGCACCCGCGCCGCGGCTGCTCGGCAGGTCCAGCCGCACGACGGCGGCCCGCCCCGGGACCGGGGCGGGCCGCCGTGGCGCGTGCGGGGACGGCTCAGGCGAGGCCGTTCTCCGCGAGCCAGTCGGCCGCGATGTCCGCGGACGAGCGCTGCTCCTCGGTGGACTGCACGTTGAGGGCGACGAGGCCCTCGGGCGTGAGCGCCGCGCTCACGGGGTTGATGACGTCCGCGATCTCGTCGGCGAGGTCCGCGTTGACGAGCGGCACGACGTTCGACGCGAGGAACAGACCTTCCGGGTCCTCGAGCGTGACGAGGTTCTCGGTCTGGATGCGCGGGTCGGCGCTGAACACGTTCGCCACGTTCACCGTGCCGGCGACGAGGTCCTGCACGGTCGTGTCGCCCGTCGCGACGAACGACACGTCGACGCCGTACACGTCCTTGAGCCCCTGCGGGCCGTACGGGCGCTGCTCGAGCTCGGCAGGGCCGCCGAGCGTGAGCGGCACGTCGAGGTCCGCGAGGTCCGCGATGCTCGTCAGGTCGTTCTCCGTGGCGAACGACTCGGTGACGTTGTAGGAGTCCTGGTCGGTCGCGCTCGACTGGTCGAGCACGGTCAGCCCGTCGGGCAGCGCCTCCTGCAGCGCGGCGTACACGTCCTCGGGCGAGGTCGCCGTGGCGTCGGGGTCGAAGAACTGCAGGAGGTTGCCCGTGTACTCGGGGAAGAGCTGGACCTCGCCGTCCTCGAGCGCGGGCATGTACGCGTCGCGCTGGCCGATCGAGAAGTTGCGCTCGACGGTGAAGCCCTCGGCCTCGAGCGCCTGGGCGTAGATCTCGGCGATGATCTCGTTCGAGTAGTACGCCTGGGAGCCCACGACGATCGCGTCGGACGAGGCGCTGCCGCCGTCGAGCGGGTCGGAGCCGCTGCAGGCGCCGAGGGCGAGGACGGCGGTCGCGGCGGTCGCGACGAGGGCGGTGCGTCGGGTGGTGCGCATGTGTCTGCCTTTCTGAGGGCCGTCCCGGGACCGGGAGGGGAGTGGGTCGGGGCCGCGGCGCGGTCGGCGGGGGAGCGCCGCGGGTCAGGCGGTCGTGGGGTCCGGGAGGCGCCGCCTGCGCCGTGCCGGGGCGTCGTCCGGGGCGCGGCCGGCCGCCACGCCGCGCGGCACGACGACCCGTTGCAGGATCGCGAACAGCGCGTCGAGGACGACGGCGAGCACCACGATGAGGAGGGCCGCCCCGAGGATCTGGGAGAAGTCGCGGATCTGGATGCCCTGGACGATGTAGAAGCCGAGGCCCCAGTTGCCGACGTAGCCGGCGAGCGTGACGGTCGCGACCACCTGGAGCGTCGCGGACCGGAGCCCGCCGATGAGCAGCGGGAGCCCGAGCGGGACCTCCGCCTTGAACAGGACCTGGCGACCGGTCATGCCGACGGACCGCGCGCCGTCGACCACGCGCCGCTCGACGGCCTCGACGCCCGCGTAGGCGCCCGCGAGGATCGGCGGGATCGCGAGCAGCACGAACGCCGTGACGGACGCGGCGACCTTGTGCGTCACGCCGAGCACGAGCACCAGGAGCAGCACGAGGCCGAACGAGGGGACCGCCCGCGCGGCGCCCGAGAGCGCGACGGCGATCTCGCGCCCCCGCCCGGTGTGGCCGATCGCCCAGCCCGCGGGGATCGCGACCGCCGCGGCGATCAGCACCGCGACGAACGTGAACGCGAGGTGCGTCCAGATCGCCTCCGGCAGCGGGAGCGCGCCGGTGAGCCGGTCGGGGGAGAAGATCCAGGCGACCGCGTCGGCGAAGACGTTCATGCGCGCACCTTCCGGGACCAGGGCATGAGCGCTCGCCCGGTGAGCACGAGCAGCAGGTCGACCACGAGCGCCACGAGCACGACCGCCACGACGCCCGCGAGGATCTCGGCGACGATCTGGCGCTGGTAGCCGTTGGTGAACAGGTAGCCGAGGTTGTCGATGCCGATGAGGATGCCGACGGTCGCGAGCGAGATCGTGGAGACGGCCGTGACGCGCAGCCCCGCGAGCACGACCGGCCCGGCGAGCGGCAGGTCGACCTGCCAGAAGCGCCGCCACGGGCCGTAGCCGACGGCGAGCGCCGCCTGCCGGACCGTCGGGTCGACGGACGCGAGCGCGTCCGCGACGAACCGCGTCATGATCGCGACCGCGTAGATCGTCAGCGCGACGACGAGGTTGACCTCGGACAGGAAGCTGATCCCGAGCAGCGGGGGCAGGAGCGCGAACAGCGCGAGCGACGGGATCGTGTAGAGCAGCCCGACGACCGTGAGCACGAGCCCGCGCGTGAGGCGGAACCGGAACGCGAGCCAGCCCGCGGGGATCGACACGAGGAACCCCAGCACGATGGGCAGCACGCACTGGCGCAGGTGCTCGACCGTGAGGCGGCCGATCAGGTCGAGGTTGTCGAGCACCCAGGTCATGCGCCGTCCTCGACGAGGTCGTCCACCAGCACGCCCTGGGTGCGGCCGCGGCCGTCGACGAGCACCGTCCCGTGGTCGGTGTGCTTGGTGCGCAGCGCCCGGGCGCCGCGGTCGGCGCCGATGAAGCTCGCGACGAACTCGCTCGCGGGGTTCTCGAGGATCTCGCTCGGGGACCCGATCTGCGCGACCTGCGCGCCCTTCTCGAGGATGACGACCTGGTCGCCGAGCAGGAACGCCTCGTCGACGTCGTGCGTGACGAACACGACGGTCTTCTCCAGCTCGCGCTGCAGCCGGATCGTCTCGGTCTGCAGCTCGGCCCGGACGATCGGGTCGACGGCGCCGAACGGCTCGTCCATGAGCAGGATGTTCGGGTCCGCGGCGAGCGCGCGCGCCACGCCGACGCGCTGCTGCTGGCCACCCGAGAGCTGGCTCGGGTAGCGGTCCGCGAGGCCGCGGTCGAGGCCGACCGTGTCGAGGAGCTCGAGAGCGCGCTCGCGCGCGGGCCCGCGCGGTGTGCCCTCGAGGCGCAGGACGGTCGTGACGTTGTCCACGACCTTGTGGTGGGGGAGGAGCCCGCCGTTCTGCAGGACGTACCCGATGCTCCGGCGCAGCTTCACCGGGTCGCGGTCGAGGATCGACGCGCCGTCGATCTCGATGACGCCCGAGGTCGGCTCGACCATGCGGTTGATCATCCGCAGGAGCGTCGTCTTGCCGCTCCCCGAGGACCCGACGAGCACCGTGGTGCGGTGCGGCGGGATGACGAGGTCGAAGTCGGCGACCGCCGCCGTGCCGTCGGGGTACGTCTTGGTGACCGATCGGAACTCGATCATGGGGCGCTGCCTCCCGACAGTCGGTGAACGGCTTCCACCCAACCACGACCGCGACGCGGTCTGCGAGCGCAATGCGTCGCCTGTCTCAGAACGTACGACGCCCCACCGACACGCGGCACTCGCACCGGTACGTCGGCTTCGCACTCTCGTCGGCGCCGCGGCCGTTCGGAACTCCCGTGACGCGCGTCACCGGGAGACCTATCGTGAGCGTGTGCCGCCGCCGGACGCCCTGCTCGCCTTCGCGCTCGCGTCGCTCGTGATCGTCGTGGTCCCGGGCCCCAGCGTGCTCTTCGTCGTGGGCCGCTCGCTCTCGCTCGGGCCCCGGGGCGGCGTCCTCAGCGTGCTCGGCAACGAGCTCGGCGCGCTCACGCTCGTCGCCGCCGTCGCGCTCGGCGTCGGCACGGTCGTCGCGACGTCCGTCGCGGTGTTCACGGCCGTCAAGCTCGTCGGCGCCGCCTACCTCGTCCACCTCGGCGTCCAGGCGGTCCGGCACCGGCGGGACGGTGCGGTCGGCGTCGCCGTCGCGCCCGTGCGCGAGCCGTGGTGGCGCGTCGTGCGCCAGGGCTACGTCGTCGGCGCGACGAACCCCAAGACCATCGTGTTCTTCGTCGCCGTCCTGCCCCAGTTCACGGACTTCCACGCCGGGCGGGTGCCGGCCCAGATGATGGTGCTCGGCGTGGTCTTCACCGTGATCGCGTTCGTGTGCGACGGCGCGTGGGCGCTCGCGGCCGGGGCGGCCCGGGCCTGGTTCGCGTCCTCGCCCGGGCGCCTGAGCGCGGTGCGCGCCACGGGCGGCGGCATGATGGTCGGCCTCGGCGGCCTCCTCGCCGTCGCGACGCACCGCAGCGCCTGAGCCGCCGGGACGTCCCGGGACGCGACACGGCAGGACGCGACGAGGGCCGGTCTCCGTACGGAGACCGGCCCTCGTCGTCTGGGGTGAGTAACGGGACTTGAACCCGCGACCCCCTGGACCACAACCAGGTGCTCTACCAGCTGAGCTATACCCACCATGCGGGACGTGCCCACGCGACCGGCGCGTGGAGCACCGGCCGTCGAAAAGTGTACCCGCTCCGCGGGGTGCTCCAGGACGCCCCGGCCGGGTCAGGCGTCGGTCGTCCCTGTGACGGTGGCCACGGACTCGTCCGCGGCCGGTCGGGTGCGTCCCCGGGCCACGCTCGTCGCCACGACCTCCTCGGCGAGGCGGCGCGCCGTCGCGGAGTCCGGGCCGGGCTGGGGGACGAACACGGCGGCGCGGTAGTACCGCAGCTCGTCGATGCTCTCGAGGATGTCCGCGAGCGCGCGGTGCCCGCCCTGCTTCTCGGGCGACGCGAAGTACGCGCGCGGGTACCAGCGGCGCGAGAGCTCCTTGACGGACGAGACGTCGATGATCCGGTAGTGCAGGTGGCTCATCAGAGCCGGCATGTCGCGGTCGAGGAAGCCCTTGTCGGTCCCGACCGAGTTGCCCGCGAGGGGCGCCTTGCCGGGCTCCGGGACCCACGTGCGGACGTAGTCGAGCACGCGCTGCTCGGCCTCGGCGAGCGTGAGCCCCTCGTCGAGCTCGTCGAGCAGGCCCGACGTCGTGTGCATCTGGCGCACGAAGTCGCCCATCTGCGCGAGCGCCTCCGCGGGCGGTCGGACCAGGACGTCCACCCCCTCGCCGAGCACGTTGAGCTCCGAGTCGGTCACGACGGCGGCGACCTCGACGAGGGCGTCGGCGCCCAGGTCGAGCCCGGTCATCTCGCAGTCGATCCAGACGATGCGTTCGTTCGCGTTCACAGGACTCACCCGCACAGCCTAGTCGTGGCGTGCGGCCCGTCCCCGCGCGTCGGCCCGGCTGCGCGGGGACCGGGTACGACGAAGGCCCCGGTGGTCCGGTCCACGGTGGGTCCGGACGGCCGAGGCCTTCGACGAGGTGCGCCGCCGCCTGTCGGGGTGGGACCCCGGCCCGGCGAGCGGTCGGTGCGCGTCATGCGGAGCGGCGCGGCAGGCGGGCCTGCCGGGTGTGCGCCGGGACGCGGGTCGTGGTGCGGCGCAGCTGCGACCGGCGCAGGGTCTGCTCCTGCAGCTGCTCGCGACGGCTGAGGGCCGCCACGTCGTACGTGATCAAGGGATGCATGGTGAGTGCTCTCGTGACGCTGGGTTTCGTGGGTCTGGCCGGACCCTCCACCGCCCGGTACGGACCGGACGGACGCCACCGCGGTGTGCTCCTAGAGGACCACGCGCGGCGGGGGCGGCGCACGGCTTTTTCGCCACGAGCGTCGGAGCGCCCCGCACGACGCCGCCCGGCCGGCCTGCGTGGTCGGTCCACCCTGCGTAGCCTCCGGGCATGGGTCCGAGAGGCGGGGCAGCGGGAGGCGCGTCCGCGCGCGAGGTGCTCGCACGGGTGTGGCCGGGGCTCGCGCTGGTCCTCGTCGGCGCCGTGGGCTTCGTCGTCCTGCTCGACGCCGTGCGCGACCAGGACGACCTCTGGGTGCTCGACGACCCCCTGCTCGCGTGGATGGTCGCGCAGCGCTCGCCCGTCGCGACGACGGTCCTCACCGTCGTGACGACCGTGTCCGGGCCGTACGTGCTCCCCGTCCTCGTCGCGCTGGGCTGCGTGCTGTGGGCCTGGCGCTCGGGCACGTGGTGGGAGCCCGGCATGTTCGCGGGGGCGATGGTGCTGTCCACGCTCGTCTCGACGGTGCTCAAGGCGGTGGTCGCGCGCCCGCGGCCGCCCGACGCGTCGATGGTCGTCGCGGGCGTCGAGCGCTCGTTCTCCTTCCCGTCCGGCCACACGATCGGTGCCGCGACGCTCGTGCTCGTCGGGGGCTACCTCGTGTGGCACCGGCACCACGACGGGCGGGTGCTCGCCGTCTGGGTGGCCGTGTCGGTGGTCGTGGTGGGCGCGGTCGCCCTGAGCCGGCTCTACCTCGGGTACCACTTCCTCACGGACGTCCTGGCGGGGATGGCGCTCGCGGTGGCGGTCCTCGGCGTCGTGGTCGTGGTCACGCGCCTGCACGACGCGCAGGCGGGCGGGCGCCCGCGCGTGGCCGCCCGGCCGGCGGGGACGGACGGCGACGTTCGCTAAAGAAGTCTTGCGCAAGAAGTCTTTCGTGAAGTAGCGTGCCCGCATGAGCACGTCAGGACGCGCGCCGTCCGGCCCGCGGCAGGCCGCCGGCCAGGTCGTCGCCACCGACCCCGCCAGCATCCGGGCCCTCGCCCACCCGCTGCGCCTGCGCATCCTCGCGATCCTCGACGACGAGGGCGAGGTCACCGCGACGCGCTGCGCCGAGGTCACGGGCGAGTCGGTCGCGAGCTGCTCGTTCCACCTGCGCATGCTCGCGAAGTACGGCTACGTCGAACCCGCAGAGCGGCGCGGCAAGGAGCGCCCGTGGCGCTCCGTCGGACGCGGCCGGCAGACGCGCTTCGACCCCGACGTCCCGGAGTCGCTGCACGCGGCCGGCGCCGTGGCGGGCCTCGTGCTCGACCAGGAGGCCGACCGGGTCCGCGCGTGGCTCGCCGCGGCGCCCGCCGAGGACCCGCAGTGGCTCCTCGCCTCGACGATGAGCGGTGCGTCGTTCTACGCGACGCGCGAGGAGCTCGACGCGCTCGCGCGCGAGGTCGAGGCGCTCACCGACCGCTTCGCCGGCCGCTGGGACGACCCCTCCCTGCGACCCGCGGGCGCACGCCCCGCGCGCCTGTTCGCCGTCGTCAACGCCGACCCCCCGCAGGACCCCCGATGAGCGCGCCGGACGGACCGGCGGGCACCACCCCGACCGGCACGAGCGCGACCGGCACGAGCGCGAGCGGCACGGCGGCGAGCGGCGTCGCACCGACCGGGACGACGGCCGGTCCGGCAGAGGACGCCGCCGCAGGCCCCGCGCGCGCCGCGCTGCGCGGCCGCGCGTTCCGCCTGCTGTCGGTGGCGTGGGCGTTCACGAACTTCGCCGACTCCGTCCTCGCGATCATCCTCGCCGTGTGGGTCAAGGACCTCACGGGGTCCAACGGCGCCGCCGGCCTCGTGTTCGCCGCGCTCGGCCTGCCGGCGCTCGCGTCGCCGTTCCTCGGGCAGCTCGCCGACCGGGTCTCGCGGCGCCGGATGCTCGTCGGGGCGTACGCCGTCGGGGCGCTGAGCGTGCTCGCGCTGCTCGCCGTGCGGGGCCCCGGGCAGGTGTGGCTCGTGTTCGTCGTCACGGTGCTCTACTCGACTGTCGGCTTCGCGACGGCCGCTGCCCAGTCGGGTCTCGTGCGAGACATGCTGCCCGACGACGCGCTCGCGCCCGCGAACGGCCGCCTCACGACGATCGACCAGGTGTTCCGCCTCCTCATGCCGGTCGTCGGCGCCGGCGCGTACGCGCTCGCGGGGGTGTGGCCGCTCGTCGCCGCGGCGTCCGTCGCGTTCACGGTCGCGGCCGTGCTCGTCGGGCGCATCCGGGTCGCCGAGACCCCGCCGACCCCGGCCGACGAGCGCGAGCCCTACCTCGGCGAGGTCACCGCGGGCTTCCGGCACCTCGTGCGGACCGCGCCGCTCGGCGTCCTCACGCTCGCGCTCGTCGTCGCGTTCGCGGCCGTCGGCCTGCTCAACGCGGTGAGCCTCGCGATCGTCGAGCACGGCCTCGGCCTCCCCGCGGCGCTCCTCGGCCCCATCGCGTCCGCCCAGGCGCTCGGGGCGATCGTCGCCGGGCTCACCGCGGCCCGGCTCGTCGCCCGCTGGGGCGCGCAGCGCGTCGTCGCGCTCGGCCTGCTCGTGCTCGCGCTGGGCATCGTCCCGACCACGGGCACGAGCGTCGCCGCGATCGTCGTGGGGCTCGGCGGGGTCGGGCTGGGCGTGACGTGGGCGGTCGTCGGGTTCGTCACCGAGCGCCAGCTCCGCACGCCCGGCACCCTCCAGGGCCGTGTCGCCGCCGCGAGCACGATGCTGCTCAACGTCCCGCAGCTCGTCCTCACCGTCGTGGGCGCGGCGCTCCTCGGGGTGCTCGACTACCGCGTGCTGCTCGTCGTCACGGTCGCCGGGGTCGTCGTCGCCTCGGGTCTCGCGCTGCGCGGCCGCCGAGCCGCTGCGGCGGTCGCCGAGTAGGGCGCGGCGGCGTCGGCCCCGGGATCAGTCGTCGAGACCGCGGGCGCGCAGCGCGTCCCCGAGCGCGTCGGCCTGACGCAGGCCCCCGACGACGAGCGGGACGGCGTAGGCACGCACGTCGCGCTCGCGGCCGCGGGCCCGGCACGCGTCGCGCACGCGGTGCGCGAGCGCGGTCACCACGGGGACGCACCGCACGGCGAGCGACAGGACGAGCGCGAGCCGGCCGACGTCGACCCCCACGCGCGCGAGCGGGCGCAGGCCCCGGCCGATCGCGGCGAGCACGGCGGACGTGCGCGTCGTGAGCAGCACGAGGCCCGCGAGCGCGACGAGCGCGACGAGGCGGGACGTGAGGACGAGCGCGGGCACGGGACCGAGGGTGAGCCACTGCACCGCGAGCAGCACGGGCACCACGAGACGCAGGGGCCGCACCTGCGCCCAGGCCGCGCGCAGGCCCACGCCCGCGACGGCGTACAGGGCCGCGACGGCGCCGACGACGGCCGCGACCGTCCCGGGCGACGTCGCCGCGAGCGCGACGGCGGACACGCCCGCGAGCCCGGCGAGCTTGGCCCCCGCGGGCGCGCGATGCACGAGCGACGTGCCCGGGCGGTACGTGCCGGGCGTCACGACGGCCGCCCGTGCGGCGCGACGTGCACGGCGGGCCTCGGCGCGGGCGAACCCGTCACGACGCGCCCCGGCGGCTCGCGGGTGCGGCCTCGTCGACGAGGCGCCGGTAGTGCGCGACGGCCGGCCCGGGTGCGTCGTCCGCCACGACCCGCCCGTCGTCGACGACGAGGACGCGGTCCATCGCGTCCATGAGGGTCAGGTCGTGCGAGACGAGGACGACCTGCTGGGGCAGGGCCGCGAGCTCGGCGGCGAACCGGCGCGTGTTGCGCAGGTCGAGGAGCGTCGTCGGCTCGTCGGCGACCACGAGGCGGGGCCGCGCCGCGAGGACGGACGTGAGCGCGAGGAGCTGCTTCTGCCCGCCGGACAGGAGGTGGGCGGGGTGGTCGGCGTGGTGGGCGAGGCCGCGCGCCGCGAGCGCGTCCCGCACGATCCGGTCGCGCTCGGAGGCGGGCACGCCGCGCACCGAGTATGCGACGTCCTCGGCGACGGTCGGCATGACGATCTGCGCGTCCGGGTCCGTGAACACGAACCCGACGCGGCGCCGGACCGCCGCGCCGTCGCGACGCGTGTCGAGCCCGTCGACGAGCACGCGTCCCGCCGTGGGGACCACGAGCCCGTTGAGCAGGCGCGCGAGCGTGCTCTTGCCCGAGCCGTTGGCGCCGACGATCCCGACGCGGCGCTCGGTGAGCTCGACGTCCACCCCGCGCAGGACGTCGCGCCCGCCGAGCCGCACGTGCACGTCCTCCAGCCGGACGACGCACCCCGTCGCCGCGTCGGCGGGCACGACGCCGGCGGGCACGACGCCCGAGGGCACGGCGTCGGCCGGGACCGGGGGAGCTGCGCCGGGCGTGCGCGCCCCCCGGTCGGCGTTCCGGCGGCGGGCCGCCGCGACCGCGCGCGCGATCATCGGACCACCTCCACGAGCGCGGCGACGCCGAGCCCGCCGCCCACGGCCGCGGTCGCGAGGCCGAGCGTCCCGGCGGGGGCGCCCGCGCGCACGAGCCGCGAGAACAGCCGGACGATGACGAGCGCACCGCTCGCGCCCCACGGGTGCCCGAGCGCGAGCGCGCCGCCGTCGGCGCACACGCGCGCGTCGTCCGCGGCGTCGCCGAGCGGGTCGAGCCCCAGCGCGTCCGTGACCGCGAGCACCTGTGCGGCGAACGCCTCGACGACCTCGACGGCCGCCACGTCGTCGAGCGCGACGCCCGCGCGGGCGAGCACGGCCCGGACGGCGGGCACGGGCCCCCAGCCGGGCAGCGCGGGGTCGCAACCGACCGTCGCGGACGCGAGCACGCGCAGGCCTGGTGCGCCCAGGTCGCGGCGCACTCGCTCGGGCACGACCGCGACGGCCGCGGCCCCGTCGCTCACGGGGCTCGCCGTCGCCGCGGTCACGGTCCCGTCGGGCGAGAACGCGGGCGCGAGCCGGGCGAGCACGGCGGGGTCGAGGCGGCGCGCCCGCTCGTCGCGCGCGAGCGCCCGTCGCGGCGCGCCGAGCCGCACGGTCTCCGCGTCGAGGCGCCCGGCCCGGTGGGCGGCGAGGGCGCGCGCGTGGCTGCGCAGCGCGTACGCCTCCTGGCGCGCCCGCGTCACGCCGCGGCGGCGCGCGAGCTCGTCGGCGGCGGCGCCCATCGCGGGATCGGCCCACGGCACGGGGGCGAACGCCGCGCGCTCGAAGGGGACGTCTCCCCCGGGCGTGCGGTGGGCGCGCGCGGGCGCGCGCGACGCGCTCTCCGTGCCGCCCGCGAGCACGAGGCGCGCCTCGCCCGCGCGGACCTGCTGGGCCGCGACGAGGACCGCGGCGAGCCCGGACGCGCACTGCCGGTCGACCGTCAGACCGGGGACCGCGACGCCCGCGCCCGCGGCGAGCGCCGCGACCCGCGCGACGTTGCCGCCCGGCCCCGTGCAGCACCCGAGCACGACGTCCGCCGGGTCGTCCGCGACGCCGAGCGAGCACGTGTCGACGAGCGTCGCGCGCAGCGCTCCGGCGGCGAGGTCGACCTCGGTGAGCGCGCGGTGCCCGTGCCCGGCCGTGCCGACCCACGTGCGCCGCGCGGCGACCACGACCGGCGCGTCCGCGGGCACGCCCCGTGCGCCGGTCATCGCAGCGGCTCCAGCCCTGCCGACGCGGGATCCGCGCCGCCGAGCGCCTCGCTCACCGCGCCGCGCGCGGGCTTGCCCGACGGCGTGCGGGGCAGCGCGCGCGTGCCGTACCAGCGGCGGGGACGCTGCGCGGGGGCGAGCGCGCCGCGCGCGACGCGCTCGAGGTGCGCGCGCAGGCCCGGGCGGTCGTCGCACTCGACGACGGCGCTCACCACGGCGCCGAGCCGGCGGTGCGCCGTGCCGAGCACGACGACGTCGCGCACGCCGGGCACCGCGCGCAGCACGACCTCGACGTCCTCGGGCACCACGGTCGACCCGCCCGTGAGGATCGCGCCGTCGCCGCGACCGCGCAGCACGAGCGCGCCGCCGTCCGGCGGCAGGGGGTCGGCGAGGTCGCCCACGGTGCTCCACGCGCCGTCCCGCCGCAAGGGGCCGGTCGCGCGCGCGAGGTAGCCGCGCGACACCCACGGGGAGCGCACCCAGACCTCGCCGACGCTCGCGGCGGGCAGGGGCCGCACGTCGAGCTCGACGCCGGGGAACGGCCGCAGCCCGGACCCGTCCGGGTCGTACGCGACGAACGACAGCTCGACCGCCCCGTAGTACGCGAGGACGTCGACGCCGAGCGCTGCGGCGCGGGCCCGGGCCCCGGCGGGCAGGGACGCGCCGCCGACGACCGCGTGGCGCAGCCGCGAGGGCGCACCCGCGGCGACCGCGGCGAGCACGTCGTCGAGCACCTGCGGCACGAGGTGCACGACGTCGCAGCGCGCGAGCGCCGTCGTCGTGGCGGCCGGCGTGCGCGTGAGGTACACGCCCGCGCCGACGGCCAGCGCGTGCACGGCGGCGAAGCAGTACAGCGAGGACGCGAGCGGCCCGGGGACGAGCACCGTGTCGGCGGGCGTGAGGTCGACGAGCCGCGTGACGTCGTCGAACGAGCCCGCCCACGAGGCGCGCGTGCGCACGACGGCGCGCGGGCGGCCCGTGCTGCCCGACGAGAAGCCGGCCCACGCGAGGTCGCCCGGCTCGGGCGCGCGGCCCGGCGCGGGGAAACCGGCGGCGGGGCCCGTCCCGCGGGGGAGCGGCACCTCGACGAAGGTGCGCGGCGCGAGCGTCCGCAGGACCTCGGCGCGGTGCGCGCGCGGCCACGACGGGTCGCACACCAGCGGCGTCGCGCCGAGGTGGTCGACCGCCAGCACCGCGGTCAGGCAGTCGAGCGGGTCGGGCAGCGAGACGGCCACGAGGTCGCCGGGCCGCGTGCCCGTCGCGCCGAGGTGCGTCGACCCCGCGCGCACGTCCGCACCGAGCGCGGCGTACGTGCGCGACCGCTCGGGCGTGCGCAGCGCGACGCGGTCGCGCGCGGCCGGGTCGGCGGCGTGGGCGAGGACGTGAGGGGCGACGGGCACGCGGACACTCTCGCAGGCGTCAGGACGTCGCGCGGGCGCCGCCCGCTGTGCGGCGGGCCGGGCGGGCGGCCGGGTAGGCGCGCACGACGCCGACCGTGATCGCCGCGGCGGCCAGCGCCTTGAGCACGTCCCCCGGGACGAACACCAGGGAGAGCTGCGCGGTGGTCGCGAGCGGCACGCCGGTGACGAGCGCCTGGACGGGCACGCCGATCGCGTAGACGACGGCGACGCCGCCCACGAGGGCCGCGACGAGGACGCGGCCGAACACGACGCGCGCGAGCCGGTCGACGAGCCAGCCCACGACGGCCGCGCCCGCGAGGAACCCGAGGAGGTATCCCGCGGACGGCCCGACGAACGCGCCGAGCCCGCCGCGCCCGCCCGCGAGCACCGGCAGCCCGGCCGCCGCGAGCGCGAGGAACGTCGCGACGGCGAGCGTGCCGCGCCACGCGCCCAGGATCGTGCCCGCGAGCATCACGCCGAGCGTCTGGAGCGTGATCGGGACGGCGTTCCCGAGCAGCGGCAGCGACCCGGGCATGCCGAGCGCGGCGATCAGCGCGGCGAACGTCGCGATGCGCGCGGCGTCGCCCGCGTCGAGCGCGAGTCGTCCGCGGGCACGACCGGGTGCGTCGGCGCCGGCCGCGGAGGCCGTGGGCGGGGCGGGTGCGGTGGTCGGGGAGGGGGTCATCGGGGCTCCTGCGGGGTGAGGTCGACGGTGGCGAGGTCCACTCTCCCGAGCCGCGACGCGCGGCGGCGTCGGTGGCGCGGACGACGCGGGCGGCGCGCCGTGCACGGTTCCCACAACCGGTTGGAGGGTTCTCACAACGCCCACCCGGGCGCGTGGGGGCGGTGTCGTCGACCGCGCACAAACGGGGCCCGTACGAGGGCCGCGGGTGCACCCCGAAGGGCTTGGCACTCTCGGGGTGAGAGTGCTAATAGTGGAGGTGTAGCCACCCGCGAGGTGCCTGCCTCGCGGGAGCACCGATGCGGTCCCGGACGGTCCGGGACCGACCGACGAGGAGGTGAGAGGTGTGGCTGCGATGATCGACCCGTTCTCGACCACCTTCGACGCGATGGACCGCCTGGTCGGGCAGCTCGTGTCCGGGGTGCGCTCGACCGCGTCCGCGGCCGCCGGCATGCCGCTCGACCTGTTCCGCACGGGCGACCACTACGTCCTGACGATGGACCTCCCCGGCGTCGACCCCGGCACGATCGACGTCTCGGTCGAGGACCGCACGCTGACGATCCGCGCCGAGCGCAGCCCGCGGACCGACCCCGACGTCCAGTGGCTCGCGCGCGAGCGGCCGACCGGCACCTACGCGCGCCAGCTCACGGTCGGCCGGGGCCTCGCGCTCGACGAGATCACGGCCTCGTACGAGGACGGCGTGCTGTCGCTGACGATCCCCGTCGCGGAGGAGGCACGGCCCCGTCGGATCGAGGTCGCGCACCACGCCGGAGGCGGGGCGCCGACCCAGATCACGTCCGGGGCCGAGTCCCAGGCGGCCGAGAGCTGACCGCTCAGGCCTCGCCCGGGAGCGCCTTGCGGACGACGATCCGCGTCCAGGCGCCGAGGTAGATGCGGTCCCCGTCGGCCAGCTCGCGCCGCTGGCCGGCGGGGACCGGGTCCGTGGGGAGCGGCTCCCCGGCCGGGCTCACGTACGTGCCGTTCGCGGACTGCAGGTCCTCGACCCACCAGCGCTGGCCGTCCGTGCTGAGCTGGCAGTGCCGCCGCGAGACGCCGGTGTCCGCACCGCAGTCGACCTGCGGGTGGATGCCGCGCGACACCGACGGACGCCCCACGAGCACGCTGCGCTCGCGCAGGACCACGAGGCCCGGGAGCCCGGCGGACGGCATCGGGTCCTCGGGCTGTTGCGCGGCGTACCAGTCCGGGTCGATCCAGATCTCGGCGACCCACTGGTCCGGCCCGGGGACGGGCGGCGTCGGCAGGTGGGTGCCCGACGTCGCGGGCTCGCCCGCCTCACCGCCGGTCGTGCCCGCGGGCGCCTGGCCCGGCAGCGGGGGCGGCGTCGCCGCCGACGCGGGCGACGGCCCGGGGTCGCCCGGCGCGGGCGTGCCCGGAGACGGGGCCGGGGCGCTCGACGACGGCGGGGGCGTCGGGGCCGACGGCGGGTCGAGCGACAGCGCGGACGGCGGCTCGACCGGGTCGGGCAGCGCGCCCGTCGTGAAGTCGTACCCGCAGTTCTCGCAGAACAGCGCGCCCGGAGGGGCCGCGAACCCGCAGTGCGGGCACTGCGCGGGCTCGGCCGCGGGGGAGGCGGCCGACGCGGCGGGCGACGGCGCGCCCGCGGGTGCCGCGGCCGGCGTCGACGCGGCGCCGATGGGCTCGCCGCACACGTCGCAGTAGTCGGTCGACTCGGACGGGTGCCCGTTGGGGCAGACGACGGCGCTCACCGGCGGACCCGCGTGGTCTTCGTCGAGGCCGTGTCGAGGGCCATCTCGTCGAGGGTCGACGTGTTGCGCTTGAGCCGCACGGTGCCCTGCTCCTCGTTGTCGATGTCGACGACCTTGCGCAGGCGCGAGGTCGCCTCGTCGTTGCCGGTCTGCTGCGCGAGCTGCACGGCGCGCCCGAGCTTGACGGTCGCCGTGGCCTCGTCGCCCGCGGCCTTGGCCGCCAGGCCCTCCTGGATGGCCGCCGCGAGCTCCGTCTGGCCCGTGTAGTGCGCGACCTCGGGGTTGATGCGCGTGGTGAGCGACTCGTCGTCCGACCACTTGGCCTTGACCAGCCCGGACGAGACGACCTCACCGTTCACCGCGAGCTGCACGCGCGCGGCGAGCTGCTCGGAGCCGACAGGCTTCGACCCGACGCGCACCGCGACGTGGTAGTCGCGCGACTCGTCGCCCCACGAGCCCGTCGGGTAGGCGCCCGTGAGCGGGTTGACCTCCGCACGACGGTTCGTCAGGTCCTCGACCGTGGGTGCGACCTGGCGCACGAACAGGACCTGCGCCCCCTGCGGGGCCCACACGCGCAGGTCGGCCGACGCGACGCCGCGCGCCATGGACGCCCGCATGAGCTTCTCGAAGTCGGCAGCGATCTCGGCCGGGTCGGCGATGAGGTCCACCGTGCCGAGCAGCGCCGTCGAGATCTCGCGGAGCTCGTCGACCTGCCATCGCGAGCCCACGCCGCGTGCGTCGCACTGGAAGTGGCCCGTGACGTCGCGGACCGCGGCCGAGAGGTTCGCGCGCGGCTCCGACTCGTTCTTGCCGTCCGTGAGGAGGATCGCGTGCCGCTGCGTCGCCTGCGGGACCGTCGCGAAGAGCTGGTCCGCGAGGCGCAGCCACGTGCTCATCGCCGTGCCGCCGCCGGGCGTGAGCATCGAGATCGCGCGCTTGGCCTCGGCGCGCGCGCCCGGCTCCATCTGGACCATCGCCATGCGCGCGTTGGGGTAGGGGAACGCGCGGTTCGCGACGTGGCTGCCGCCGACGATCGCGAACCACGTGCCGTCGAGGATCTGGTCGACCGCGACCTGCGCCGCGTGCTTCGCCGCCTCGATGTTGCGGCCCGACATCGACCCCGACGTGTCGACCATGATGATCTCGGCCACGCCGCCCGCGCCGCCGCCGGCGCTCCCCGCGCTCCCCGCCCCCGTGCACGTCACGGTGACGATCGCGTGGACGTCCGTCGCGCCCTCGGACAGGAACTCGTTCTGGTAGACCTCGGCGGCGAACTCGGCCATGGGGGCTCCTTCGGTGGTGCGGGTGTTCGTGCAGGCTATCGGGTCGTCGGGCCCGGGCGCGCGGCCCGGGTCAGGTCGTGGGGATCGTCGTCTCGAGGTCCGGGTCGAGGCCGTCGGGAGCGGGGGCTGCGGACCGGACGAACCGTGCGAGCGTCGCGGTGATGTTGTCCCGCCCGCCCTGCGCGTTCGCCCAGTCGACGAGCGCGCCCGCGAGGGCCTGCGGCTCGCCGCCGACGCGCTCGTGCGTCGCGCGCACGAGGCCGGCGAGGTCCGCGGCGGGCGAGCAGTAGTTCCACAGCCCGTCCGAGCACACGAGCACCCAGCCGTCCCGGTCGGGCAGCGTCGCGGCCGTCCGGGCCACGGGGTCGGGCGCGTCCGGCCCGAGCCAGCGCGTGATGGCGTGGGCCTGCGGCGACGTCTCCGCCATCGCGCGGGGCACGCCCTGCGCGATCATCTCCTGCGCCCACGAGTCGTCGACGCTGAGCTGCCGCGCCTCGCCCTCGTCGGGGACCCAGTACGCGCGCGAGTCGCCCACCCAGCCCGCGACGACGAGCGGCCCGTCGACGACGGCCGTCGCGAACGTGCACGACGGCGGGTTCTCCCGGTCGGCCATGTCCCCGACGGTCGCGAGGATCGCGCTCTGCGCGGCCCGTGACGCCTCGCCGACGAGCGCCGACCAGGCGCCGATGCGCGCCGACGGCTCGCCCGTGACGGGCGCCGCGCCCTCCTGGGAGCCCGAGGCGAGCACGTCACGCGCCGCGCGCGCGGCGGCCAGGCTCGCGACGTCGGAGTCGGGCGCCGAGGAGACGCCGTCGCACACGACGAGCGCGGCGAACGCGCGCTCGTCGTCCGCCGACGGGCTCGCGGCGAGCGCCATCGCGTCCTCGTTGCGCGAGTGCCGCACGCCGCGGTCGCACACGCCCGCGACCCACGCCGCGGGGCGCTCGGCCCAGTGGTCGCGCTCGGACGCCGCGGGCTCGCCGCACTCCGTGCAGTACCCGTCCTCGGCGACGGTGCCGCCGCACCGCACGCACGGGCGCGCCGCGGGCGCCGCCGGGTCGGACGTCGCCGGCTGGGTCGCGGCGGCGTCGTCCGTCGCCGGGTCGTCGTCCGTCGCCGGGTCGCCGGTCGACGCCGGGTCGCCGGTCGCCGGGTCGCCGGTCGACGTCGGGTCGCCGGTCGGGGCAGGGTCGCCGCCCGCGGGCGGGAGCGGCGCGAGCGGCGTGCCGCACGCCTCGCAGAACCGGGCGCCGTCGTGCGACGGCTCGCCGCACGCCGGGCACGCGAGCACCGACGACTCGGCGACGGTCTCGCCCGGCGCGGTCGAGGAGGAGTCGCTCATCGGACCGTCCACCGCCGCACCTCGTTCGCGCGGTCGACGAGCACGATCCGCTCGTCGCGCGAGTCGGTGAGCGCGGCGAGCTCGCGGTACGCGCCCTCGAGCGCGTCGCGCAGGGCAGGCTCGTCCGCCGGCACGCCGGCGATCCGCGTCGTGGGCTCCGGACCGCTCGTCGTGACGGTCTCGAGCGCGGAGCGCAGCACGCCGACGGCGAGCTCGGCGCGCTCGCGCGGCGCGATCGACACCGCGGCGACGCTCGCCATGGCGTCGGCGAGCGCGGGCAGGCCGCGGCCGGACTCGGCGAGCAGGTGCGCGCGCAGCGTCCGCGACTCGACGTACGAGCCGCGCGTCGGCCCGACGAGGTCGAGAGCGTGCAGCGCCCCGTCGAGGTCGCCGCGCGCCTCGCGGATGCGCATGAGCCCGAACGCGGCGGGCGCCGTGTAGTTGGCGTCCGTGCGCGCGCAGATCACGTAGAGCGACTCGGCGATGTCCGGCTCGCCGCTCAGCTCGCACGCCGCGGCGAGCGCGAGCTTCGGCGCGAGCTCGCCCGGCACCTGGCCGTAGACCGCGTTGAACGACGCGCGCGCGGCGACCGCGTCGCCCTGCGCGAGCTCGCCCAGGCCGCCCACCCACGCGGCGCGCCACTCCCACGGGTCGTCGGCGAGGATCCGGGCGATCGTGTCCCGCAGCACGTCGAAGCGCTCGGCCTCGATGGCCGCGCGGGCGCGCGCGAGGCGCACCTCGACGGTGTCCTCCGGCGCGTCCGCGAGCGCGGCGAGCCGCGCGTCCGGGTCCACGACGTTGACGCCCGCGAGCCAGCTCGCCATGGGGTCGTGGTCGTCGCGCCGCAGCGACGGGAGCTCGTCCCACGCGAGCGGCCGGCCCGCGACGTCGGCGACCGGGGCCTCGAACAGCACCGACGCCGCCGAGTGCAGCGCGGGGTTGCCCGGCCCGGCGTCGGCCGCGACGACCTCGCGCAGGACGCCGAGGAGCTGCGTGCGCATCTCGTCGGCCGTCGCGAACCGGTCCGCCGGGTCGAGGGCGCACGCCTTGGCCAGCAGCCGGTAGAACGAGTCGTATTGCTGGAACACGGGCGTGTCCGCGACGGGCGGCAGCGACGCGACGTACGTCGTCGTGTTGCCGCGGAAGTCGAGCACGAGCGTCGCGAGCGTGCGGCCGATCGTGTAGATGTCGGACGCGACCGACGGGCCGACCTCCGCCACCTCGGGCGCCTGGTAGCCGACGGTGCCGAAGATCGCCGACGTCATGTCGTCCGCGCGCCGCACGCCGCCGAGGTCGATGAGCTTGACGCCGTCGCCCTGCTGGATGACGTTCTCCGGCTTGAAGTCGCAGAACAGCAGGTTGTGGTCGTGCAGGTAGGCGAACGCGGGCAGGATCGCGAGCACGTACGCGAGCGCCTGGTCGACGGGCATGGGGTCGATGACCCCGTTGTTCGCGTCGCGCCGCGCCTGGAGGATCTCCTTGAGCGACTCGCCGCCCACGTACTCCATGACGGTGTAGCCCGCGCCGTCGTGCATCGCGAAGTTGTAGATCTCGACGATGAGCGGGTGCTCGACCTCGGCGAGGAACTGCCGCTCGGAGATCGCCGCGGCGTACGCGTCGGGGTCGCCCGAGTTCAGCAGGCCCTTGAGCACGACCCACCGACCGGACACGTTCTGGTCCCGGGCCAGGTAGATCCAGCCGAGGCCCCCGTGCGCGAGGCAGCCCACGACCTCGTACTGCCCGCCGACCAGGTCGCCGGGCTTGAGCTGCGGCGTGAAGTCGAAGCGGGTGCCGCAGTGGGGGCAGAACCCGGACGTGCGCCCGGGCTGCCCGTCGCGACCGCGGCCCACCTTCTCGCCGCACGCGGGGCAGAACCGCTTGCGCTCGGCGACCTCGGGGACGGCCATGACGGACTGCAGCGGGTCGCGCACCGGCACCGACGGCACGGTCGTCAGGCCCGCGCCGAGGCCCCGGCCGCGCAGGCGCGTCGAGGACGTCCCGACGCGGCGGGTCGCCTTGGACCCGGTCGCGGCGGTGCGTGCCGAGCCGAGCGCGGTCGAGGCGAGGCGGCTCGAGCTCGTGCGGCCGGTGCGGGTCGAGCGCTCGCCGTCGGGGTCGGCGGAGCCGGGGGCCGTGCCGGGGCGGCCCTCGACGAAGCCCGTGCCGAGCATGGCCGACGGGGACGCGGCCGCGGCGCTGCCCGGGGCGGGCGCGCCCGTCGCGCTCGCGCCGGTCGCGGTGCCCGTGGGCGCGGCGCCGGAGCCGCCGGCGGGGGACCCGCAGACGTTGCAGTAGCCGTCCTCGATGGTGCCCGGGCAGCCGGGCTCCGAGCACGGGACGGTCGCGGTGGTCGTCACGACGACGCTCCTTCCGGGGTGGGCAGGTCGCGGGTGAGGAACTGGTACTGCTCGACGAGGAACCGGGCGAGCGTCACGTCGCACGGCGTCGCCTCGACGGCCTCGCGCGCCTCGACGAGGCCGGCGCGCACGGTGGGGGAGGCCGAGCGCCCGTTGGCCTCGGCCCGCTCCGCGAGCCGGTCGAGGCTGTAGCGCAGCTCGGCGCGCTCGCGCAGCGGCTTGGTGTAGGCGTCCTCGACGGTCTCGACGGCGCGCGCGACGGTCGCCAGGCGCGCGGCGTACGCGTCGAGCTCGAAGCGCGAGTCCGGCACGGGGCCGAGGCGCGAGACGTCGGGCACGGCCAGGCGCGGCGGGTGCGCGATCTCGCGACGGCAGCGCGCGACGAGCTCCCGGAGCGCGGGCTCGCGCGCCTCGAGCGCGGCGCGCTGCTCTTGCGTGCGCGCGCGGTCGCGCCGCAGCTCGCGCCGCTGCGCGGACGCGACGATGAGGTCGCGCTCGGCCCGCGCGACCTCCGTCTCGAGCTCCGCGAGCGGGCCCGAGACGTCGGCACCGCGCGCGGCCTGCGCGACGAGGTGGTCGAGGCGCCCCCGCAGGGTCTCGACGCGCCCCCGCGCGTCGGCGTCCGACCCGGCGAGGTCCTCGCACCGCACGAGCTCGGCGCGCACGCCGCGCAGGCGCGCGACCTGGTCGGCCGTGTGCGGGTCGAACGACAGGCGCGTGCGGAGCTGGACGACGAGCGCGTCGCACAGCTTGACGGCCTCGACGAGGGAGACGAGCGCGGCGCCCGAGCCCGAGTCGAGGCGGCCCCAGACGAGCTGGGAGATCCTCTCGCGCGCGACGGCGTCGGCCCGGCCCGAGTCCCACACGGGCCGGATCTCGTCGGCGCGCGAGCGGATCGCCTGCCACAGCGTGAGCGCGAGCACGAGGTCGGAGGTGTACGCGTCGGGCGTCGCGGCCGACTGCGCCGCGGCGTCGAGCCGGTCGAGCTCCGTGCGGCGCTCGTCGAGCCACGTCTCGAGCGCGGCGAGGTACGCCAGGAGGTCGGCGGCGGGGATCGCCTCGCCGAGCCGTCCCGGCGCCTCCGGTGCGGGCGTGCGCGTCACGGCGTGCGGCCGTACACCGCGGCCGGCGGGGTCGGGGCGGGGCCGAGGCCGCCGAGCCACTCGTCGTAGATCGCGGCCCAGCGCCCGTCGGACTTCATCTGCTCCAGGACGCCGTTGACGAACCGCACCATGTCCACGTCCTGCGCGGGCACGCCGATGCCGTAGGGCTCGTCGCTGATCGCCTCGCCCACGACCTTCGCGTACGGGTCCTGGGCCGCGAAGCCCGCGAGGATCGTGTCGTCGCCCGTGATCGCGTCGACCTTGCCCTGCTGGAACAGCACGAGGCACTGCGTGTGCGTCGTCGCCGGGACGGGCTCGATGCCCGCGAACTGCTCGAGGCGCGTGAGCGTCGTCGTGCCCTCGGGTGCGCACACGCGCTGGCCCTCGAGGTCCGCGATCCCGTTCGCGGTCGAGTCGCGCGTCACGAGCACCTTCTGCCCCGCGTGGTAGTACTCCGCGGAGAACGCGATGGACTCCCAGCGCTCGCAGGTGATGGTGAACGCACGCGCGACGAGGTCGACCTCGCCGTTCTCGAGCACGTCGAGGCGCTGCCCGGACGTGATGACGCGGAACTGCAGCCGGTCGGGGTCGCCGAAGATCGCGCGCGAGATCTCGTGGAGCACGTCGATGTCGAAGCCCTCGATCTGCCCGGACAGCGGGTTGCGCGCGCCCATGAGCAGCGTGTCGGCCGAGACGCCGACGACGAGCGAGCCGCGGTCGCGGATCTCGGCCATCGTGCTGCCGCCGGGCAGCGCCTCCGGGCCCGGCAGCGCGCCCTCGGGAGCGTAGGACGCGAGCGGGTCTGCGCACTCGGCCGGCGCCGCGGGCGCGGCGGGCGCCTCCTCGGCACCCTCCTGCGCGGGCGCCTCGGCGAGGCGCAGGTCGTCCGCGCCGGACGGCCCTGAGCACGCCGCGAGCGCGAGGACCGCGGCGACGGCGGCCGCGACGGCACCGCCGGTGTGGCGGCGCCGGGTGGTCCGGGCGGGGAAGGCGAGCGTCGTGGTCACCGGTACTCCTCCAGTCGTGCCGAAACGCCGCGCCACGCGAGCAGCGCCGCGACGAGTCCCGCCACGAGCACGAGCCAGCCCGCGACGGTCGCGGTCGTCGCCGCGCCGTCGAGACGGTCGCTCGTCGCGGCGGCGCCGGTCTCGATGTCGTCGCGCGCGGACGCGGAGAACGCGTCGAACGCGGCGTTGGGGCTCTCGGGGTCGGTCGCGGTCGCGAGCGCGACCGCCTCGTCCCACCGGCCGTCGTCGTCGAGCGCGCGGATCTCCGCGTGCCGGGCGACCCACGCGTCGAGGGCCTGGGCCGTCGAGCCGTCGAGGATGCCCTCCGCGGCGGCGGCGTCGAGCCGCGCGGCCGCGTCGTCCGTCGCGGTGACGAACGCCTCCTCGTACGCCTGGCCCGACCCGCGCTTGATGAGCGTGAACGCCTCCATCGACTTCGCGTCGTTCCCGAGCGAGTACGCCTGGGACGCGGCGAGCGTCGCCGCGTACGGACCCGTGCGCACGTCCTGCGCGCGCGAGCTCGCCTGCGCGAGCAGCACGGTGGCCACCACGCCCACGACGAGCACGACGCCCGTCGCGACCGCGAGACCCACGTTGAGCACGCGGTGCGTCCGGCGCGCGAGCCAGACCTGGCTCGCGAGCAGCACCGCGAGCGCGAGCAGCCCGCCCGCGAGCACCCAGAGCGCGTTGCGCACGCCCGAGAAGTCGGCGGCGACGCGGTCGGCGTCGTCCAGCACGACCTCGTCGAGCGTCGGGAGCATCTGCTCGCGCAGGATCGTCGACGCCTGGTCGAGGTAGGCCGAGCCGACGGGGAAGCCCTGGCGGTTGCTCGCGCGCGCCTGCTCCACGAGCCCCGTGTAGACCGTGAGGTCGGCCGCGACCTCGCCGAGCAGCGCGGCGTCGCCCTCGTTGCTCCCCGACAGGGTCGCGAGCCGCGTCGCGGCCTGGTCCACGAGGTCGTCGTAGCGCGCGCGCTGGTCGGCGGGCTCGAGGCCGCCGACGAGGAACGCGCCCGTCGCCGTCGCGTCCGCCGCGACGAGCGCGTTGCGGACCTCCTGGACGCCCACGAGCTGGGCCGCGTCCTCGCTCGCCGCCTCGAGCGCGCGCGACTGCACGCTGCCGGCCTGGAACCCGAGCACGCCCAGCGCGAGCGCGGCGAGCACGCACAGCGCCATGACGAGCCGCAGCTTGCCCGGGGTGCGGCGCAGCGCGCGCCGCGCTCGGGACGCGCGGGCGGTCGGCGCGGCCGCCGGTGCGGGCGCGCTCGTGCCCGGCGCTGTGCCGGGCACGGGGGCGGTGGGCTGGCCCGCCGGGCGGACCGGGGTGGTCGTCATGCGTTCTCCTCGGCGGTGGAGGGTGCGGTCTGGGGGGCGCCGGCCGGGTCGTGCCCGGCGCGCTCGGGGTCGGTCTGGTCGGCCGCGGTGGGGTCGCTCGCGATCGGGTCGGCCATGGCCGGGTCGCCCTCGGCGGGTTCGTCCGGGGCCGCGGGCGGGTCGAGCGTGGCGAGCAGCGCGGGGGCGCCCTCGCCGTCGACGACGTCGACCGGCAGCAGGAGGCGCAGCTCGTCGACGCTGGGTCGCGCGGTGTCGCGCAGGCGCCACGCGTGGCGCGCGACCGCCGCGTCGAGCACGTTGCGCGCCCAGCGCGCGTTGCCGAAGCCCTCGGTGCGTGGCTGCGCGGCGGCCAGGCGCTCGAACACGTCGAGCGCCTCGGGCGTCGGCTCGAAGTCGGCGCGGGACGCCATGCTCGCGAAGATGTCGCGCAGCTCGGCGTCGGCGTAGTCCTCGAACGTGATCGTCGTGGAGAACCGCGACTCGAGGCCCGGGTTCGTCGCGAGGAAGTCCGCCATCGGCCCGGGGTAGCCCGCCACGATGACGACGAGCTCGTCGCGGTGGTCCTCCATGTCCTTGACGAGCGTGTTGATCGCCTCCGCGCCGTACTGGTCCTCCGCGAGGCCGTACGCCTCGTCGACGAACAGCACGCCCCCGAGCGCCGTCGCGACGACCTCCGACGTCTTCACCGCGGTCTGCCCGAGGTACCCCGCGACGAGCTCGGAGCGGTCCACCTCGACGAGGTGGCCCTTCTCGAGCAGCCCGAGCGCGCGGTAGATGCCGGCGACGAGGCGCGCGACCGTCGTCTTGCCCGTGCCCGGGTTCCCGAGGAACACGAGGTGCCGCGTGAGCGTCGGGCGCGTCAGTCCCGCCTCCGCGCGCAGCTTCTCGACGCGCAGGAGCTCGGTCTGGCGATGGATCTCGTCCTTGACCCGGGCGAGGCCGGTGAGCGCGTCGAGCTCGGCGAGCAGCTCGTCGAGGGAGCGGACCGGCTCCTCCTCGGCGGCGGCCGTCGCCGCCTCGCCCGTCGTCGCTCCTGTCCCCGCCGTCCCCGGCTCTCCCGGCGTGGACGTCGCGTCCGCCGGGGCGGCACCCGGGCCCGACGGCGCGGCGTCGGCGGGGGCGGGCGCGCCGGGGCGGCCGGCGAGCGCGTCGAGGATCGACGCGACCGACGGCACCTCCGGCGCAGGCCGTCGCACGGCGTCGAGCGAGCCCTGCGCGGCGAGCAGGTCGCCGAGGTCGAACGGGTCCGCCCCGCCCGCACCGGGTCGTGCCGCGACCGCTGCGCCCGCGGCGGGGGACGTCGTCGGGCCCGACGGCGCGTGCCCGGCCCCCGGGACGACCGCGCGGCCCGCACCGGACTGCTGGACCGCGGCCGTCGCGGC
>NZ_WMKA01000024.1 GCF_009711085.1 Cellulosimicrobium composti
GAGCGGGCGGGGGCGGGCGGGCGCGCGCGGGGCGCGGTGCGCTCCGCCCGCGGCGCCGAGCCGGGCGCGCAGCGAGCCGAGCCCGTCGTTCGTCACGTGCCCCGACCACACGAGGTCCCACAGCGCGTCGAGGGTCGGTCCCACGTCGGCGCCCGCGCGCTCCGCGAGGCGGGGCAGGAAGTAGCCGCCCGACCCGTCGAGGAGGTCGAGGAGCGTCGCGTGCAGCCCGCTCTCGGGCGGCGGGCCGGGGTCGGGCAGCGTGAGGGGCGCCCACTCCGCGAGGTGGAGACTGACGAGACCGTCGCCGCCGCCGGAGCCGGGCAGCGGGGCGTGGCCGCACCAGACGACCTCGCCGGTCGTGGTGAGCTCGTCGAGCATCGTCGGGGTGTAGTCGGTGACGCGCGCCGGGAGCACGAGGGTCTCGAGGGCGGACGCCGGCACGGCCGCGCCCGAGAGCTGCTCGACGACGCGCAGGAGCCCGTCCGTGCCGCGCAGCGCGCCCAGCCCCTGCCACCGGGGGAGGAAGACGCCGAGCGTCTCGGCGGGCACGGGCTCGACCTCGGCCCGCAGCGCCGCGAGCGAGCGGCGGCGCAGCACGCGCAGGACCTCGGCGTCGCACCAGTCGTCGCCGGTGCCCCCGATCGACTCGGGGCGCAGGCGCCCGCGCACGACGACCCGCGCGGCCTCCAGTCGTTCGAGCGTCTGGGTGACGACCGCGACGCCGAGCCCGAGCCGGGTCGCGACGTCGTGCGCGGTGAAGGGTCCGTGCGTGCGCGCGTGCCGGCGCACGAGGTCGCCGAGCGGGTCGGGCACGGGCTCGGTGAACACCTCGGGGATCCCGACGGGCAGCGCGACGCCGAGCGCGTCGCGCAGCCGTCCGGCGTCCTCGACCACGGCCCACTGCGGCGCGCGCTCGGGCGTGACGCCCGCGAGCCGGACGCGCATGACGCGCCGCGCCGACTCGAGCCCGCGCAGCCAGTCGCCGACGTCGCCGCGCACGTCCTCGCGCGTGCGCGCCGCGAGCTCGTCGTCCGTGAGCGGGCCGAGCCGGCGCAGGACGTCCCACAGGTCCTCCGCGTGCCGGGCCTGGCGCTCGGGCGCGAGCGCGCCGAGCTCGGCCTCGGTGCGCTCGATCTGCGCCGGGTCGAGCAGGTCGGCGAGCTGCGCCGCGACGCCGTCGCCGCCGAGGAGCTCGGCGAGGAGCGTCGGGTCGAGCGAGAGCGCCGCCGCGCGGCGCTCCGCAAGGGGGGCGTCGCCGTCGTAGAGGAACTGCGCGGTGTAGCCGAACAGGAGCGACTGCGCGAAGGGCGAGGGCGTGGGCGTGGTGACCTCGACGAGCCGCACGCGCCCGGCGGCGAGGTCCCGCATGAGGTCGACGAGCGCCGCGACGTCGAAGTCGTCCTGGAGGCACTCGCGCGCCGCCTCGAGGACGATGGGGAACTCCGGGTACTGCGACGCGACGGACAGCAGCTGGGCCGAGCGCTGGCGCTGCTGCCACAGCGGCTGGCGGCGGTCGGGCCGGCGCCGGGGGAGCAGGAGCGCGCGCGCCGCGGCCTCGCGGAACCGCGACGCGAACATCACGGACCCGCCGAGCTCGTCGCGCACCGCGTCGAGCACCTCGTCCGGGTCGAGCAGCAGGTCCTCCACGGGCACGACGGCCGCGTCCGCCCCCGACCCGCCGGTGCCCCCGTCGGACGCGCGGTCGAGCCACGACTCCCCCGTGTCGGGCAGCCGCAGGACGATGCCGTCGTCGGCGTGCATCGCCGCGGCGTCGACCCCGTACCGCTCGCGCAGCCGCGCGGCGAGCACGAGCGCCCACGGCGCGTGCACCTTCGCGCCGTACGGCGAGTGCACGACGACGCGCCAGTCGCCGAGCTCGTCGCGGAACCGCTCGACGACGACCGTGCGGTCGTCGGGGACCCGGCCCGTCGCCTCGCGCTGCTCGCGCAGGTAGGCGAGCAGGTTGTCGGTCGCCCACGCGTCGAGGCCGGCGGCGCGCAGCCGGTCGGCCGCCGCCTCCGGGTCGGCGGCGGCGAGCGCGTCGGTCTCGCGCACCCAGCCGCCCAGCGCGCGACCGAGCTCGGCGGGCCGTCCGGGGGAGTCGCCCTTCCAGAACGGCAGGCGGCCGGGGATGCCCGGCGCGGGCGTGACGAGCACGCGGTCGGGCGTGATGTCCTCGATGCGCCACGTGCTCGACCCGAGCGTGAACGTGTCGCCCACGCGCGACTCGTAGACCATCTCCTCGTCGAGCTCGCCGACGCGCTTGCCGCCGCGCGGCGCCCGGCCGCCGGCGGTGTCCGGGTCGCCCGCGACGCCGCCCGTCGGCGCGTCGGTCGCGAGGAAGACGCCGTACATGCCGCGGTCGGGGATGGTCCCGCCGCTCGTCGCCGCGAGCCGCAGGGCCCCCGGGCGCCCGGTGAGCCGGCCGGACGCACGATCCCACACGATGCGCGCGCGCAGCTCGCCGAAGTCCTCGCTCGGGTAGCGTCCGGCGAGCATGTCGAGCACCGCGTGCAGGGACCCGTCGCCGAGGTGGGCGTAGGGCGCGCTGCGCCGCACGACCGTCGCGAGCTCGGCGACCGTCCACTCGTCGACCGCGACCATCGCCACGACCTGCTGCGCGAGCACGTCGAGCGGGTTGGCGAGCACGTGCAGCTCCTCGATGCCCCCGCCGCGCATGCGCTCGGCCACGACCGCGGACGGCACGAGGTCGCCGCGGTGCGTGGGGAACACGACGCCGTGCGACACCGCGCCCACCTGGTGCCCCGCGCGCCCGATGCGCTGCAGGCCGGACGCGACCGAGGGCGGCGCGCCCACCTGGACGACGAGGTCGACCGCGCCCATGTCGATGCCGAGCTCGAGGCTCGACGTCGCGACGACCGCGGGCAGGCGACCGTCCTTGAGCTCGGTCTCCGTGCGCGTGCGCTCCGCGCGGCTCATCGACCCGTGGTGGGCGCGCGCGATGACCGGCTCCACGCCCGAGCTCGCCCCGGACTGCGCCTGGACCTGCGCGGCGGTGACCGTGCCCGGGTCGAGCACGTCCTCGCCCTGGCGCTCGGCCCACACCTCGTTCATGCGGGCGGTGAGCCGTTCGGCCCCGCGCCGGGAGTTGGTGAACACGAGCGTCGAGCGGTGGTCCGCGACGAGGTCGACGACGCGCTCCTCGACGTGCGGCCAGACCGACGGGCGCGCGGGGCGGACCTCGGGCGCGCCCGTGGGGCGTGACGTGGCCGGACCGGTGAGGTCGCGCTCGCCCGGCGGCAGCGGTGGCAGCCCGCCGTCGCGCGACCCGGCGTCGGGCACGAGCGGGGCGGTCTGGAGATCGGTGAGGTCCGGGACGGGCACCACGACGTCGACCTCGATGCGCTTGCTCGCCGGGGGCTGCACGACGACGACCTCGCGGCCGCCGTCGGACTCGGGGCGGTGCCCGCCGAGGAACGTCGCGACCGCGTCGACGGGCCGGACCGTGGCCGAGAGGCCCACGCGCTGCGCGGGCGGGCGCTCGTTCGCCTCGAGCAGCGCGTCGAGCCGCTCGAGCGACACCGCGAGGTGCGCGCCGCGCTTGGTGCCCGCGACGGCGTGGATCTCGTCGACGACGACCGTCTCGACGCCCACGAGCCCCGCGCGCGCCTGCGACGTGAGCACGAGGAACAGCGACTCGGGCGTCGTGATGAGGATGTCCGGGGGGTGCGTCGCGAGGCGGCGGCGCTCGCTCGTCGGCGTGTCGCCGGTCCGGGTGCCGACGACGACGTCCGGCACCTCCTGGCCGAGGCGCACCGCCGCCTGCCGGATGCCCGCGAGCGGCGAGCGCAGGTTGCGCTCGACGTCCGCCGCGAGCGCCTTGAGCGGCGACACGTACACGACGCGGCAGCGGTGCTCGCGCGCCACCTGCGTGCCCTCGGCCGGCGCGCTCATGATCCGGTCGAGCGACCACAGGAACGCCGCGAGCGTCTTGCCCGAGCCCGTCGGGGCGACCACGAGCGCGTGCCGGTCGCTCGCCACGGCGTCCCACGCGCCCGCCTGCGCGGCGGTCGGCGCGTCGAACGCGCCGGAGAACCAGGCGCGCGTGGGCGCGGCGAAGCGCGCGAGGGGGTCGACGGTCACCCGCCCATTGTGGTCGTGCCCACCCACACGTCGCGCGGTGACAGGGGTCCGGACGCGGGCGTCGCCGGACGGGCGGCGGACCGCGGTCCGCGGCGCGGCCCGGGCGTGGGAGGCTGGTGCCGTGCGCTACCGCGAGTTCTCCGAGCTGGTCGACGAGGTGTTCGGCGAGTCCCTGGGTCGTGCCTACGTCCGCGAGCAGGTGCTGTCCGCCCTCGACGACCGCACGGCGGCGCAGGCGCTCGAGGACGGCGTCGAGCCGCGCGTCGTCTGGCACGCCCTCTGCGACGCTCTCGACGTGCCCGACGAGCGGCGCTGGGGCCGCGACGAGCACCGTCAGGCGCCGCCGCGCCGCTGAGCGCGTCGCCCCTCCGGCGCCGCGGGGACCGCTGGCGCGTCCTGTCGGCGCCCCGGTACCCGTCGCCGCGTCGGCCGGGGAGCGCGACCCGCCCGGCCCCGCGATGATGGCGGCATGAGCGTTCCTGCCCGGGCTCGCGGTGCCGCGCGCGTCACCGCGGCCGACGTGCGCGGCGCGGCGTGGTCGCTCGTCTCGACGACGCTCGGCCTCGGCCTCGCGATCTGGGTCGTGCCCGGCGTCGAGGTGACGAAGCCGTGGTCCCTCGTGCTCGCGGCGCTCGCGGTCGGCGTGGGCGACGCGCTGCTGCGGCCCGTGCTGCGGCGGCTCGCGCGCCGCTCGGGCGTCGTCGGCGCGCTCGTCTCGGGCATGGCGGCCCAGCTCGTCGTCGCGTGGGCCGCGCTCACGTACCTCCCCGGCTTCC
Organism: Cellulosimicrobium composti; assembly: GCF_009711085.1. GTDB lineage: Bacteria > Actinomycetota > Actinomycetes > Actinomycetales > Cellulomonadaceae > Cellulosimicrobium > Cellulosimicrobium composti. Next base: position 4,881 of record NZ_WMKA01000024.1, read on the forward strand.
GCAGCGGCTCGTGGCTCGACGTCCTCGCCGTGCTCGTCCTGGCCGCGGTGCTCATGGCGCTCGGGCGCTGGGTCGTGGGCGCGAGCGACAACGAGTACGTGCTGGGCGACCTGCTGCGCCGCGCGCGACGCCACGCCGGGGTGCCGCGCCCGGCCCGGGGCGGCGCCGACGACGCCGGGCGACCCGCGGGCCTGCTCGTCGTCCTGCTCGACGGCGTCGCCCGGCCCACGCTCGACTACGCGCTGCAGGCAGGGCTCGTCCCGACGCTCGCGCGCTGGCTCGGCAGCGGCAGCCACCACCTGACGACGTGGTGGGCCCGCGTGCCCGCGACGACGCCCGCCTCGACGATCGGGCTCCTGCACGGCTCGACCGAGCACGTGCCCGCGTTCCGGTGGTGGTCGCGCGCGCTCGGCCGGCTCGTCGTGACGAACCGGCCCGCCGACGCCGCGGCGGTCGAGGCGCGGACGAGCGACGGCGCGGGGCTCCTCGCGGGCGGCGGGGTCGCCGTCTCGACGATGTTCTCGGGCGACGCCGCGACGAGCCTGCTCGTCATGAGCCGCGCGAGCGCGGGCCTGGGCCCGGGGCAGATGTTCGTGCACTTCTTCGCGAGCCCGTTCGTGCTCGTGCGCGCCGTGGTCGTCGCGCTCGGCGAGCTCCTCAAGGAGCTGTACCAGGGCTGGCAGCAGGCCGTGCGCGGCGTCGAGCCGCGCGTCTCGCGCCTCGGGTGGTACCCGGTGCTGCGGGCGGTGACGAACGTCGTGCTCCGCGACCTCAACACCACGCTCGTCGCGGAGCAGCTCGTGCGCGGCGCGCCCGTCGTGTGCGTCGACCTCGTCGACTACGACGAGATCGCCCACCACGCGGGTCCGCTGCGCCCCGAGTCGCTGCGTGCGCTCGAGGGTCTGGACGGCGTCGTCGGTCTCTGGGAGCAGGTCGCGGCGGTCGCGCCGCGCCGCTACGAGGTCGTCGTGCTCTCCGACCACGGGCAGTCGCTCGGCCCGACGTTCGAGCAGGTCGCCGGACGGACCTTCCTCGACGAGGTCCGGCGGCTCATGGCGCTCGACCGCGCGCCCGCCGACGACGTGCCCGGGCCGGGCCGCGCCCCGCGCGAGGACGGAGCGCGGGTCGAGGGGCGGCGTCGGGCCACCGCCCCCGACAGCGAGGCGTGGGGCCCCACCAACACGGCCCTGCACGCGCTGCGCCACGCGGGCGACGACGCGCCGGGCGCCGGGCGCATGCTCGTGGGACCCGACCGGTCGGAGCGGCGCGCCGACGCCGCCGCGACCGCGCCGGAGCTGCCCGAGGTCGCGGTCGTCGGCTCCGGCAACCTCGGGATGGTCTGGTTCCCCCGCGAGCCGCGCCGGCTCACGGGCGACGAGGTGCGCGCGCGCTGGCCCGCGCTCCTGCCCGGGCTCGTCGCGCACCCGGCCGTCGGCGTCGTCGTCGAGCGCGGGGCGGACGGCCGCGTGCGCGCGCAGGGGCGCACGGGCTCGCGCGACCTGCGGACGGGCGAGGTCGTGGGGGAGGACCCGCTCGCCGCGTACGGCTCGCGCGCGGCCGCCGACCTCGAGCGCGTCGCGGGGCTCGAGGACGCGGGCGACCTCGTGCTCGTCTCGCGCGTCGACGAGGTCGGGATGGTGCACGCGTTCGAGGGGCTGGTCGGCTCGCACGGGGGGCTCGGCGGAGCGCAGAACGAGGCCGTCCTGCTCTGGCCGGCCCACCTCGCGCTGCCCGACGACGAGCTCGAGGTCGTCGACGGCGAGCGCGTCCTCGTCGGGGCCGAGGCCGTGCACCGCCGGCTCGTCGCGTGGCTGCGCGACCTCGGCCTGCGCGAGCCCGTGCCCGCGCGCGGCCCCGCACGGCGGGACGGCGCGCCGTGAGCGTCCGCGTGACGTGGCTCGGCCACGCGAGCGTCGTCCTCGACGTGGGCACCGGGCCCGCCGGCACCCCGCCCGTGCGGCTCGTCACCGACCCGCTCCTGCAGCGTCACGCGGGCGTGCTGCGACGGCGCGGCGACCGGCCGGACGCGGGTGAGTGGGAGGGCGCCGACGCCGTGCTCCTGTCGCACCTGCACCACGACCACGCCGAGCTGCGGTCGCTGCGGCTCCTCGGCGACGTCCCGGTCCTCACCGCGCCCGCGAACGCCCGGTGGCTGCGCGCCAAGGGGCTGCGCGGCGTCGGTCTCCTCGGCGGCGCGTGGCACGGCGTCGGCCCGGCGGACGCCGGGGTCGAGGTGCGCCTCGTGCGGGCCGTGCACGGGCACCGGCCCATGCCGCACCGGCCCAACGCGGCGAACGGGCACCTCGTGCGCGCGACCGGGCCGGGCGGCGTGCGCGTGTGGGCGGTGGGCGACACGGAGCACCACGCGGAGATGGTCCACCTCCCGGCGCTCGCGGACGGGCCGGTCGACGTCGCGCTCGTGCCCGTCGGCGGCTGGGGGCCGCGGCTGTCGGGCGGGCACCTCGGGCCCGCGCAGGCGGCGCGCGTGTGCGCCGAGGTCGGCGTGCGCGTCGCGATCCCGGTCCACTGGGGCACGCTCCACGCGCCGGGCGGCCGGCACCTGCCGCGCGGGTGGATGGACCACGCGGGCGCGGCGTTCGAGGCGGCGTGCCAGCGCGCGGCGCCCCGCACGCGCGTGGTGGTCCTGCGGCCGGGCGAGGCGTGGTCGTCCGACGGCGCAGCGTGAGCCGCCGGCGCGTGACACGCCGGGCCCGGGGTCGCCGGGTCGAACAGGTGTTCGGCTAGAGTTGTGCACAGGGCGCGCTCCGGCGGGCCCAGGACGCCGGTCCGGCACGACGATCCCCAGGCTCGAGGGTCGCCGGCGCCGCGTGTCGGTGGCTGCCCGTAACGTCGGGCCACAACGAACTATGGACGTCGAACCGAAGGTGGACTGACATGCCCGCACCCGCAGACCGCGAGAAGGCGCTCGAGGCAGCCCTCGCCCAGATCGACCGGAGCTTCGGCAAGGGCTCCGTCATGCGCCTCGGCGAGGAGGGCCGCGCGCCGGTCGACGTGATCCCCACGGGGTCCATCGCGCTCGACGTCGCGCTCGGCATCGGCGGGCTGCCCCGCGGCCGCGTGATCGAGGTGTACGGCCCGGAGTCCTCCGGCAAGACGACGGTCGCGCTGCACGCGGTCGCGAGCGCGCAGCGTGCCGGCGGCATCGCGGCGTTCATCGACGCCGAGCACGCGCTCGACCCGGAGTACGCCAAGAAGCTCGGCGTCGACACCGACGCGCTCCTGGTCTCGCAGCCGGACACCGGCGAGCAGGCGCTCGAGATCGCGGACATGCTCATCCGCTCGGGCGCGCTCGACATCATCGTCATCGACTCGGTCGCGGCCCTCGTGCCGAAGGCCGAGATCGAGGGCGAGATGGGCGACAGCCACGTCGGCCTCCAGGCCCGCCTCATGTCGCAGGCGCTGCGCAAGATCACCGGTGCGCTCAACGCGTCCGGCACCACGGCGATCTTCATCAACCAGCTCCGCGAGAAGATCGGCGTGTTCTTCGGCTCGCCCGAGACGACGACCGGTGGCAAGGCGCTGAAGTTCTACGCGTCCGTGCGCCTCGACATCCGCCGCATCGAGACCCTCAAGGAGGGCACCGACGCGGTCGGCAACCGCACGCGCGTCAAGGTCGTCAAGAACAAGATGGCCCCGCCGTTCAAGCAGGCCGAGTTCGACATCCTCTACGGCGTCGGCATCTCGCGCGAGGGCGGCCTCATCGACATGGGCGTGGAGCACGGGTTCGTGCGCAAGTCCGGGTCGTGGTTCACGTACGGCGGCGACCAGCTCGGCCAGGGCAAGGAGAACGCGCGCGCGTTCCTGCGCGACAACCCGGACCTCGCCAACGAGCTCGAGAAGAAGATCAAGGAGAAGCTCGGCGTCGGTGCCAAGGTCGACGCGCCGGCCGACCCGGCCGCGGGCGTGACCGTCGCCGACGCGGCTCCGGCCGCGAAGGCGACGGCGGGTGCCGCCAAGGGGAAGAAGTCGCCGTTCTGATCGAGCAGGGGAGCGGGCCCGACGGCGACGCGCCGTCCGCCCCGCACGACGACGGGCGTCGCACCGGCCGCACGGCCGGGCGGCGCCCGCGCCCGTCCCTCCACGAGCTCGTGGAGCGGGGAGAGATCAGCGACGCCGACCTCACCGAGCGGGCGCGCGAGACCGTGCTCCGCATCCTCACGGCCGCGCCGAAGAGCCGCGCCGAGCTCGCGCAGTCCCTCGCGCGCAAGGGCTACCCGGAGCACGTCGTGCTGCCGGTCCTCGACCGCTTCGAGGAGGTCGGGCTCGTCGACGACGCGCAGTACGCCGAGATGATCGTCCGCACCCGGCACGCCGAGCGGGGCCTCTCGCGGCGCGCGATCTCGACCGAGCTGCGCCGTCGCGGCATCGACCCGGACGTCGGGTCCGCAGCGCTCGAGCAGGTCGACGACGACTCCGAGGCGGACGCGGCGCTCGCGCTCGCGCGCACCCGCCTCGCGCGCACGCGCGGTCTCGACCGCGACGTGCGGGTCCGTCGGGCCGTGGGCGCCTTGGCGCGCAAGGGCTACAGCCCGTCGCTCGCGTTCGAGATCGTCCAGCGCGAGCTCGACGCCGAGGGCGAGCCTCTCGACTGAGCCCGGCGGCGCGCAGCCGCCACGACGGAGGCGCGGGTCGCCGCGACGAGCCGACCCGGGTCCTGCCCCCCGTCAGCGTGCCGCGGCCTCCGCGGGGGCGTCCTCGGCGGGCCCGCCCGCGACGACCGTCGGGTTGCCGATGCCCGGGCCGGTCGTCGTCGCGCCCGCGGTGCGACCGCTGAGGAAGCGGGAGAGCCAGCGGGCGACGAGCGTGAGCAGCCAGTTGATGACGATGAAGATCACCGCGGCCAGGACGAGCGACTGGAGGATGTTCCCGTTGCCGACGCCGAAGAGCTGCGCGGCGCGCAGGAGCTCGTTGTACGTGATGATCTGCCCCAGCGCGGAGTCCTTGAGGACGACGACGAGCTGCGACACGAGGGCCGGCAGCATCGCGATGAGCGCCTGGGGGAGCTGGATCGAGCGCAGGGTCTGGCTCGGCGTGAGGCCGATCGCCAGGCCGGCCTCGCCCTGGCCCTTGGGGAGGTTCCCGACGCCCGAGCGCACGAGCTCCGCGATGACGGACCCGTTGTAGAGCACGAGGGCGAAGACGACCGCGAGGAACGGTGCGTCGTCGACCTTGTTGAAGCCCAGCAGCAGGTAGAAGAAGATCATCATGAGCAGCACGGGCACGGCGCGGAAGAACTCGACCACGATGCCGCTCACGACGCGCACCGCGCGCAGCTGGGAGAGGCGGCCGGTGCCGAACACGAGCCCGAACACGAGCGCGCCGACGATGGCGAAGCCCGCGGCGCGCAACGTGTTCTGCAGGCCCGGGATGAAGTAGTACTGCCAGGCGTCGGCGGTGAACAGCGAGGTCCACAGGTCGGCGTCGAGCTGGCCCTTGCGGCCGAGCGCGAGAAGCACGAGGGCGGCGACGCCCAGCACGACGATCCCGCCGACGACGTTGCCGATCATGATCACGCGGCGGGCGCGCGGGCCCGGCGCGTCGAAGAGGACGGACTGCTGGGTGCTCATCGGCGGACCGCCAGTCGGGTCGAGAGGGACGTGGTGAGCAGGCCGATGGGGATGACCAGGATGACGTAGCCGATCGCGAACGTCAGGAAGATCCCGTAGATGTAGTTCGAGTTGAACTCGATCATGGTCTTCATGAGGCTCGACGTCTCCGTCGTGACGCTCGCGGCCGCCGCGACGGTCGAGTTCTTCAGCAGCGCGATGAGCGTGTTGCCGAGCGGGGCGATCGCGCCGCGGAAGGCCTGGGGGAGGATGATGAGCCGCGCGGCGGGCAGGAACGGCAGCCCGATCGCGCGCGCGGCCTCGGCCTGGCCGATCGGCACCGTGTTGACGCCCGAGCGGATCGACTCGCACACGAACGCGGCGTGGTAGACGGCGAGGCCGATGACGGCGAGACGGAAGAAGTTGCCCGCGAAGTCCGGGGCGAGCGTGACTTGGAGCTGGCCCCACAGGCCGAGCACCATGAACGTCATGATGATCGTCAGCGGCGTGTTGCGGAACACGTTGACGTACGCCGTCCCGGCCCAGCGCAGGCTCGGCACCGGGGAGATCCGCATGAGCGCCAGGGCGGTGCCCAGCACGAGCGACAGGATCGCCGCCCAGAACGTCAGCTGGATGTTGACCCAGAAGGCGCCGAGCACGTCGTACTCGCGCGCGAGCTCCCAGGTCTGTGACAGGTAGTCACCCACGGTTGGTCTTCCTCCCGGAGGGGTCGTGCGTCAGGTCGGGTCGCCGACCGGACGGCCGGGGGAGCGGCGCACCGGTGCGCCGCTCCCCCGATCGTGGACGGTCAGGCGCAGGGGTCGACCGTCGGCGGGTTCTCGCTCGCGTTCGGCGTGTACCCGGTGCCCTCGGTGTTCTTCGTGACGAACTCCTCCCAGGAGCCGTCCTCGATCATCTTCTCGATCGCCGCGTTGACGTCCTCGCAGATGTCGTTGTCCTGCGGGAGGCCGACGCCGTAGCGCTCGGTCGAGAACGGGGCGCCGACGACCTTGACCTTGCCCTGGTTGGCAGGCTGGGCCGCGAGACCGGCGAGGATGATGTCGTCGGTCGTGACGGCGTCGACCTGGCCGGCCGTGAGCGCGGTGACGCACTCGGCGTAGCCCGGGCGCTCGAGCAGCTGCACGCCGGCGGCGTACTCGTCCTTGATGCGCTGCGCGGACGTCGAGCCCGTGACGGAGCACAGGTTCTTGCCCTCGAGCGACTCCGGGCCGGTGATGTCGGTGTTCGACTCGGCGACGAGCAGGTCCTGCCCGGCGACGAAGTACGGGCCGGCGAACGCGACCGTCTCCTTGCGCGTGTCCGTGATGGAGTACGTCGCGAAGATCATGTCGACCTGGCCGGTCTGCAGCATCGTCTCGCGCTGCGCGGACGGCGCCTCGACCCACTCGATCTGGTCCTCGGAGTAGCCCAGCTCGCCCGCGACGTACGTGGCGACGTCGACGTCGAAGCCCGTGTACGTGGAGCCGTCCTGGTAGCCGAGGCCCGGCTGGTCGAACTTGATGCCGATCTTGATCGACTCGCCGCCGCCGCCTCCCGCGGTCTGCTCGGGGTCCGTGGTGGTGCTGTCGTCGCCGACCTCGCCGCCGCCGCACGCCGCGAGCGTGAGCGCGGTGAGCGCGGCGAGGACGGCCGCACCTGCGTGTCGTGTGCGCATCGTTCCTACCCTTCGTGAGTGGTGGCCGCCCGCCGGGCGTGTGCCCCGTCGGCCGGCCGGGGTGTGGGGGTGTCGCCCTCGGTCCGAGGGCGTCAGTGGGTGAGGATCTTCGAGAGGAAGTCCTTCGCGCGCTCGCTCTTCGGCGCCGTGAAGAACTCCTCCGGGTGGGCCTCCTCGACGATCTGGCCGTCGGCCATGAACACGACGCGGTTCGCGGCCCTGCGCGCGAACCCCATCTCGTGCGTGACCACGATCATCGTCATGCCCTCCTTGGCGAGCGCGGCCATGACGTCGAGGACCTCGTTGATCATCTCCGGGTCGAGCGCCGAGGTCGGCTCGTCGAACAGCATGACCTTCGGGTGCATGGCGAGCGCCCGGGCGATCGCGACGCGCTGCTGCTGGCCGCCGGAGAGCTGGGCGGGCATCTTGTGCGCCTGGTTGCCCACGCCCACGCGGTCGAGCAGCGCGAGGGCGCGCTCCTTGGCGTCCTTCGTCTTCTCGCGGCGCACCTTGACCGGCCCGAGCGTCACGTTGTCGAGGATCGTCTTGTGCGCGAAGAGGTTGAACGACTGGAAGACCATCCCCACGTCGGAGCGCAGGCGCGCGAGCGCCTTGCCCTCCTGCGGCAGCGGCTCGCCGTCGACGAGGATCTCCCCGGAGTCGATCGTCTCGAGACGGTTGATCGCGCGGCACAGCGTGGACTTGCCCGAGCCCGACGGCCCGATGACGACGAGCACCTCGCCGCGACGGACGGTCAGGTTGATGTCCCGCAGCACGTGCAGGTCCCCGAAGTGCTTGTTGACGTCGCGCAGCTCGACGAGCGGTTCCCCGAGGGGCTGCGCTGCGGTGCTGGGCGGAGCGTCCTGCGCGCTGCTCTGCGCGTCGGACGGCGATGAGGTCTCGTCGGCCATTCCTGGACACTATGTCCCTTCTGTTGCGCAGTGCCACCTGATCCGGCAACAGTCGGGCAACAGTTCAGTAACACGGCACCCGGCGCCGTACCCTGGACGGTGATGTCCACGATCGCCCCCACCCCCGTCCTGGCCGCGCCCGCCGCGCCGACCGACGACGCGCGCCCGCGCACCTACGTCGTCCGCACGCTCGGCTGCCAGATGAACGTCCACGACTCCGAGCACATGGCGGGGATGCTCGAGCAGGCCGGGTACACGCGCGCGAGCGCCGAGGACGAGGCCGCGAGCCGCGCCGACGTCGTCGTCATCAACACGTGCGCGGTGCGCGAGAACGCCGCGACCCGCCTGTACGGGAACCTCGGCCAGCTCGCGTCCGTGAAGGCGGCGCGCCCCGGCATGCAGATCGCCGTCGGCGGCTGCCTCGCCCAGAAGGACCGCGGGACCATCGTCGAGAAGGCGCCGTGGGTCGACGTCGTGTTCGGCACGCACAACCTCGACGCCCTGCCGGTGCTGCTCGAGCGCGCGCGCCACAACGAGGCCGCCCAGGTGGAGATCGCCGAGTCGCTGCAGGTCTTCCCCTCGACGCTGCCGACCAAGCGCGAGTCCGTCTACGCGGGCTGGGTGTCCATCAGCGTCGGCTGCAACAACACGTGCACGTTCTGCATCGTGCCGCACCTGCGCGGCAAGGAGCGCGACCGTCGCCCGGGCGAGGTCCTCGCCGAGGTCGGGGCGCTCGTCGAGGCCGGCGCGATCGAGGTCACGCTGCTCGGGCAGAACGTCAACAGCTACGGCGTCGAGTTCGGCGACCGCGGCGCGTTCGCCAAGCTGCTGCGGGCGTGCGGCACGATCGACGGGCTCGAGCGCGTGCGCTTCACGTCGCCGCACCCGGCCGCGTTCACCGACGACGTCATCGCCGCCATGGCCGAGACGCCGAACGTCATGCCCCAGCTCCACATGCCGCTGCAGTCCGGCTCCGACCGGATCCTGCGCGCGATGCGCCGCTCGTACCGCTCGGAGCGGTTCCTCGGCATCCTCGACCGCGTGCGCGCCGTGATGCCGGACGCCGCGATCACGACCGACGTCATCGTGGGGTTCCCCGGCGAGACCGAGGAGGACTTCGCGGAGACGCTGCGCGTCGTCGAGGCGTCGCGCTTCTCCTCGGCGTTCATGTTCCAGTACTCGCCCCGGCCGGGGACGCCGGCCGCGACGATGGACGGCCAGCTGCCGAAGGAGGTCGTCCAGGAGCGCTTCGAGCGGCTCCAGGCGCTCCAGGAGCGGATCGCCGGCGAGGAGGCCGCCCGCCAGGTCGGGCGCACGCTCGACGTGCTCGTGGGCGAGGGCTCCGGGCGCAAGGACGGCGCGACGCACCGCGTGACGGGCCGCGCCCCCGACAACCGCCTCGTGCACCTCGCGCTGCCGACCGACGTCGTGCTCGCGGCGCCCGACGACGCGGGGGCGCCCGAGGCGGGCGACCCGCGCCTCGCGGACGACCTCGACGCGCGTCTGCCGCGCCCCGGCGACGTCGTGACCGTCGAGGTCACGCGCGCGGCGCCGCACCACCTCATCGCCGACTCGGCCCTCGCGGGCGGCACGTTCGCGGTGCGCCGCACGCGCTCGGGCGACGCGTGGGCGCGGCGCGAGCGCGCTCGCCTCGGCGGGGAGGACGAGCACGGTCACGGCCACGGCGGGGGAGCCCCCGCCGGACCGGTCGTCCTGGGCCTGCCGACCGTCCGCGCCTGAGCAGTCCGAGCAGGGCGGCGCGGGACGAGGTCGGACGCGAGAGGGCGGGGACCCGCTCGACGACGGACGACCGTCCGAGCCGGGCGCCGGCGCGGCAGCCCCGAGCACCGACGCCGTCCCGCGCGCGGACCCGGTGACCGGGTGACCGGAGGGTCAGCCGTCCAGGGTGCCCGGGGGGAGCTGAGCGCCGATCGCGTGGAAGAGCTGCACCGCGGTGCCCAGCCCGCACGAGACGGTCTGCGCGAGCTGCGCGTCCGTCGCGCCGTGCTCCAGGTCGACGGAGACCTCGGCGTAGAGCGCGAGCCGTCCCGCCTCCTCGCGGAGGTAGACCTTGGGCCAGATGCGCTCGCGGTTCCAGTCGTTGACGGCCTGGAGCGTGACGAGCCGCGACTCCAGCGGCAGCGAGGTCGACCAGCGGCCCCGCACCTGGAGGATCTCGGAGCGGTCGCCGAGCAGGAGGAACCAGAACCGGTGCCCGTCCCACGTGCCCGTGATGTCGCCGTCGTCGTCGACGCGGAAGTGGTAGCCGCGGCGCGTGAGGTGGTCGCCGACGCGCGACATCGACAGCGCGCGCGGCAGCTCCGCCTCGCGGGGCAGCGAGTCGGGGGCCTTGGGCCGGCGGTTGCCGAACAGGCGCGTGAACCAGTTGGTGCGGGCCTGCGTCATGGCGCCTGCCTCGCCGGGTCCGGGTAGAACTCGTCGAGCGCGTCGAAGAACATCGACCCCGTGCTCAGCCCGCACTGGAGGAGCTGGTCGAGCTGGTCGTCCGTCACGCCGTGCTCGAGGTCGACCGTGACCTCGGTGAACACCTGGACCATGCCGTTGTCGCGCACGCGCGTGTACGTCTTGGGCCAGATCCGGTCCGCGTTCCACTCGTTGCAGAACTCGAGGATCTCCTCGAGCCGTTCGAGCGCCAGGTCGCGGTTCCACTGGCCGCGCACCTGGAGGATCTCGTCGCCGTTGCCGAAGAGGAGGAAGTAGAACAGGCGGCCGTGCCACAGCCCCCCGACGTCGCCGTCCGAGTCGACGAAGTAGCTGTACCCGCTGTCGGTGATCCACTCGACGACGCGCGAGAGCGTCAACGGGGTCGGCGGACGCAGCACGTCCGTCGCGACCTGTCCGAGCTCTCGCGCGAGAAGGTCCTCGACCTGCGACTGCAGCTCGTCGCCCGTGCGGGGTGCCGTCCCGCCGCCGTCGGAGGACCCGCGGGGATCGCCGTCCCGCCGGTCGTCGTCGTCCTGCGCCCCGAAGAACCTCACCCACCCACCGTACTCGCGCGCACGCCCGGACGTCGCATCGCGACCCCTGCGCGACCCCGCGCCCGGGGCGTGCCCGCGCGGCGTGGTCCCTCCCGTGGACGGCGGCGCCAAGGACGCGACGGCGGGCGGCAAGGACGCGACGGCGGGCGGACCACGGACCGTCCGTCGCGGCAGGGACTCGACCCCGCGACGGCTACGGTGGGGCCGTGACCGTCCGCGCCGTCGTCCTGCCCGGTACCCCCCTCCTCGTGCCCGGCGCCGCGGGCGCGGCAACGGTTCTCGAGGAGGAGCGCGAGGCGGCGCTCGCCGCGCTCGGGCGCCTCGTCGACGGCGTGCCCGACGACGGCTCCGTGCCCGTCGTCGTGGTGGCCCCCGGGACGCCGCGCCCCGCGGGACCGGTGCGGGGACCGGCGCGCGCGTCGCTCGCCGCCGCGGGCGTCGCCGACGCGTGGGTCGACCCGACGTGGGCCGCGGCCACTCGCCACGACGACCGTCCCGTCGCGGGGGTCGCGGCGTCCGTCGGGCTGCTCGCACTCGCCGGCGCGGGGTGGGCGGGCCCGGTCGAGGTCCTGGAGGTCGGCGGCCAGGACGCGGCGGCCGCACGCGCGGCGGGCGCGGCGCTCGCGCGTCGCGGCGCGCGCGTGGTGGTGATGGACGACCCGCGCCTCGCCGCTCCTGCCGGCGTGCTCGACGGTCTCGGGCTGCCGGGCGACGACGCGGACGCTCGCGCCGCGTCGCCCGTCCGCGCCGGCGCGACCTCCGCCGTGCGGTGGTACGACGACGGCCCGGCACCGTCCGCGGGGAGCGGCGTCAGCCGCTGAGGCCGGCGCCCACCGCGGCGGCGTCCTGCTCGCGCCCGAGACGGCGCAGGACCGCGACGAGCTCGTTCGCGACGGTCGCGCGCGCGTCGCGGTCGTGGACGATCGCGAACCCCTCCATCGCCGACTCGAGCAGGTCCACGGCGTCCGCGTCGGCGCCCGCCGCGCTCCGCGACCGCCCCGCGAGCCAGAACGCGTGCGCCGCGTCGCCGACGTCGCCGGCGCGCGCGAACTCCTCGGCGACGCGCTCGGCGAGCGTCGCCGCCGCGTCGAGCTCGCCGGCGGTCGCGAGGAGCCGGGCCCGGGAGTCGCGCAGCTCGCGGCGTTCGCGCTCGGCGGCCGAAGCGTCGCGCTCCACGAGGTCGACGGCGCGCGGTTCCGCGGCGGTGTCGTCCGCGGCGGCGAGGTCGGCGAGCGTCCGGTCGACCTGGGCGAGGGCCGCAGGCACGTCGCCGCGCCGGGCCGCGACGCGCGCGGAGGCACGGACGACGGGGCCGACGAAGCGCGGCGCGACGCCGCCGGCGCGCAGCAGCGCGAGCGCGTGGGCGAACGCGGGCGCGGCGCCCTCGTCGTCGCCGTCGACGGCGGCGAGCTGCGCGGCCTCGGCGAGCGCGAAGCCCGCGCGGTCGAGGTGCCCGGCGGTCTCGAGCAGGGTCGACGCACGACGCAGGAGCTGCGCGGCGCGCACGGGGTCCTCGCGCGCGACGTCCTCGGCGAGGGCGAGCAGCCCGTCCGCGTCGGCGGGCTCGGCACCGGGCGCGCCCGCGGCGGACGGGTCGTCCGGCGCGGCCCCGGAGGGCCGAGCCGCGGGAGCGGCAGCGACGGCATCCGCGGTGCCGACCCCTGCGGTGCCGACCTCTGCGTCGACGGCCCCTGTGGTGACGGACCCGGTGGTGACGGACCACGCGGGGACGGGGACCGATCCCGTGCCGCCGCCGTCCGCGCTGAGCACCGCGAGGTCCACCGGGAGCGTGCGCGCGCCGCGCGCCCACGCGGCGTGCAGCCGCTCGGACGCGGCGGGCGTGCCGTTGCGCGCGTCGAACGCGCGCGCGAGGTCGGCCGCCTCGCGGCGCGCCCACTCGTCGAGCTCGGCCACCGTCGACGCGGGGACGTCCCGCAGCGCGAGCGGGGCGTCCGCGTGCGCGTCGCGCAGCACGCCCGTCGCGACGCTCGCGCTCGTGAGGAAGCCGAGCCGGTCCCCGGGCGAGTCCGCCACGGTGAGGAAACCCTGGTGCTCGACGAGGAGGCGCAGCGCCCGGGACGCGTTCCCGGTCCGCGCGAGGAACTCGACGTGCCGGCCCGTGGGACCGGTCATCGACACGCCGGTGTCGAGGTGGCGCAGGCCGCGCCGGTGCGTGCGCGCGGCGGCCTTCGCGTCGCCGACCTCGAGGTAGGCGAGCTGGAGGTGCGACAGCATGTCCCCGGGCTCGGTCGCGCACGACGGCGACCCCTCCAGCACCTGCTCGAGGAGCCGGACGCCCTCGTCGTACCGGCCCGTCTCGAAGAGATAGGCCGCGCGGTCGCCCGGCTCGCACGCCTCGCACTGGGAGTACTCGTCGCGCGGCGTCGCGACCCAGGCGCGGTAGGCGTCCTCCACGTCCGCGCTCCCGCGCTCGCGCGCCCACTCGAAGCGCTCGAGCGCGACCGCGTTCGTGCCGTTGCCCGCGAGGGCGTACCGCCGCGCCATGTCGTCGAGGGTCCGCTCGATCTGCCCGGCCGGGACGTCGGGGAACTCCATGAGGTGCCCGACCATCCACTTGAACGACCAGAACAGCGAGTGCGCGTCCTGTGCGTCGAAGTGCTCCGGGTGCTCGTCCCACCAGCGCAGCAGCCGGGTGAACGGCAGGTACGCCTTCGTCACCTCGCCGCCCCACACGGACGACTCGACGAGCACGAAGAGCGCGTACGCGCGCGCGGCGTCGGGGCCCTCGGCCTCGACGCGCTCGAGCTCGGCCGCTGCGGCCGTCGAGCGCGCGAGGCCGTACGGTATGCGCCGGACGTCGTACAGGGCGGCGTTCACCTGGTCCACGGACCGCGTCATCGGTTCTCCTCGTCGGGGGAGCGGTCGGCGCTCGCGCCCGGCCCGGCCGCGAGGGCACGGGCGAGCAGGAGCGACAGCGAGTCGTTCATGAGGGCGGCCTCGGCGGGCTGGAGGGCCTTGCCCGAGGCCAGCACGGCCGTGACGTACAGCGACCGGCCCCCGGCCGCGCGGACGTCGGCGTCGGGGCTCGCGAGCAGGTCGCGCACCGTGTCGTTGGCGTCGTTGAGGACGAGCCGGCGCGGGCGCGCGGGGCCGCTGATCCCGGCGAGGATCTCGCCCCACAGGTCGTCGGTCTCCGCGGCGCGTGCCGCCTCGCGGGCGTGGTCGCCGTCGCGGTCGTGCAGGAGCATCGCGGGCAGGGCGTCGGGCTCGAACCGGCGCAGGACGACGTCGCAGCCCTGCTCGTCCAGCGCGGCGTCCAGCGCCGCGAGGGCGTCGGCGACCTCGAGCTCGCGCAGCGGCTCGACCTCGGCGAGGACGTGCGAGACGTCGGCCGCCGCCACCGGGGCGAGACGCCACCCCGGGAAGCGGTCCGCGACGCGCTCGAGCAGCGCGGCGTCGTAGACGTAGCCGCCGTTGACGACCGGCAGGCCCTGCGCGGCGGCCACGGGCGCGATGCGCCGGAACTCCTCGACGGTCGTGGTGTAGAGCAGCCGGCCGCGGGGGTGCGCCTCCGCGAGGTCCGCGAGGGTGCCCGTGCCGGCGGTGGTCTCGAACGGCAGCACGCGGGCCGCGACGTCGAGCATCTCGTCGTCGGTGAGCGCGAGCGCCCGGACCGCGAGGTGGTGGGTCTCGAGGAAGCGCCGCGCGAGGACCGAGTCCGTCGCGAGCGTCTCCAGGAGCCACCGCCGCACCTGCGCACCGAGAGCGTCCCGGGTCGCGAGGAGCACCTCGTCCTCGTACAGGCCCTCGCGCGACGCGGTGGGGCGCAGCACGGACGCGTCGAGCACGCACCGGACGAAGAAGGCCCACGGGGGGAGCAGGTCGTCGACGGCGCTGCCGAGGAGCATGCGCTTGAGGTACACGCGGTGACGCGCGGTCGTTGTCGGCGCGACGGCCGCGGGCAGGACGTACGCGACCCCGGACAGGCCGGCGAGCGGCAGGTCGAGGTCGATGCGGGCGAGCGGCGTGAAGCCCAGCGTGCGCTCGGCGTAGGCGGCGAGCGCGGCGTCGCGCGCCGCCGGCGTCGGGTGCGCCGCGCGCCAGGGCAGGTCCTCGCCGCTGAGCCGCCGCAGGGCGACGGGAGCGTCGGGACCGCCCGCGGCCGGGTCGTCGAGGCGCGTCTCGACGAGCAGCTCGACCGGCAGGAGCGAGCCGAAGTCCTGCGCGAGCGCGACGACCGTCTCGGGCGCGAGCCAGTGCTCGGTGTCCCGGCGCGGGCGCAGCCGCACCACGCTGCCGGGCTCCGCGGGCGCGTCGGGGTCGTCCGGGGCGAGCTCGACGAGCTCGTACCGCCCGTCCGAGCGCCCGCGCCAGCGGACCGGCGCGGCCGGGCCGCCCGCCACGGACGGGCGGGCCGAGCGCGACACGAGCTCGATCTCGTCGGCGACCATGAACGCCGAGAGCAGCCCGATGCCGAACTGGCCGAGGAACTCCTCGCGCCCCGTGCCGAGCTCGACGTCCCGCTTGGAGCTGCGTCCGATCGTCGCGAGGAGCTCGTGGGCCTCGTCGCGCGTCAGGCCGACGCCCGTGTCGTGCACCTCGAGGCCCCCGCCCGCGAGGGGCCGCAGCACGATCCGGGCGGGCCCGTCGGTGTCCCCGAGGGCGCCGCGCGCCGTGATCGCGTCCACGGCGTTCTGCAGGAGCTCGCGCAGGTACACGCGCGGGCTCGAGTACAGGTGCCGGGCGAGGAGGTCGACGACGCCGCGCAGGTCGACCTGGAAGGCCGCGCCCGGCGCGTCGTCGCGGGCCGGGTCCCCGGACGGCCCCGGGGCGCGCGCCGTGCGCTCGTCCGTCCCGCTCACCGCGCGCCGGCGGCGCCGTCGGCCACGGCCTGCGCCGCGGTGTCGGGGAAGCGCTCGTCGAGCGCGTCGAAGAACTGCAGGCCCGTGAAGAGCCCGCACTCGACGAGCTGGCCGAGCTGGTCGTCCGCGACGCCGAACTCGAGGTCCGTGGCCACCTCGGTGTACACCGCGAGGCGGTCGTCCTCCACGCGCGCGTAGACCTTGGGCCAGATCTTGTCGCGGTTGAACTCGTTCGCGACGAGGGCCACCTGCGCCTCCGCCTCGGCGGGCAGGGTGCGGTTCCAGCGCCCGCGGACCTGGAGGATCTCCTGCTTCTCGCCCATGAGGAAGAAGAAGAACACCTTGCCGTCCCAGTTGCCGCCGAGGTCCCCGTCGGAGTCGACGAAGTACCGCCAGTCGCGGCTCGTGAGGAACGCCTCGACCCGCTCGCGCGTCAGCGGCGCGTTCTGGCTGGTCGGTGCGGCGTCCGGCTTGGTGAAGAAGCCCATGGCTCGAGTCCTTGTCGTCGTCGGGGCGCCGGCGCGCCCGCCACCGCAGGAGCCGTGGGGTGCGCGACGCAGGGCCCGCGAGGAGCGGGCGGTCGTCGGACACCCTACGCATCCCCACCCACACGGGACAGACCTTCCGGACCGGCGGCATCCGTCGCGACCAGCACGGACGGTACCGTTGCGCGGGTGAAGACCGAGCACGACCCGTCGCGCGCGCGCCGTGTCGTCGTGGCCGTCGTCGGGCCGACCGCGACCGGCAAGTCCGACCTCGCCCTCGACCTCGCCGAGCGGCTGTCCGTCCCCGGCGCCCCGGCGGAGATCGTCAACGCCGACGCGTACCAGCTCTACCGCGGCATGGACGTCGGCACGGCGAAGGTCCCCGTCGCCGAGCGCCGCGGCGTGCGCCACCACCTCCTCGACGTCCTCGACCCCGTCGAGGACGCCTCCGTCGCGCGCTACCAGACGCAGGCGCGGCGCGTCCTCGACGAGATCGACGCGCGCGGGGCGCGGGCCGTCGTCGTGGGCGGGTCCGGCCTGTACGTGCGCGCGCTGCTCGACGACATGCGCTTCCCCGGCACCGACCCCGACGTGCGCGCGGCGCTCGAGGCGCGCGCGGAGGCGGAGGGCACGCGTGCGCTCTACGACGAGCTCGCGCGGCGCGACCCCGAGGCCGCCGCGAGCATCGGCCCGGCGAACACGCGGCGGGTCGTGCGCGCCCTGGAGGTCATGGAGCTCACGGGCGCGCCGTTCACCGCCAACCTCCCGCGCCAGGTCTACGTGCGCCCGACCGTCCAGATCGGTCTCGACTGCGACCGCGCCGTGCTCGACGCCCGGGTCGCCGGCCGCGTCGAGCGGATGTGGGCGCAGGGGCTCGTCGACGAGGTGCGGCGCGTCGAGGCCCGGGGCATGGGACGCACCGCGCGGCGCGCCGTCGGGTACGCCGAGGTGCTGGCCGCGCTGCACGGCGAGACGACCGAGGACGTGGCCCGCGAGGCCGTCACCGCCAACACGCGGCGCCTCGCGCGCAAGCAGATGGGGTGGTTCGGGCGCGACCCGCGCGTGCGTTGGCTCGACGCGCAGTCGCCGACGCGCGTCGAGGACGCGCTCGCGGCCGTCGCCGAGGCCGACGCGCGCGCGGCCGCGGCCGGACCGGTCGCGGGGGCCGAGCCGGACGAAGCGGACACCGGTGCGCCCGTGCGCCGTAGTCTGGGCTCATGACGCGCACCCGCTTCACCAAGGGCCACGGGACCCGCAACGACTTCGTGCTCATCGCCGACACGAAGGGCGAGCTCGACCTCACGCCCGAGCTCGTGCGTGCGCTCGCCGACCGCCGCGGGGGCGTCGGGGGCGACGGCGTCGTCCGCCTCGTCCCGACGGCCCTCGTCCCCGAGTCGCGCGAGGTGCTCGCCGAGGACCCGCACGCCATCTGGTTCATGGACTACCGCAACGCCGACGGCTCGGTCGCCGAGATGTGCGGCAACGGCGTGCGCGTCTTCGCGGCCTTCGCCGAGCGGCTCGGGCTCGTGAGCTTCGCCGGCGGGAACGACGTCCCGGTCGGCACGCGCGCCGGCGTCAAGCGCGTGCGCAAGGAGGACGACGGCTGGTACGCGGTCGACATGGGCCCGTGGTTCCTGCCCGGCGGCCGGCCCGCGCTGCACGACGGCTACGACGCGACGGTCGTCGTGCGCGGCTGGGAGGTCCCGCGCCCCGCGCTGAGCGTCGACCTCGGCAACCCGCACACCGTGCTCGCCGTGGCGCGCGAGGACCTGCTCGCGCACGCCGACCTCACGCAGGCGCCCGCCGTCGAGCCGCAGCCCCCGCACGGCACGAACGTCGAGCTCGTCGTGCCGCTCGGCGAGACGACCGCGGAGGACGGGACCGTCGTCGGCCGCGTGCGCATGCGCGTCCACGAGCGCGGGGTGGGGGAGACGCCGTCGTGCGGGACCGGGGCGTGCGCGGCGGCGCTCGCGGTCCGCGTGTGGGGCGGACCCGACGCACCCGACACGTGGCTCGTCGACGTCCCCGGCGGCACCGTGCGCGTCCGGGCGCTCGAGGGCGACCGCGTCGAGCTCGCGGGTCCTGCCGAGCTCGTGTACTCCGGCGAGGTGGACCTCGCGGCGCTCGTCCCGGGAGCTCCTGGGACGGCGGAGCCCGAGGGCGCCGTCGACCCCGCCCCGCAGGGCGAGGAGGACGCGAGCCGCGACGTGGTCGCGACCGGCGCCGCGGACGGCGACCGGACGCACGTCTGAGGCGCCGAGCGCGTCAGGACGGCGCGACGACCTCGAGCACGCGGAAGCCCTTCGCGCTCGCGGCGCGGCCGACCGTCGCGCCCGGCAGCAGCGGGGGCAGCGCCTCGGCGAGCCAGCGCTGGAGCGAGTCGGAGCCGAGGTTGCGCTGCACGACGAGGTGCGCGCTCGCGCCCGGCGCGAGGCGCGGGAGCCAGTGCAGCAGCATCGCGTGCAGCACGTCCTTGCCGACCCGGATCGGCGGGTTCGACCACAGCGCCGCGAACCGGACGTCGTCCGGCACCTCGTCCGGGACGACCGCCCGCACGTTGGCCAGGCCGAGGCGCTGCGCGTTGCGCCGCACGAGGTCGAGCGCGCGCTCGTTGACGTCCACGGCCCACACCGTCGCCCCCGGCGCCTCGAGCGCCATCGTCAGGGCGACCGGGCCCCACCCGCACCCGAGGTCGAGCACGTGCGCGGGCGCGCCGCCCGCCCGGGCGGCGAGCACGTCGTCGAGCGCGGGCGCGGTGCGCAGCAGGACCTGCGTGCCGAGGTCGAGTCGCCCGGGGGAGAAGACGCCGGACGCGACCTCGACCTCGACGTCGCGCCCCGCGAGCCGCACCGAGATCGTGCGGCGCTCGGCCGCGGACGCCGGCCGCGCGGTGAAGTAGTGGTCCTGCGGGTCGTCGTGCGGGGGCTCGACGGCCCGGTGCTCGTCCTCGGTCACGTCGGCCGATCCTACGCGGGCGCGCCCGGCGGCCGGGCCTCGGCGCGGGCCCGCGCGCCTTATCGGCTGGCACCGGGACGATTTCGCGTGCCACGCTTGTTGTCCTGCCAGGGCGCACGCGCGCCCGGACCCGACGGAAGGCGGCACATGAGCCCAACCCCTGCGAACACCCCCACGAACCCCACCTCGGCTCAGGACGAGCCGACCGGCGCGACGCGGGACATCGCGAGCGACGTCGTGGCACGGGTGCTCGCGCGGGCCGGCACGGCGCGTGCCGAGGGCGGCACGGTCCACGCGGAGCACGACGGCGAGCAGCTCGACCTCGCGGAGCGCAGCGCGCTGCGCCGCGTCGCCGGGCTGTCGACCGAGCTCGAGGACGTCACCGAGGTCGAGTACCGGCAGCTGCGCCTCGAGAGGGTCGTGCTCGTCGGGATCTGGAGCCCCGGCTCCGACCCGCGCGAGGACGGCGCGCCCTCGACGGCCGAGGAGGCCGAGATCTCGCTGCGCGAGCTCGCGGCGCTCGCCGAGACGGCCGGGTCCCAGGTGCTCGACGGCGTCATCCAGCGCCGCGCGAAGCCGGACCCGGGCACCTACCTCGGCTCGGGCAAGGCCGCCGAGCTCGCCGACGTCGTCGCGGCCAGCGGCGCGGACACCGTCGTGGTCGACGGCGAGCTCGCACCGTCCCAGCGCCGTGCGCTCGAGGACATCGTCAAGGTCAAGGTCATCGACCGGACCGCGCTCATCCTCGACATCTTCGCCCAGCACGCGAAGTCCCGGGAGGGCAAGGCCCAGGTCGAGCTCGCCCAGCTCGAGTACCTCCTCCCGCGCCTGCGCGGGTGGGGCGAGTCGATGTCCCGGCAGGCCGGTGGTCAGGTCGGCGGCGCCGGCGCGGGCATGGGCTCGCGCGGTCCGGGTGAGACGAAGATCGAGCTGGACCGTCGGCGCATCCGCAACCGCATGGCGAAGCTGCGCCGCGAGATCCAGGCGATGGCCCCGGGGCGCGAGACCAAGCGCGCGTCGCGCAAGCGGCACGCGGTCCCGTCCGTCGCGATCGCCGGCTACACGAACGCGGGCAAGTCGAGCCTGCTCAACGCCGTCACCGGCGCGGGCGTGCTCGTCGAGAACGCGCTGTTCGCGACCCTCGACCCGACGGTGCGCCGCACGCGCACCGAGGACGGGCGCGTCTACACGCTCGCCGACACGGTCGGGTTCGTCCGCGCGCTGCCGCACCAGCTCGTCGAGGCGTTCCGCTCGACGCTCGAGGAGGTCGGCGACGCGGACCTGCTGCTCCACGTGGTCGACGCGTCGCACCCCGACCCCGAGGGGCAGATCGCGGCAGTGCGCCACGTCCTCGCCGGCATCCCCGGCGTCGAGGACGTGCCCGAGGTGATCGTCCTCAACAAGGCGGACGTCGCGGACCCGGAGACGATCGCGCGGATCCGGCTGCGCGAGCGGCGCACCGTCGTCGTCTCGGCGCACACGGGCGAGGGCATCGAGCACCTGCGCGAGCTCATCGCGCACGAGCTCCCCCGCCCGGACGTCGAGATCGACCTCGTGGTGCCCTACAGCCGCGGCGACCTCGTGCACCGCGTCCACACCGAGGGCGAGATCGACCACGAGGAGCACACGCCCGAGGGCACCCTGCTGCGCGGCCGCGTCGCCCAGGCGCTCGCGACAGAGCTCGTCGGCGCCGCGGCGCAGGCCTGACGACCCGAATCACGACCCCGCGCGGCATGCCCCGCGCGGGGTCGTGCCGTACGGGGCCGGGCCGTCCACAGGTCCGCCGGCGGGTGGGCGCCCGACCGTAGACTCGACGGGTGCCCCCCTCCACCCGCCCGGCTCCCGCGCCCGACACCCTCGACGACGACGCACCGGGCGCCGCGCCGGGCACGGTACCCGACGTCGACGCGCTCCTCGACGTCGCCGTCTCGCGTCTCGGCGGGGCGCGGCGCGAGGGCCAGCACGCGATGGCCCGCGCCGTCGTCGAGGCGATCGAGGGCGGCGAGCACCTCGTCGTCCAGGCGGGCACCGGCACCGGGAAGTCGCTCGGCTACCTCGTCCCCGCCGTGCGGCACGCCGTCGCGACCGACGAGCGCGTCGTGGTCTCGACGGCGACGCTCGCCCTCCAGCGCCAGGTGATCACCCGGGACCTGCCGCTCGTCGCCGACGCCGTCGCGGACCGTCTCCCGCGGCCGGCGTCCATCGCGCTCCTCAAGGGCTGGCACAACTACCTGTGCGTGCACAAGATCGCGGGCGGCTACCCCACGGACGAGCCGACCCTCTTCGACCTGCCGGGCGAGTCCGCGGGTGCGGCCGACCACCCGGCGGCGCGCGGCGGGACGAGCGCCGCGGCCCTCGGCGAGCAGGTCGTGCGCCTGCGCGAGTGGGCGGACGAGACGTCGACGGGCGACCGCGACGACCTCGTGCCCGGCGTCAGCGACAAGGCCTGGCGGCAGGTCTCGGTCACGGCGCTCGAGTGCCTCGGCCAGCGCTGTCCGCTCCTCGCGGAGTGCTTCCCCGAGAAGGCGCGCGCCGCCGCGCGCGAGGCGGACGTCGTCGTGACGAACCACGCGATGCTCGGCATCGCCGCGATGGGGTCGCCCGGGGTGCTGCCCGAGCACGACGTGCTCGTCGTCGACGAGGCGCACGAGCTCGCCGACCGCGTGACCGCGGCCGCGACCGTCGACCTGTCCGTCCCGGCGATCGAGAGCGCGGCACGTCTCGCGCGCCGCCACGGCGGGGTGACGACGGACGCGCTCGACGCGGCCTCCGCGGCGTTCGGGACGGTCGTCGGCGCGCTGCCGGCGGAGCGGTTCCCCGAGGGGCTCCCGGACGGGGCGCGCGCGGCGGTCGCCGCGGTGCGCGACGCGGCGCGCGAGGTCCTGTCGTCCCTCAAGCCCGAGACGGGCGTGACGAAGCCCGCGCAGCCCGACAGCGGGCTGAAGATGGCGCAGTCGACCATGCTCCAGCTCTTCGAGGTGGCCGAGCGCATGGCCGCGGACCCGACGGGCCACGACGTTCTCTGGTGCTCGCGGCCCGGCGAGGGCGGCTGGACGGCCGACCGGTTCGGCGAGGGCGCGAGCCGCCTGCACGCCGCACCGCTCGGCGTCGCGGGCCTCATCCGCACGCACCTCCTCGCCGAGCGCACGGGCGTCTTCACGTCCGCGACGCTCGCGCTCGGCGGGAGCTTCGACGCGGTCGCGCGCACGTTCGGCCTGGGCGCGACCGGCACCGGTGACGACGAGGCGCCGCGCTGGCGCGGGATCGACGTCGGCAGCCCGTTCGACTACGCGCGCCAGGGGATTCTCTACGTCGCCAAGCGGCTGCCGACCCCGGGGCGCGAGGCCGCGACGGAGCACCAGCTCGACGAGATCGCGACGCTCGTCGAGGCCGCCGGCGGGCGCACCCTCGGGCTGTTCTCGTCGCGCCGCGCCGCCGTCGCGGCGGCCGAGGCGATGCGCGAGCGGCTCGACGTGCCGGTCCTGTGCCAGGGCGACGACCAGCTCCCGACGCTCGTGCGGGAGTTTGCCGCCGACCCCGACACGTGCCTGTTCGGCACGCTCTCGCTCTGGCAGGGCGTCGACGTGCCCGGCCCCTCGTGCTCGCTCGTCCTCATCGACCGCATCCCGTTCCCGCGCCCGGACGACCCCGTGAAGTCGGCGCGGGCGCGCGCGGTCGAGGCGGCTGGCGGCAACGGGTTCATGCAGGTGTCCGCGACGCACGCCGCGCTCCTGCTCGCGCAGGGCGCCGGTCGCCTCGTGCGCTCCACGGAGGACCGCGGCGTGGTCGCGGTCCTCGACCCGCGCCTCGTCACCGCCCGGTACGGCACGTTCCTCACCCGGTCGATGCCCCCGTTCTGGCAGACGACCGACCGCGACGTCGCCGCTGGTGCGCTCCGTCGCCTCGCCGCCCTAGGCTGAGGCCTTCCAGCGACTTCACGGAGGCGAGATGACGACGAGCACGTCCCCGCAGGGCACCGGCGGCGCGACCACGGGCGGTCCAGGAGGCGGGGCCCGCACGACGAAGCTCGCCATCGTCGGCGCGGGCGCGGTCGGGTCGACGCTCGCGTACGCGGCCCTCATGCGCGGGGCGGCGCGCACCGTCTCGCTGCTCGACGTCAACCGTGCGAAGGTCGAGGCCGAGGTGCTCGACCTGCAGCACGGGATCCAGTTCATGCCGATGGCGCGCGTGGAGGGCTCCGACGACGTCGCGGTGTGCGCGGGTGCCGACGTCGTGGTCGTGACCGCGGGCGCCAAGCAGAAGCCCGGGCAGACGCGGCTCGACCTCGCCGAGGGCACGATCGGCCTCATGCGCACGATCCTGCCCGGGCTCGTCGAGGTCGCGCCCGACGCGGTCTACGTCATGGTCACCAACCCCGTCGACATCGTCACGTACGCGGCGCTCAAGTTCTCCGGCCTGCCGCCGTCGCAGCTCTTCGGCAGCGGGACGGTCCTCGACTCCTCGCGGCTGCGCTTCCTCGTCGCCCAGCACTGCGGCGTGGCGGTGCAGAACGTCCACGCGTACATCGCGGGGGAGCACGGCGACACCGAGATCCCCCTGTGGAGCTCCGCGACCATCGGCGGCGTACCGCTGCTCGAGTGGCAGGGCATCGCAGGCCGCGGACCGCTCACGGCCGACGTCCGCGACGACATCGCGCGCGAGGTCGTGCAGTCGGCGTACCGGATCATCGAGGGCAAGGGCGCGACCAACTACGCGGTCGGGCTCGCGGGGACGCGCATCATCGAGGCCGTGCTCGACGACGAGCACCGCGTCCTGCCCGTCTCGACGCTCCTCGACGGGGCCTACGGCCTCGAGGACGTGTGCCTCTCCCTGCCGACCCTCGTGGACCGGCGCGGGGCCGTCGAGCGCGTGGGGGTGCCGCTCGCGGACGACGAGCTCGCGGGCCTGCGCGCGTCCGCGGAGTCGCTGCGCGCCGTCGCGCGACGCTTCGGGCTCTGACCCCGCGCGGGCGCGACGGCGGCCCGGCCCGAGCGAGGGCGGCACGGGGCCTGCGGACGACGAGAGCCGGGTGGTCGACGGACCACCCGGCTCTCGTGCCGCTCAGAGGCCGTGCCGGTTCACAGGCTGCGCAGGACCGAGACGACGCGCCCGAGCACCTGGGCGTCGTCGCCCGGGATCGGGTCGTACGCGGCGTTGTGCGGCATGAGCCAGACGTGGCCGTCGGCGCGGCGCAGGCTCTTGACCGTGGCCTCGCCGTCGATCATCGCCGCGACGATCTCGCCGTTCTCGGCGACCGGCTGGCGCCGCACGACGACCCAGTCGCCGTCGCAGATCGCCGCGTCGACCATCGAGTCGCCCTGGACCCGCAGGAGGAAGAGCTCGCCGTCGCCGACGAGCTGGCGGGGGAGGGGGAACACGTCCTCGACGACCTGCTCGGCGAGGATCGGGCCACCGGCCGCGATGCGGCCCACGACCGGGACGTACGACGGCGCGGGGCGGGACTCGTCGTACGCGGGCTCGGGTGCGGTGCCGGCGACCGAGAGGGGCGTCGCCCGCCGGGAGTCGTCCGGCTGGACGACCTCGATCGCGCGCGGCCGGTTAGGGTCGCGGCGCAGGAAGCCCTTGCGCTCGAGCGTCGTGAGCTGGTGCTTCACGGAGGACGGGCTCGTGAGGCCGACGGCCTCGCCGATCTCGCGCATGCTCGGCGGGTAGCCGCGCTGCTCGACGCACGCGCGGATGGTCTCGAGCACGAGCCGCTGGCGCGGCGTGAGCCCGTCGCCGCCCGCCGAGCCGTCCGGGAGCTCGCGCACCTCGGCGAGCCCTCGTGCGCTGTCCGTGCCTCGTCCCGCCATGGTCGCTCCGCCCTCGTCCGTCGCGGGCCGCCGGCGCAACGCGTGCCCGCGGCCACCCCACCCCGGGGCGTGCGCCCCGGGCCCTCGGTCGTCTCCCCAGGTCCGAGCGGACATGTCCGGCGAACCGACCTGACCCCAGGCTAGGGGAGGTTGCGACACGAATCAAACACCTGTTCGAGCATGTCTCGACTCTGTCGGTCGTTCGTGATAGACCTTCGTACAGATGTTCTACGTACAGGTGTTCGACCAATGGGCCGGGCGCCGCACGCGACGGGCGGCGGGTCCGATCGACCGGGGAAGGCGATCGGGGCCGCGGCCGGGACGGAGGAGACATGCAGGCGGTGGGAATCATGGCGGGGCCGGTCGCCCTCGCGGGCGGCCGCACGGAGCGCGCGCGGCACGACGAGGCGCCGCTGCGGCTCACGCGGCGCGGCCGCGTCGTCCTCGTGCTCCTGGCAGCCCTGGTCCTCGTCCTCGCCGCGCGCGTGGGCGTCGCGGTCGCGAGCGGGCCCGGCGAGCCCGTCGAGGTCCGGGTGCACGTCGTGAGCTCGGGCGAGACGCTCTGGGAGCTGGCGCAGGGCGTCGCGGCCCCGGGGGAGGACCTGCGCGACGTCGTCAGCGGTCTCGTGGAGCTCAACGGGCTGTCGTCGTCCGGCGTCCAGGCGGGCCAGAAGCTCCTCCTCCCCGTCGAGGAGGGGTAGCGCGGGCGAGACGCACGTCGCACGCGAGCGTGTTGCACGGCCCGGCCGCGACGGCATACGTTCGTCGCGCCGACCTGTCGGCGCGACCCGCGGAGGAGCCCGCCATGCACTGCCCGTTCTGCCGTCACGCGGACTCCCGCGTCGTCGACTCGCGCACGTCCGACGACGGGTCCTCGATCCGACGGCGCCGTCAGTGCCCCGAGTGCAACCGGCGCTTCACGACCATCGAGACCGCGAGCCTGTCCGTCGTCAAGCGCTCGGGAGTGACCGAGCCGTTCTCGCGCGAGAAGATCGTCAACGGCGTGCGCAAGGCGTGCCAAGGCCGACCGGTCAACGAGGACGACCTCGCGGTGCTGGCGCAGCGCGTCGAGGAGACGATCCGGGCGAGCGGCAGCGCCGAGCTCGACGCGTACGAGATCGGGCTCGCGATCCTCGGTCCGCTGCGTGAGCTCGACGAGGTCGCCTACCTGCGCTTCGCGAGCGTCTACCAGGCGTTCGACTCGCTCGAGGACTTCGAGAGCGCGATCACGTCGCTGCGCGTCGAGCGCGAGGAGCGCGAGTCGGCGGCGAGCCGCGGCACGTCCGCCGACCCGGAGGTGGCGGCGGACCGCGACGCCGCACCGCTCGGCTGACGCCGTGCCGGGACCGCGGGCCGGCTCACAGGTCGCTCGACCGCGACGCCCAGATGTTGATGCCCGCGTCGGCGGGCAGCGCCTCCACGGCGGCGACCTCCTCCGGTGAGAGCGCGGGCGCGTCGAGCGCCGCGAGGTTGTCGTCGAGCTGCTGCGTCGAGCTCGCGCCGAGCAGCACCGAGGTGACCCGCTCGTCGCGCATCGCCCAGAGGATCGCCGTCGTGGCGAGGCTCCGGCCGTGCTCGCGCGCGAGCGCGTGGAGGCGCCGCACGTGCCCCAGGTTCTCCTCGGAGAGGAACGACTGCCGCAAGGGTCCGCCCCGCGCGGCGCGCGACCCCGCGGGGACGCCGTCGAGGTACCGGTCGGTGAGCATGCCCTGGGCGAGCGGGGAGAACGCGACGACCCCGAGCCCCTCGGAGCCCGCGACGTCGAGGACGGACGCCCTCGCGGGGTCGTGCGGGTCGGGCTCCTCGACCCACCTGTTGAGCATCGAGTACGACACCTGGGTGACGACGAGGTCGACGCCGAGCCGGGCGGCGACCTCGAGCGCCTCCCGCGTGCGCCGAGCCGAGTACGAGGAGATGCCCGCGTACCGCGCGCGTCCCGAGCGCACCGCCGTGGCGAGCGCGCCGACGGTCTCGTCGAGCGGCGTCGTCGGGTCGAAGCGGTGGGAGTAGAAGATGTCGACGTGGTCGAGGCCGAGCCGGCGCAGCGACGCGTCGAGCGACGAGAGCAGGTACTTGCGCGAGCCGCCCTCGCCGTAGGGGCCCGGACCCATGCGGTAGCCGGCCTTGGTGGTGACGACGAGCTCGTCGCGGACCGGGCGCAGCTCGCGCGCGAGGAGGCGGCCCATCGACTCCTCGGCGGCGCCGCCGGGCGGGCCGTAGTTGTTCGCGAGGTCGAGGTGCGTCACGCCCCGCTCGACCGCGTGCAGCACGATCTCGCGCTGGGTGGCCTGCGGGTCCGCCTCGCCGAAGTTCTGCCAGAGCCCGAGCGAGATCGTCGGCAGCCGCAGCCCGCTGCGCCCGAGACGGCGGTGCGGCAGCGCGCGGCGTCGCGCGGAGGGATCGGCGGGCGAGGGGGCGGAGGCGTCGGGAGGGTCGAGCGGCACGAGGTCGACGCTACCCGAGCCCCCGTGGTCGGCCCACCGCGAACCGCTCGTCCGGGAGGGCGGCCAGGTCAAATGAGGTGGCGCGGCGTGCCCGGGTGGGGGAGGCTGGCGGGGTGCCGCTCGTGGGGCGACCGCAGGGGGCACGACCGATCTTTCCCCATCGACGAGGAGACCGCCATGGCGTCCGACCAGCAGCGATCCGCGGCAGACACCGCACCGACCGACGAGGCCAAGGCGAAGTTCCGCGAGGCGCTCGACCGGAAGAACGCCGCGCGCCACCGCACGGCCGACGGCGACACCAACACGGGGTCCGTCCACGGCTCGGAGACCGTGGGTCCCGTCCAGCGCACGTTCCGCCGCAAGTCCGGCTGACATCGGCTCCCGTCGTCCGGTCGTCCCGACGGGGGCGGCCGGACGACGTGCGTCCGCTACGGTTCCGCGCGGGCGAAGCGTCGCCCGGTGAGCTCGGTGGCCTCGACGACGACCCAGTCCTCGGTCGGGACGTCCACGAGCGGCGCCAGGGGCTCGGTGTCGACGCCCAGCGCGTCCAGCTCGTGCTCGGTGCGCAGGCGGTGCGCCGTGCCGCGCGCCACGACGCTCCAGGCGCCGTCGTCGTCCACGGCGTCCCACTCGAGCGCGACGCGCTGGTTGGTCGCGATCGTGGCGAGCTTGGTGCCCGGCACGGTCCGGAACGCGAGGGTGCGCGCGTGCGCGCGCACGGTCACGGGGTAGATGTCCGGCTCGCCTCCCACGCTCACCGCGAGGCGTGCGACGTGGGTCCCCTCCACGAGGTCCCACGACGCGTCGGCGTCAAGGATCTGCGGCCCGTCGTGCGTGTATCCGGTCATGCTCCATCGTGGCACCGCGCCGCGGGGGCCGCGCAGCGGCGAAGGTCACGCCGCGCGAGGACCTTCGCCGCGCGCACCGGGTGGCACGCGGCGAAGGCGTCCGCGGTGATCAGTCGAGGATGCGCAGGGCGATGGTCTGCTCCATCGCGGCGAGCGCCTCGATGACGGCGGGCTCGACGCGCGAGCCGACGTCGGTGACGACGTAGCCGATCTCCCCGCGTGTCGCGAGCAGCTGGCCCTCGATGTTCGTGCCGTGCTCCGCCAGCGTCGCGTTGACCGCGGCGAGCACACCGGGTGTGTTGCGGTGCAGGTGCGTGATGCGCGTGATGCCCGTCGTCTGCTCGAGCGCGAGGTTCGGCAGGTTCACGCTGAGCGTCGTCGAGCCCGTCGTCAGGTAGTCGCGCAGCTTGGCGGAGACGAACTGCCCGATCGCCTCCTGCGCCTCCTCGGTCGAGCCGCCGATGTGCGGGGTGAGGATGACGTTCGGCAGCCCGCGCAGCTCGGAGTCGAACGCGTCGCCCTTGCGCTTGGGCTCGTGCGGGAACACGTCGACGGCGGCACCCGCGACGCGGCCCTCGACGATCGCCTCGCGCAGCGCGCCGTAGTCGACGACGAACCCGCGGGACAGGTTGAGGAAGATCGAGCCCTGGCGCATGCGCGCGAACTGCTTGGCCCCGAAGAGCCCCGCGTTGCCCTTGCGGCCGTCGACGTGCAACGTGACGACGTCGGCCTGCTCGAGCAGCTCGTCGAGCGTGTCCATGCGGCGCGCGTTGCCGAGCGCGAGCTTCTCCGCCGTGTCGTAGAAGACGACCGACATGCCGAGGTTCTCCGCGACGACGGAGAGCTGCGTGCCGATGTTGCCGTAGCCGACGATGCCGAGCGTGCGGCCGCGGACCTCGTGCGCGCCCTCCGCGGACTTGTCCCAGCGGCCCTCGTGCAGCGCGCGGTCGCGCTCGGTGAGGCGGCGCGTGAGCGCGATGATCTCGGCGAGCGCGAGCTCGACCACCGAGCGCGTGTTCTGGAACGGCGCGTTGAACACCGCGACGCCCTGGGCCGCGGCGGACCGCAGGTCGATCTGGTTGGTTCCGATGCAGAAGGCTCCGAGCGCCACGAGGTCGGGGGCGTTCTCGAGCACCTTCGCGGTGACGTTCGTCTTGGACCGGATGCCGAGCAGGTGGACGCCGTCGAGCGCCTCGATCAGCTCGGACTCGTCGAGTGCCCCGGTGCGGACGGTGACGTCGATGCCCGCGGCCTCGAGGTTCGAGGCGGCGAGAGGGTGCAGGTTTTCCAGGAGAAGGGCGCGTAGCACGCACCCATGGTGCGCCCGTTCCACGGCCCGGACCAAACGGGTCTTGACCCTCGGGACGAGGTGAACGGCCCCGCGGACCGTGGCGTCAGGCGCTCGCGGGCGCACCGCTCTCCGCGTGCGCCGGCGCGACGCCTGCGGGGAGCGGGGCGGCGTGCACGACGACGAGGCGCTGCGTTGGGCGCGTCATGGCCACGTACAGGTCGGACGCGCCGGAGCGGCCCGTCGCGACCTGCGCGGGCTCGACGAGCACGACGGCGTCGAACTCGAGGCCCTTGACCTGCACCGGGTCGAGCACCACGACGGGCGCGTCGGGGCCCGCGTCCGCGAGGTCGAGCGCCGCGCGCAGGTCCGCGGTCGCGGCGGCGGCCGCCACGACGGCGACGCGACCCGACTCCGCCGCGACGAACTCGGCGCGCGCGGCGTCGACCTCGGCCCGGACCCCGGCGTGGAGGTCGCCCGGCGCCACCTCGACGACGCGCAGGGCGTCGGGCACGTCGCGCGCCGACGTCAGGGGCGAGACGGGGAGCCCGGCGGCGAGCGCGGCGCGGCGCGCGGCGTCCGCGACGGACGCCGGGGTCCGGTAGTTCACGGTGAGCTCGGCGAGGCGCCACGCGTCGTGGAAGACGGGGTCGAGCATGCCCTGCCACGACCGCGCGCCGGCGAGCGACGACGTCTGGGCGACGTCGCCGACGACGGTGAACGAGCGCGTGGGGCACCGGCGCACGAGCATGCGCCACGCCATCGCCGAGAGCTCCTGCGCCTCGTCCACGACGACGTGGCCGTAGGTCCACGTGCGGTCCTGCGCCGCGCGCTCGGCCGTGGTGAGGCGGGGGCCGCTCGCCGCGAACCGCTCGGCGAGCACGTCGGCGCCGACGATCCCGCCGCCCGCGCCCGACGACTCCAGCACCTGGCGCGCGTACTCCAGGTCCTGCGCGCGCTGCGCGGCGCGCGCCGCGGCCTCGGCGCGCTCCGCCTGGTCGTCCTCGCCGAGCAGCTCGGCGGCCTCGTCGAGCAGCGGCACGTCGGCCGGCGTCCACGGAGAGCCCTTGGGGCGCTCGAGCAGGCGCCGGTCCTGCGGGGACAGCTCCGGCGCGGCCTCGGCGAGGCGGTGCGGCTTGGTCCACAGGTCCTCGACGAGGCGCTCCGGCGTGAGCGGCAGCCACGCGAGGTTGAGCGCGACGCGCACGTCCCGGTGCGAGCGCAGGTCCTCGAGCACGAGCGCGCGGTCCTCGCCCACGAGGGGCTCGCCGAGCTGGCGGCCGTACTGCTCGGCGAGCCGCGACAGCATCTCGCGCACGAAGGTCACGCGTGCGAGGTTGTGCGGCTTGTGGGTGCGCCGGGCCTTCGCGATCGCGTCGCGCACGTCGCGGCGCCGGATCAGCAGGTCGTGGCCGTCGAGCCGCACGGGCACGTCGGCGGCCGGCACGCGCTCGCGCGCCCGCACGGCACGCCGGACCGCGCGTGCCATGACCGCCCGGCCCTTGACCTGCGCCGCGCGCGGGTCCTCCTCGCCGTCGGCGACGACGCCCGGGAGGAGGTCGGCGATCGTCGTGCTCACGACCCCGGTCTCGCCGAGCGACGGCAGGACCTGGTCGATGTAGCGCAGGAACGAGTGGCTCGGGCCGACGAGCAGGACGCCCGAGCGCTCGAGGACCCGGCGGTGCGCGTAGAGGAGGTAGGCGGCGCGGTGCAGCGCGACCGCCGTCTTGCCCGTGCCGGGGCCGCCCTGGACGACGAGCGCGCCGGCGAGGCTCGACCGGATGATCGCGTCCTGCTCCGCCTGGATCGTCGCGACGATGTCGCCCATGCGCCCCGTGCGCCCGGCGGCCATCGCGGCGAGGAGCGCACCCTCGCCCGACAGCGTCGTGCCCGTCACGGCCTCCGGTGCGTCGAGGTCGAGCAGCTCGTCCTCGAGCCCCGTGACCTCGCGCCCGCGCGTGACGAGGTGCCGGCGCCGCACGACCCCGTCCGGGTGGGCCGCCGTCGCGCGGTAGAACGCCTGGGCGGCGGGCGCGCGCCAGTCGGTGAGGAGGCTCGAGTGCTCGGCGTCCGTCAGGCCGATGCGGCCGACGTAGCGGCGCGCGCCGTCGTCCAGGTCGAGCCGGCCGAACGCGAGGCGGTCCTCGACGGCGTCGAGCTGGGCCACGCGGTCCTCGTACAGGGTCGCGAACGCGTCCCGCTCGCTGCGGTTCTGCGGCGAGCCCGACGGCCCGGAGCGACGGACCTCGTCGAGCCGCGCCCGGGCGGCCGCCCGGAGCTCGTCGAGGCGTGCGTAGAGGGTGTCCACGACCTCCTGCTCGAGCCGGAGCTCGTCCTTGCGTCCCACGCTGTCCCTTCCTCGACCCCGCGTCGCGCCGCCGGCACGGCCGTCCATTATGGCGTACGCGCGCCCCGGCGGGGGACGCGGCCATCGGCGCGTCTCGCGGCCCTGACCGGGACCGACGCGCGCCTGCCGCTAGGATCGTGGCCCATGACGACCAGAGGGGAGCGGGCGTCGTGACCGGGACCGGAGGCCAGGTCCCCGCACGACCCTCGGGGCGGGGCGACGGAGCCCGGGCGGCCGGCCAGCCGTACTCCGAGCGTGCCGTGCTCGACCCCACCGACGAGCTGCGCATCCTCCTCGTCGAGGACGACGACGGGGACGCGATCCTCGTCGAGGAGCTCCTCTCGGACGGCGACCTCACGGTCGACCTGCACCGCGCGACCACGCTCGACGCCGCGCTCGAGACGCTCGTCTCGCGCCAGGTCCACTGCGTCCTGCTCGACCTCGGGCTGCCCGACTCGGTCGGGCTGTCGGGTGTCGAGCGCCTGCGTGCAGGCGCCCACCCCCCGGCGCTCGTCGTCCTCACCGGGCACTCGGGCATCGACCTCGGCGTCCAGGCCGTCGCCGCGGGTGCCGACGACTACCTCGTCAAGGGCGAGGTCGACGGCGACCTGCTCGGCCGGTCGGTGCGGTACGCCGTCCAGCGCCGCATGTCCGTCGAGCAGCAGCGCGCGCTGTACCGCAGCGAGGTGCGCGCGGCCGAGACGGCGCGGCTCGAGCGCGCGCTCCTGCCGACCCCGCTCGTGCAGGACGACCGCCTCGACGTCATGGTCGGCTACGTCCCCGGTGGCAACGGCCTGCTCGGCGGCGACTTCTTCGACGCCGTCGAGCGCCCGGACGGGACCGTGCTGTGCGTCATCGGCGACGTCGCCGGGCACGGGCCCGACGAGGCGGCGCTCGGGGCCACGCTGCGCACCGCGTGGCGCACGATCGTGCTCAGCGACACCCGGCCCGAGGGGATCCTGCCGCTGCTCGAGCGCGTGCTCGTGCCCGAGCGCTCGCGGCCGGAGGTCTTCGTCACGCTGTGCCAGGTCGTGATCTCGGCGGACCGGCGCACCGCGGAGGTCTACCTCGCGGGCCACCTCGCGCCGCTGCTGCTGCGGGACGTCGCATCGGAGATCACGCCCACCGCCCGGGGCCGCGCCCTCGGCATCCCCGTCGCGGGCGGGTGGACCTCCCAGACGGTCGAGCTGGGGGAGCGGTGGGCGCTCATGCTCTACACGGACGGGCTCGTCGAGGCGACCGTCGCCGGGCCGCCGGGCGCGGCCGGGTCGCGCGAGCGCCCGCAGCGCGTCGGGGTCGAGGGGCTCCGCCGCGCGGTGGACCGCGCGCTCGAGCAGGGCGTCGAGGGGGTCGTCGAACGCGTCTTCCGCTCGGTGCGCGACCTGCACGGCGGCCCCCTCGCGGACGACGCTGCGCTCCTCGTCCTCGGCTGGGGCGGCGACGAGGCGTCGCCGGGCGAGCGCACCGCGACGCTCGCGGACTCCGAGGAGTGGGCGCGGTGAGCGGGCCGGCGGAGGGGGCGCGCGTCGGGCGCGCACCGACCCTGCGGCGACGCCTCGGCTGGGCGCTCGTCGCCGCGGGGGTGATCCTGCTGGGCGTCCTCGCGACGTCGGCCGTCGCCCTGTCGCGCGTGCTCACGCTCCAGCACGACGTCACCGGACCGTTCTTCGACGCCGTGACCGAGGCCGACGCGGCGTACGTCGGGCTGCTCGACGCCGAGGTCGCGGTGCGCGCTTACGTCGCGACCGGCGACGACACCGCGCTCGAGGCGTACGTGCGCGCGGTCGAGGTCGATGCGGCCGGCGTCGTGCCGGACCCGGCCCTCGTGGACCGCCTCGACCTCGACGACGAGCTCGCCGCGGCGCTCGCGCGCGCCGACGCGTCGGTGCGCGCCTGGGTCGTGGACTACGCCGAGCCAGCGATCGCGACCACCGAGGACGACGGGCCGGGCCGGGTCCGCGCCGCGGACCAGGCGGACGGCGCCCTGCTCTTCGCTGCGGCGCGCGCCGACACGGCCCAGTACGTCGACCTGCTGCGTGCCGAGCGCGAGGAGCGGCTCTCCGCCCTCGACCGCTGGAGCCGTGCGCTGTTCGGGAGCGTCCTCGTGCTCGTCGGCTCGGCGCTCGCGGTCGGCATCATCCTCTGGGTGTGCCTCAAGCGATGGGTCACCGAGCCCATGACCGCGCTCGCGCACCGCGTCCGGCTCGTGAGCTCGGGCAGCCTCGACGAGCCCGTCACGACCTCGGGCCCCGCCGAGATCGCGGACCTCGCCCAGGACGTGGAGCACATGCGCGTCGAGCTCGTGAACCAGGTCGCGCAGATCAAGGCCTCGCACGAGGACGCGGCGCGCTCGCACGAGCTCCTCGCCGAGCGGACGCGCGAGCTCGAGCGGTCCAACCGCGACCTCGAGCAGTTCGCGTACGTCGCGTCGCACGACCTCCAGGAGCCGCTGCGCAAGGTCGCGAGCTTCACCCAGCTGCTCAAGAAGCGGTACGGCGGCCAGCTCGACGACCGCGCCGACCAGTACATCGACTTCGCCGTCGACGGCGCGAAGCGCATGCAGCGGCTGATCCAGGACCTGCTCGGTTTCTCGCGCGTCGGGCGGACCGGCACCGAGCGCGTGGACGTCGACCTCGAGCGCGAGCTCGGCGGCGTCCTCGAGGACCTGTCGGAGAAGATCGTCGAGACCGGGGCGACCGTGACGCACGACCCGCTGCCCGTCGTCGTCGGCGAGCGGGCGCTCCTGCACCAGCTCCTCGCGAACCTGCTCGGGAACGCGCTGAAGTTCCGCGACCCCGAGCGCGCGCCCGTCGTGCACGTGGGCGTCCTCGCGCGCGACACGCACTGGGAGCTGTCCGTCGAGGACAACGGGATCGGCATCGACCCGCAGTACGCCGAACGCGTGTTCGTCATCTTCCAGCGGCTGCACGCCAAGGACGTCTACGAGGGGACCGGCATCGGGCTCGCGCTGTGCAAGCGCATCGTCGAGTACCACGGGGGCCGGATCTGGATCGAGCCGCGCGAGGGCGGGACGACGATCCGCTTCACGCTCGCGCACGCGTACGTGCACGCGCAGGTCGGCTACGCTCGCTCCGACCACGACGCCGCGGAGCCCGACGCTCCGGCACGCGTGCGCCACGACGACGAGGAGACAACCGCATGAGCAACGGCAGCAAGCCGATCGACGTCCTGCTGGTGGAGGACGACCCCGGCGACGTGCTCATGACGCGCGAGGCGTTCGAGGACCACAAGGTCACCAACCGCCTGTCGGTCGTCTCCGACGGCGTGAGCGCGCTGGAGTTCCTGCGCAAGGAGGGCGAGCACGCGGACGCCCCGACGCCCGACCTCATCCTCCTCGACCTCAACCTGCCCCGGATGGACGGGCGCGAGGTCCTCGCCGAGCTCAAGGCGGACGAGGCGCTGCGCAAGATCCCGGTCGTCGTGCTCACCACGTCGGAGGCCGAGGAGGACGTCGTGCGCAGCTACTCGCTGCACGCCAACGCGTACGTCACCAAGCCCGTCGACTTCGACCGGTTCATCGACGTCGTGCGCCAGATCGACGACTTCTTCGTCTCCGTGGTGCGGCTCCCCGGGCGCTGAGCGCCCGGCGCCGGCCCGGGAAGAACCGGGGCCGCGGACGCGTTGTCCACGTCAGGCCCGCCGCACGCCGTGCGCGGCGACGGGCGAAGGACGTGACGAGGAGGATGCATGCTGGACCCTCGCGGGATCTACGAGCTCGACGAGCAGGCCGTCGCGCGCCTGTGGCCCACCCCGCCCGAGCCAGGCGCCGGGCCCGTGCTGCTGCACGCCGTGGCGGGGTTCGTCGACGCGGGCAGCGCGGGCGAGCTCGCGGTCGACCACCTGCTGGAGATCGGCGAGGTCACCCGGGTGGTGACCTTCGACGTCGACCAGCTCCTCGACTACCGCTCCAAGCGGGCGACGATGACCTTCAGCACCGACCGCTGGTCCGACTACGACGAGCCGTACCTGGTGATCGACCACGTGCGCGACGCCGAGGGGACGGGGTTCCTGCTCCTGCACGGCGCCGAGCCGGACGTGCAGTGGGAGCGCGTCGTCGCGGCGGTGCGTGACGTCGTCGAGCGCCTCGGCGTCTCGCTCACCGTGGGCTTCCACGGGATCCCCATGGGGATCCCGCACACGCGGCCGCTGTCCGTGACGGCCCACGCGACGCGCCCCGAGCTGCTCGGCGAGCACACGTCGTGGTTCGGCACCGTGAAGGTGCCGGCGAGCCTCGCGGCGCTGCTCGAGCTGCGCCTGGGACGCGCGGGGCACGACGCGCTCGGGTTCACCGTGCACGTGCCGCACTACCTCGCGCAGTCGTCGTACCCGCCCGCGGCGGTCGTCGCGCTGGAGCAGGTCCAGCGCGTCACGGGTCTCGACCTCGCGACGAGCGGGCTCGCGGAGGCGGTACAGGACGCGACCATCGAGGTGGAGCGCCAGGTGCGCGACTCCGAGGAGGTCGCCGCGGTCGTGCGCGCCCTCGAGGAGCAGTACGACGCGTTCGCACGCTCCGTCGGCCGCACGAGCCTGCTCGCCGAGTCGGCGCCCATCCCGACGGCGGACGAGCTCGGCGCGGAGTTCGAGCGCTTCCTCGCCCAGCAGTCCGGGGAGTGAGCCCACCCCGGTCCGGGGAGAATGTGCCGAAAAATCATCACGAGGTGGCGAGTTTCGTGGCGGACCGGACGTGGTCCGTGCCACACTGTCACCCGTTGCAGTGACGTACTTGCGCACGACCCGGGGCAGGGCCGGTACGTGGGTCCGCCCGGCAGGGTGGTCCGGCGTCGGTCCGCCGGCCGCACACGGCCGGGGGCGCCGGCGGAGGACGTGGGACATGGCATTGCGGCGCACGGGGTGGACGAAGGGTCCGCCGCTGATGTCCCCGGATGGACAGAAGGTCAGAGGAAGAGCATGGCGCAGGGTTCTGTGAAGTGGTTCAACGCCGAGAAGGGCTACGGCTTCATCGCGCAGGACGGCGGCGGTGCCGACGTCTTCGTGCACTACTCGGCGATCGAGACGAACGGGTACCGCACGCTCGACGAGGCGCAGCGGGTCGAGTTCGAGATCACCCAGGGCCCCAAGGGCCCGCAGGCGGAGAAGGTCCGCCCGCTCTGACGTCCACGACGTCCAGCGACCGGGCCGACCGGTCGTAGCAGCAGCGCAGGAGCCGCGTCCCTCGGGGCGCGGCTCCTGTCGTGTCGGGGCTCGGTCGTGGGAACGGGCGCGGTCACGGGCGGGCGGCACCGCCGCCGGCGCCCGGCCGAGGTGCCGCCGGGTCGCCGTCCTCGTCCCGCACGTCCGGCCCCGTGTCCGGCCCCGTGTCCGGCCGCGTGTCCGGCGTCGCGACCGGCTCCGGGTCGCGCAGCACCGCGGCGGACCCGACGAACGACCGGAGCTCGTCGCCGGCGAGCACGCGCGCCGGGACCGCGAGCGAGCGCAGCGCCCGGCCCAGACCCGGGCCCGCGAGGTCGGGTGCGCCGTCGCCCGCGCGCACGGCAACGAGCACGACGTTGCCGTAGCGCCGCCCCTTGAGCTGCGCGGGCTCCGCGACCGCCGCGAGCCGCCCCTCGGCCCACGCCTCCTCGCCCACCACCGCGGCGAGCGTCGCGAGCTCGCGGCGCACGAGCGTCAGCGGCGGCCGGTCGGCGCAGTTGACGAGGTAGACGCCGCCGGGACGCAGCACCCGGTGCACCGCGGCGGCCATGCCGAGCGTCACGAGGTGGTCGGGCGTGCGGTCGCCGGCGAACACGTCGCGCACCACGACGTCCCACGACGCGTCGGCCAGCCCCTCGACGGCGTGCCGCGCGTCGTCGGGGCGCAGGCGCAGTCGCGGGGCGCGGGGGAGGTCGAACCACGCCCGGACGAGCTCGAGCAGGCGGGCGTCGAGGTCGACACCGAGCTGCGTGGAGCCGGGGCGGGTGTGCTCGACCCACCGCGGCATGCTGCAGCCCGCGGCGCCCAGGTGGAGCACGCGCAGCGGGCCCGGGGCGAGCTCGTCCACCACCGCGGCCATCTGCTGCATGTACTCGAACGCGAGCAGACCGGGGTCGTCGAGGTCGACGTACGAGCTCGGCACGCCGTTGACGTGCAGCGTCACCGCGGACGGGCGGTCCGGGTCGCGCTCGACGCGGGCGACGCCGGTCGACGTCGGCACCGGCTCCGCCGGGAGCGCGGACCGTGCCGGGCCCGTCTGCCCGCCCCGGCGCCGGGTCGGTGTGGGTGGTGCGGAGGACCCTGAGGAGCGGCGGGAGGTGCGGCGAGCCATGGGCCCACGGTACGGGCTGCGCGCGCACCCCCGGCGTTGACAGGTTCGAACAGGTGTTCGATAGTGGGAGCAGGAGGTGCGCGATGTCGAACGATGCAGGCGCGAGGAGCCGGGTCGCCGTCCCCGCGGAGGTCCGCCGGCTGCTGGGCCGCGCGGACGCGGAGCTCGTCGCCGCGGCGCTCGCGCAGGACGCGGGCGAGCGGTTCGTGCACGCCCACCTCGGCGCGCTGCGCGCGGCGGCGGCGGTCGTCGCGCTGCGCGGCCGCCCCGCGCGCCGGGGCCGCGCACGCTCGGTGTGGGACCAGCTCGCGGACGCGGAGCCGGGCCTCGCCTCGTGGTCCGGCTACTTCGCGAGCGGAGCGCGCGTGCGCGCGGCGGTCGACGCCGGACGGTTCGACGCCGTGGACCCGCGGCGCGCCGACGAGCTCATGGCGTGCGCCGAGGACTTCCGCGACGAGGTCGCGATGCTCATCGACCCCGACGCCGGCTTCGTGCGCCTCCCGGGCCTGCGGACGGCGGCGTCGTGACGTCGCCCCGCCCCGCGCGGCGCGCGCGGTGAGCCGGCCATGAGCCGCGGGCCCCGCGCGCAGGTCCGTCGCGACTGGGGCACGGACGAGGACGGCTGCTCGATCCTCCACGTGGACATGGACGCGTTCTTCGCGTCGGTCGAGCTCGCCCGGCGCCCCCAGCTCGTGGGCCGCCCGGTGATCGTCGGGGGCGCCGAGCGCGGCGTCGTGCTCGCCGCCACCTACGAGGCGCGGGCGTTCGGCGTGCACTCCGCGATGCCGATGGTCACCGCGCGCCGGCTGTGCCCCCAGGCGGTCGTGGTGCCGCCCGACCACGCGCGCTACCACGAGGTGTCCCGTGCGGTCATGGCGGCGATCGGCGAGATCACGGCCCTCGTGGAGCAGGTGAGCGTCGACGAGGCGTTCCTCGACGTGAGCGGCGCGCGACGGCGCCTCGGGCCGCCGACGCGGATCGCCGCCCGGCTCCGCGAGCGGGTGCGGGCCGAGCACGGCATCACGTGCTCGGTCGGGATCGCCACGACCAAGTTCGTGGCCAAGCTCGCCTCGACCCACGCCAAGCCCGACGGCGTCCTCCTCGTGCCGGCCGCCGCCACCATCCCGTTCCTGCGCACGCTGCCCGTCGGCGCCCTGTGGGGTGTGGGGGAGCGGACGGAGGGCGTCCTGGCGCGCTGGGGGATCCGCACGGTCGCCGAGCTCGCGGACACCGACGTCGCGGTGCTGCAGGCCGCGGTCGGGAAGGTCTCCGGCGCGCACCTGCACGACCTCGCGTGGGGCCGCGACCCCCGACCCGTCGAGCCCGGACGGGCCGAGCGCAGCATCGGAGCCGAGACGACCTTCGCCCACGACCGCCGCGACCTCGCGGACGTCCAGGCGCGCGTGCTCGAGCTCGCCGACCGCTGCGCCGGGCGCCTGCGCCGCCAGCATCTCGTCGCGCGCACCGTGAGCGTCAAGGTCCGCACGAGCGACTTCCGCACCGTCACGCGGTCGCGGACCCTGGGCGCCCCGACGGACGTCGCGCGCGAGATCTACCTCGTCGCGCGCGAGCTCGTCGCGGGGGTCGACCTGCGGGGCCTCGCGGTGCGGCTCGTCGGCGTCCGGGCGGAGGGCCTCGAGCCGCGGGCGGACGCGGTCGTGCAGCCCACCCTGGACGACGCGGTGGACGAGGCGGGCGCGGCCCGGCGGCGCGTCGAGGAGGCGGTCGACGCGGTCCGGGGGCGTTTCGGAGTGAGTTCCATCGCGATGGGCCCGGCGAGGGTCCGCTCGACTACCACCCCCGCGGATGTCGATCTATCCTGAGGGGGACACACGACCACCGTGGAGAAACGGGGTGCTCATGCCTCTGTCTGAGTACGAGCAGCGGGTCTTGGAGCAGATGGAGCGCGCGCTCACCTCGGACGACCCGCGGTTGGCGAACACGCTCCAGGCCCCTCGACGTCGCTCTGCGCTGCGCTACGTCCTGGCCGGGGTCGGGGTGGTGGGGGGCCTTCTCCTGCTGGTGCTGGGAGCCGCGCTCTCGCAGACCTGGCTCGGCGTGATCGGCTTCGTCCTGATGTTCGCCGGCGTGGTGCTCGTCTTCCAGTCACCGCGCTCGCGCAAGGGCCCGGTCGGCACCGTCGAGGCCGACGGCACCGTCCGCCCCGCTGCGGCGAGCAAGCCCGCCCGCAAGCCCTTCCTCAGCCGACTGGAAGAGCGCTGGGACCGTCGGCGGGAGCAGGACGGTCGCTGAGCGACTCCTCCACCAGACCCACCGCCGTGCCGACACGCTCCTCGAGACGTTCGGCGCGGACGACCGCCCGCGGGTGCGGCGCGTAACGCTCGACCTCGAGCGCTGACGCCAGGTCCGCGACGGCCTCCGCCACGTCGTCGTCGAGCGGGTGCACGCCACGGCGGTCGCGGAGCGCCGCCACGACGGCGGCCGGCACGTTGCGCGGCGTCGTCGACGAGGGCCACCGCACGTCGAGCGCGTCGAGCCGGCTCCGCAGCTCCGCCCACGCGTCCTCCGCGTCGCGCAGGTTCGACGACTCCGAGCGCCGCCGCAGCACGAGCCACGCGGCCGCCCCCAGCACGACCACGACGAGGAGCGTGACCCCCGCGACGACCGTCCACGGCGTCGCCTCCTCCTGCGCGCCCGCGGGCCGCCCGGTCGTCCCCGGAGCCGTGGGCGCCTCGCTCGTCGACGGCGACGGCGCCGCCGTCGTGGCGCCCGGCGTCGGGACGTTGCCCGGGTCGCCGGGGCCGCCCGGCGTGACGGCGACCGGCGTGGCGTACTGCGGCGTCGGCCCGGTCTGCTGGGCCGGGGTCGGCTCGAACCGCACCCAGCCCTGCCCGGGGAAGTACAGCTCGGGCCACGCGTGCGAGTCGCGGCCCGTCACCTGGAAGCGCGTGTCGTCGACGCGCTCGCCCGGCAGGAAGCCGACGCCGAGACGCGCCGGGATGCCGAGCGTGCGGGCCATCATCGTCATCGACGTCGCGAACTGGACGCAGTAGCCGGTGCGGTCCTGGAGGAAGTCCCAGACGGCGTCGCCCGAGTCGCCCGCCGGGACGTCGGTCGAGTACGTGAAGCGCGACACGTCGCGGAAGTAGGTCTGCAGGGCGAGCGCCTGGTCGTAGCGCGTCGTCGCCCCCGCGACGACCTCCGTCGCGAGGTCGCGGATGTCCTGCTCGTGCTCGGTCGCGGGCACGTCGAGGTAGTTCGGGTCGTCCGGGTCGCTGCCGGTCGCGCCGCGCAGGGTGTCGGCGTCGAGCGGGCGCGGGTGGACGACGAGCCCGTAGGACGTCCCCGCGCCCGTCGGCCGGTCCCCGAGCACCTCGTCGCGGACGTCGTCGTACGACCAGTCCCCGTCGATGTCGAGGGCGCGCGGCTCGATCGGGACGGGGAGCTTGGTGTCGCGCAGCGTCTCGAGCGTGACGCGGACCGTCGTCGGCTCCTCGACGGCGGCCGGGTCGCCGGGCCACAGGAGCTGCTGAGCGTCCTCGACCGGGTCGCCGTCGCGGTCGGCGCCGCGGCGCCAGTTGGTGCCGTCGAACCCGGTGAGGGTGAACACCCGCAGCGGGCCGACCTCGTCGCCGTCCGTGCGGTAGCGCAGGACGACCTCGCCCGAGCGCTCGGCGAGGTCGCGCCGCATGTCGAGGTCGTCCGACAGCCGCACGGTCTGGCCCGTCGAGGAGAACAGGCGCGACCACGAGGCCGACGCGACCTCCGGCAGGACGGCGCTGGCCGAGCCGAGCCCGAGCGCGGTGACCGCGACGGCGAGCGCGACGACGAGCGCCCCGGCGGCGCGCAGCCCGCCGGCGGCGCGGCCCTCGGCCCGTCGGCCGACCGTCCCCCGCCGCACGGTGCGGTGCGGGTTGTCCACGGCGAGCAGGAGCACGAGCGCCGTCACGGTCACGACGAACGCGACCGGCGGGACCTCGCCCATGATGACGAGACCGGGGACCCACAGCGCGAGGAGCGGCAGCGCGACGCCCGCGCCGAGCCGCAGACCTCCAGCCATGAGGTCGGCGACGAGGAACACGACGACGGCGCCCCCGACGGCCATGAGGGCGATCGGCAGGCTCGGGTCGATCGGCGCGACCTCGGCGAGCGTGAGGTCGCGCGCGGTGGAGAGCCGGGACAGGACCCGGTCGACGTTCGAGAGCCCGATGAGCAGCGAGAACCGGTCGGTCGGACCGCCGTACAGCCCGAGGAGGGCCCAGAGCCCGGCGACGAGGCCCGCGAGCGACGGGAGCAGGGCGGCCGGCGGCGCGAGCGTCTCGCCGCGGGCCGCGTGGCCGCGCTCCAGCGCGTAGCGGCTCGCCCCGGTGACGAGCGCGAGGACGGTCACGACGCGCACGGCGGTCCCGGTCCACCCACCGGGGCCGATGACGCTGCCGAGCGCGTACGTCGAGGCGACGACCGCGACCGCGACGAGCACGCTCGTCGCGAGCACCCGGAACGCGACCGGGGCGGTGGCGGCCGGGCGGGGGGTGGTCATCGGGTGCCCTCCACGAGCAGGGTCCAGGCGTGCTCCAGGGACATCGACGGGTCGACGAGCGCGGCGTGCCACCCGGCCCGGCGCAGCGCGGAGACCGTCTCGAGGGCGTCGGCGTGCTCCGGGGCCCAGGGTCGGGCGCTCACGACGAGCGCGCGCTGCTGCCCGTCGCCGGCGGTCGCGGCGACGCTGTGGCGGGCGACGGAGCCGAGCGGGCCGAGCACGGCGACGGTGATCTCGCCGGGACGGCGGTCGCGACGCAGCGCCTCCGCCGTCGCGACGACCGCGCGGTCGCCGTCCGCGACGCCGTGGTGGCCGTGCAGGTCGACGGTCGCGTCGAGGAGGTCCGCCGGGCCCTCGCCGGAGCGGTTGACGCGGAAGCCGGTGCCGGAGACGACGGGCGCGAGCGACGACGGCACGAGGCGGACCGGGTGCCCGGCCTGGAGCAGCGAGACGCCGACCGACGCGGCGCACTCGACGGCCCACTCGCCGTCGGCGAGCGCGCGCTGGCTCGACGCGGCGAGCTCGGGGTGGGGGAGGAGCCCGCGGTCCAGGAGCACCGTGACGGGCGGCAGCCCCGCGCTCTCGTCCGCCCGCACCATGAGCTGGCCGTGGCGCGCGGCGCTGGCCCAGTGCACGCGCCGCGGGTCGTCGCCCGCGACGTAGTCGCGCAGCACGGAGTCGTCGCTCGACGCGAGGCGCGCTCCGGACGCGGAGCGCTCGTGCTCGCCGAACGCGCGCGCGCCGCGCGCGGGGAGCTCCACGGTGCGCGGCCAGACGGCCACCGACGTCGGCTCGCCGAGCTCCTGGGTCGCGCTCACGAGCCCGAACAGGTCGACGCGCGTCGTGAGCAGGGGGCCGAGCGGCCACCGGCCGCGCCGCAGCGGCCGCAGCCGGTAGCGCACCGCGATGTGGTCGCCGACCGTCGCGACCTGGGCACGCAGCGAGCCCTGGTCGCACAGCTCGTGCGCCGCCTGCTCGCTGATCCGCAGACGGGACAGCGTCGCCGCCGTGGACGACGTCGTGCGCGCCGCCGCGACGGTGAGCCGCGCCGTCGTGAACTGGCCGCGCACCGCCGGGTTGGGCTGGACGCGACGCGTGACGTGCAGCGCGCCGCGCCCGCGGTCGATGCGGCGGACCGCCATCCAGCACCACGCGGCGCCGACGGCCAGCGCCCCGGCGGCGCCGAGACCGACGAGGTCCGGCAGCCCGAGGGTCACACCGACGACGACGAGGGCGGCGCCGGCGGCGAGCACGGCCGTGCCGCGGCGCGTGAGACGCGCGCTGGCGAGGCTCCGCCTCCGGGTGCGGAGCCGCGCGAGGGACGACGGGACGCGCACGTCAGCGTCGCTCGGTCGCGTCCAGGGCGGGGATCGGCGTCTGCGCCACGATCGACGTGACGACGGCCTCGGCGTCCTGGCCCGAGAGGCGGGCCT
Organism: Cellulosimicrobium composti; assembly: GCF_009711085.1. Taxonomy (GTDB): domain Bacteria; phylum Actinomycetota; class Actinomycetes; order Actinomycetales; family Cellulomonadaceae; genus Cellulosimicrobium; species Cellulosimicrobium composti. Next base: position 49,253 of record NZ_WMKA01000024.1, read on the forward strand.
CGGTCGTGATGACGAGGCGGTGCGCGAGCACGGGCACGGCGAGGTACTGGACGTCGTCCGGGAGCACGTGGTCGCGCCCGGACATCGCGGCGAGCGCCTTGGCGGCGCGCAGGAGCTGGAGCGTCGTGCGGGGCGAGGCGCCGAGCCGCAGGCCGGGGTGCTCGCGCGTCGCGGTGACGAGCGCGAGGACGTACCGCTTGACGGCGGGGGACGCGTACACCGCCCGGGCGACCTCGGCGAACCGCAGGACGGCCGCGCCGGTCGTCACGGGGCGCAGGTGGGCGAGCGGGTTGTCGGACTCCTGCGTGTCGAGCATGCGCAGCTCGGCCTCGGCGTCGGGGTACCCGACCGTGAGCCGCGCCATGAACCGGTCCCGCTGCGCCTCGGGCAGGGGGTACGTCCCCTCCATCTCGACCGGGTTCTGCGTCGCGACGACGAGGAACGGGCTCGGGAGCTGGTGGGTCGTCCCGTCGACCGTCGTCTGGCCCTCCTCCATGCACTCCAGCAGCGCGGACTGCGTCTTGGGCGAGGCGCGGTTGATCTCGTCGCCGATGACGATGTTGGAGAACACGGGGCCGGGGCGGAACTCGAACTCGTGGTTCGCGGCGCGGTAGATGTTGACGCCCGTGAGGTCGCTTGGCAGGAGGTCGGGCGTGAACTGGATCCGGCCGACCTTGCAGTCGATCGTGCGCGCGAGCGCCTTGGCCAGCGTCGTCTTGCCGACGCCGGGGACGTCCTCGACGAGGAGGTGGCCCTGCGCGAGGAGGACCGCGACGGTGATCGTCACGAGGTCGGGACGGCCGGTGACGACCGACTCGATGCCCTCGCGGATGCGGCCGGTGGTCTCGACGAGCTCGTCGAGCCCGGCGAGGTGCTCGGGTCCCGGGTCGTCGGAGGACGCGACAGGGGCGATGTCGGGGAGCACGGGGACCTCCGTCGTCGGTGGCGCAGGGCCGCGGACCGGCCAGACCGCGGGTGGGACGAGCCTAGTGGACCCGCGGGCCCTGCGGCGTCGCGGCCCGGGGCGGCACGCCGCAGGGGACGCTCCCGCGCGCGCCGTCGCCCGGGGGGCGCTGCGCCAGGGCCCTCCCACGAGGCACGACGCGCCGTGGGTACCTCTCCCCTCCACCGCCCTCCACTCGGCTGACCTGCGGAGATCCTGCGAAGGCGGGTGAAAGCGGGGGCTTTCACCGAGAGCGGTGGAGGGAAGTGGAGTACCGTGGAGCAGAAGGGAGCAGGAGAGGAGGTGCCAGGTGCATGTCCGGCTTCGTGGACGACGTGCTCGGTGGTTCCTCCGGCCTGCTCCTGGGCACCTTCACGCCGCGTCTGGACGACAAGGGGAGGCTCATCCTCCCCGCGAAGTTCCGGTCGCGGCTCGCGCCGGGTCTGGTCATGACGCGGGGGCAGGAGCGCTGTCTGTTCCTGCTGCCGATGGACGAGTTCCGGCGCATGTACGACCAGATCCGGCAGGCGCCGGTGACGAGCAAGCAGGCCCGGGACTACCTGCGCGTCTTCCTCTCGGGGGCGAGCGACGAGATCCCGGACAAGCAGGGTCGTGTGTCGATCCCCGCGCCCTTGCGGGCGTACGCGGGGCTCGACCGCGACGTCGCGGTGATCGGCGCGGGCACCCGCGTCGAGATCTGGGACGCGCAGGCGTGGGAGACGTATCTCGCGGAGCAGGAGTCGGCGTACTCCGACACCGCCGAGGAGGTGTTCCCGGACCTGCGCTTCTAGGGGCGAGCGCCGCCGCGCCCGCACGGTGAGGCCTCCTCCCGCCCGGTCTGACGCACTTCCCCGGCGCCAGAAAGGACGCGGAGGGAGACCTGACCGTACGGGGCCCGGCGCCCGCGGAGCACGAGCAGGTCAGCACGCCCGTCGCCGGGCACCGAGCAGCACGGAGAGGAGACGCGCATGACGAGCACCCCCGACGACGCCGCGGAGCGCCACGTCCCCGTGCTCCTCCAGCGCTGCGTCGACCTCCTCGCGCCGGCGCTCGCCGAGCCCGGGTCGGTGCTCGTGGACTGCACGCTCGGGATGGGCGGGCACACGGAGGCCGTGCTGGAGCAGGTCCCGACCGCGCGCGTCGTGGGCATCGACCGCGACCCGGAGGCGATCGACCGCGCGTCGCGCCGCCTCGAGCGGTTCGGCGACAGGTTCCGGGCCGTGCACGCCGTCTACGACGAGATCGGCGACGTCGTGGCCGACGTCGTCGGCGAACCGGTCCAGGGCGTGCTCATGGACCTCGGCGTGTCCTCGCTGCAGATCGACGAGGCCGAGCGCGGGTTCTCCTACGCCCACGACGCACCGCTCGACATGCGGATGGACCCGACGACCGGCCCGACCGCCGCCGACGTGCTCAACACGTACGACGAGCGCGCGCTCACGCGGGTGCTGCGCGAGTACGGCGAGGAGCGGTTCGCGCAGCGCATCGCGCGGGCCGTCGTGCGGCGTCGCGAGCAGCGCCCGTGGGAGCGCAGCGCGGAGCTCGTCGACCTCGTGCGCGCCTCGATCCCCGCGGCGACGCGCCAGACGGGCGGCAACCCCGCCAAGCGCACGTTCCAGGCGCTGCGGATCGAGGTGAACGGCGAGCTCGAGGTGCTCGAGCGCGCGGTCCCCGCGGCCGTGGACGTCCTGGCCGTCGGCGGGCGCGTCGTCGTCGAGTCGTACCACTCGCTCGAGGACCGCATCGTCAAGCGCGAGCTGGCCGCCGGGTCGACGGTCAGCGCGCCCCCGGGGCTCCCGGTGGTGCCCGACGAGGACCAGCCCTACCTGCGGCTCCTCACGCGCGGCGCCGAGGAGGCGACCCCGGACGAGCGCGAGACGAACCCGCGCTCGGCGTCCGTCCGCCTGCGGGCGGCCGAGCGCACCCGGCCGACGCCGCCGCACCGCCGACCCGCCGCCCGACGCCCGTCCGGCGGCCCGCAGTACCGCACGACCGACCGACCGCACGACCCGGGGAAGAGGACACGATGAGCGCACAGAGGTCGACCGCCGCCCGCCCGCTCGCACGTCCGGCGCGCCCGGCGCCCGCTCCGCGGCCGTCCCTCACGGCGCTGCCCGGGGGCGCGTCCGAGCGCGCGCTGCGCTCGCGCCTCGAGCTGGTCCGTGCGCCGCTGCAGGCGCGGTCGAAGATCCCGTTCCTCGTGCTCTGCATGTCGATCCTGGGCGCGGCGCTCCTGTGTGCTCTCCTGGTGAACACGACGATGGCGCGCAACTCCTACGAGATGTCGGAGCTGCGCCGGGAGGTGAGCCGCGTGGCGCAGGACACGCAGAGCCTGCAGGCCCAGGTGGCCGAGCAGAAGGCCTCGCTGCCCGAGACCGCGCGTTCCCTCGGCATGGTCGAGGCGGAGGACCCGGCGATGGTGCGGCTGTCCGACGGCGCGGTCCTCGGTCTCCCGCAGGAGGAGGCCGGGCAGTGACGCGGGGCACGGGGGCCGGACGCGCGGGACGGGCACCGTCCGCGGCCGGCACGCCGCGGCCCGCCTCGACGGCCTCCCGGCCCGCGCCGGGGGGCCGCGCCGCGTCCGGGGGCCGGTCGGCTG
>NZ_WMKA01000025.1 GCF_009711085.1 Cellulosimicrobium composti
CGCGCTCGCGCAGCGGCGGCCGCGACGCGGTGCGCACCGCGCGCCGCTCCCCCGCCTCGCGCAGCGCACGCGAGCCGAGCACGACGGCGAGCGCGCCCGCCGTGAGGACGGCGAGCAGCAGGAGACCGCCGACGCCGCCCGGCCAGGGCAGCCGCGCCCCGGGCAGGTCGGCGAACACGCGCGCGACGCCCGCGATCCAGCCGGTGAACAGTCCCGCCGACCACCCGAGCACGGTCGCCGCCGGCGGCCACCACGGTGCGACGAGCGTCGCGAGCACGCCGAGCACCGTGGCGGGGCCGAGCGCCGGGGCCGCGAGGAGGTTGGCGGGGACGGCCCACGTGCTGACGCTCGGGTCGAGCAGCACGAGGACGGGCGCGCACGCGGCCTGCGCCGCCACGGGAACCGCGACGACGTGGGCCGCCGTCCGCCCGCACCACGGCGCGAGGCGACGCGCGATCGGCGCGGTGAGGAGCGCGAGGCCCGCGGTCGCCGCGACGGAGAGGACGAACCCGTACGAGCGGGCCAGCCACGGGTCGACGACGAGGAGCACCACGACGCCCGCGCCGAGGGCCGCGACCGCGCGCGAGGGCCGCCCGAGGGCGATCCCGACGACGCCGACGGCGCCCATCGCCGCGGCGCGCAGCACGCTGGGCTCCGGGTGGACGAGCACCACGAACCCGGCCATCGCGGCCCCGGTGACGACGACCCGCGCGGCCCGCGGCGCCCGCACGAGCACGCACAGCGCGGCGACGCACGCGACGACGATCGCGAAGTGCCCGCCGGACACCGCGGTCACGTGCGTGAGGGACGTCGTCCGCATCGCCGCGTCGAGCGCCGGGTCGAGCCGGGACGTGTCGCCGACCGCCACGCCCGGCACGAGGCCGCGGGCCTGCGGGCTCAGCCCGTCGGTCGCGTCGAGAAGCCCCTGACGCATCGCGTGCGTCGCGCGCAGGAGCGCCCCGGGCTGCGCGACGACGCGCGGAGGGCCGTCCGTGCGCAGCACCGTGCGGTCCCCCTGGTGCGCGAGCCGGCCCGTCACGACGACCGTCGCCCCGTACGCCAGGTCTGCCCACCCGTCGCCCGGCCCGGTGACGACGACCGGACCGGACGCGGCGGTGGTCACGCCGCGCGCGGTGACCTCGTGGAGCGCGACGTCGACCTCGTACCGGTCCGCCGCACCCGACCACGGGTTCGTCCGCGCGACGGCCGACGAGCGCACCGTGGCGGTGACGGTCGCGGTCACCTGCGCGTCGGCGAGGTCGTCGACCGGCGCCCGGGCGCCGAGCTGCGCTCCCGACGAGAGCAGCACCGCAGCCGCGCACGCCGTGACGAGCACGGCCTGCCCGGCCGCGCCCGAGCGCGGCGTGCGTCTCGTGGCGACCGCCCACGCGAAGGCTCCGCCCAGCCCGACGACCGCGACCGCCGCACCGCGCAGGACCGGTGCGGCCGCGAAGGCCGTCGCCACGAACGCGGTCGCCCACGCCGCGAGCGCCGCCGGGACGAGCCGGAGGTCGGTCACACGCGGACGAGGTCGCGCACGTCCGCGAGGACGGCCGGGCCGATCCCGCTGACCTCGCCGAGCTCGTCGACGGCGGTGAACGGGCCGTTCTCCTCGCGCCACGCGACGATCCGCTCCGCGAGCACGGGCCCGATGCCGGGCAGCGCGTCGAGCGCCGCGACGTCGGCGGTGTTGAGGTCGAGCGGGCCGCCCGGCGTGCCAGCCGATCCGTGCGCGGGGGCCGCGGCGGCCGCCGGGACGGCCTCCCCGGGCCGCGGGACGTGGATCTGCTCGCCGTCGGTCACGGTGCGCGCGAGGTTGAGCGCCGCGAGGTCCGCCTCCGCGGTCGCGCCCCCGGCGGCCTCGATCGCCTCCGCCACGCGCGCGTGGGCCCCGACGGTCACGAGTCCCGGGGTGGCGACCTGCCCCACGACGTGCACCACCACCCCGGAGGACGGGCCCGTCCCTGCGTCGGCTCCTCCGGCAGCACCCGCTCCGGTCGTGCCGTCCGTGCTCGTGACGGGTGCCTCGGTCGCTCCGTCCCCGGCGACCGGGTCGGCGGCGTCGTCGGCACCGGCGCCCGACTCCCCGCCGGTCTGCGGTGCGCCGAGCGTGGCCACGGGCTCGACGCCACCCGCCGGTGCGCGCAGCAGGACGACCGCGGCCGCGAGGACGAGGACAGCGACGAGGGCCGCGACCGCGGTGCGCGGACGCAGCCCCCACCGCGGGCGCCCGCCGTCGTCGGCGAGGTCGGCGAACCCCGCGTGCGAGGTCGGGTGGCCGTGCGCGGCGGTGTACGCGCTCGCCGCGGTCCGGGTCGCCCGGTGCCGCAGCCGGGCCGCCGCGTCGTCGCCCGGCGCCGTCGCAAGCTCCTCGCCCGGGTCCGGACGTGCGGGTGCCGGGCGCCCGAGGACCGACCGGCGCTCGGGGACGTCGTGGGAACCCGTCTCGTCGGACGGACGCGGGTCGTCGCGGACGCCCGCGTCGTCGACGGGACCTCGGCCGCCCCCACCCGGGCGCGACGGGAGCCAGCCGCCTTCGTCACGGGCGCGTCCCGTGCCGTCCGCCTCGTCACCCACGACCCCGACGCTCTCCTCGCCGCCGGACGGGCCCGCCCCGAGGTCGTCGGACACCGCCGGGCCGACGACGTCGGGCCCCGCCGGTCCGAGGACCTCGTCCCACGGCGCGCGGCGGGTCGTGCCGCGCGCCGCGTCCCGAGGGTCGACGCTGGGGAGCGCCGCGGTCGCGGGGTGCCACGCCAGCGCGGGGCGCCCGGTCCCTGTCACGGCCCGGAGGCGCTGCCGGACGACCGCCCCCTCCCGTGCGGGGTCGCGTCCGGGTCGGGCGTGCTGACGCGGCTCGTGCCGAGGTGTGCTCACGCCCCGCACGCTACGGAGCGGAGAGCGTCCGGTGCCGCACGGTCGCGGCAGCCTGGGGACGGGACGGCCTCCATGTGGGCTTGTGGACGGGGCGCACACCTCAGCAGCGTCCGCCTCTGCGCGAGCGCGTCGATCGGCGCGGCGCGGGACCGACCGGCAGCCGTCGACCCGGGGCTCAGCGCAGGGGCACGAGGTCCGCGACGCCGGACCCTCGGTCGGCGAGGTCCGCGACGACGACGGCGAGGACGCCGGGGCCGACGTGGGCGCCGAGCACGGCGCTCACAGGCGTGACGACCGCGTCGAGGCCGGTCCGGTCGGTGAGCTCGGCCGCGAGGCGGTGGGCGCCGTCGTCGTCCCCCACGTGGTGGACCGCGAGCGCGGGCCGGGTCCGGCGGCCCGCGGAGTCGACCGCGACGGTCGTGAGCCGCTCGACGGCCGCGGTGCGCGTGCGGACCTTCTGGACGACCTCGATCCTCCCCTCGCGCACGGCCAGGAGCGGCCGGACCCCGAGCACGGTGCCGAGGGCTGCGGCGGCCGCGCTGAGACGGCCGCCGCGGCGGAGGTGGTCGAGCGAGTCGACGAGGAACACGGCGCGGCTCGCGTCGGCGACCTCGATGGCGCGCCGCGCGACGACGTCGGTCGGCGCGCCCGCGGCGGCGGCATCCGCAGCGGCCCGGGCCGCGAAGCCCAGTCCCATCGCGACGGTGCGCGAGTCGACCACCCGGACGGGCACGGGGGCGTCCGAGGCCGCGAGCGCCGCCGCGTGCACCGTCCCGGACAGCTCGCCGGAGAGGTGCACGGAGACGATCTCGCGCGCACCGGCGGCCGCCGCCGCGGCGTACGCCTCTCCGAACGCGCGCGGCGTCGGCTGGGACGTCGTGACCCGGTGCCCGGCCTGGAGGTGCGCGGCCACGTCCTCGGCGGTGAGGCCGACGTTCTCGAGGTGGGGCTCGCCGTCGACCACGACGTGCAGCGGGACGGAGCGGAGCCGCTCTGCGGTCCCGGGCGGGAGCGAGGCGGTCGAGTCGGTGACGACGTGCACGCGGTGGTCGGTCATGGCCGCGCCACCTTACGGCGCGTGCGGCGCGCGACGCATCCCGGCCCGGCTGCGCCGGCGCGGCGGCGCCCCTACGATCCGAGCATGGCCGACGACGCCGCACAGTCCCCGTCCGAGCTCGCCGCCCTGCGAGCGGCCGCCGCGCAGGCGGCCGCGGAGGCCGCCGAGGCCCGCGCCGCGGCCGCCCAGGCCGCCCTCGAGGCCGCCGAGGCCGCCGCCCGCTCGAGCGAGGACCCCACGGGCGCCGAGCCCTCCGACACGCCCGCGGACGACGCGTCCGGCGAACCCGACGGGCATGGCACGCCCGAGGAGGCCGCGCCGTCGGGCACGGGCTCCGCCCCCGAGCCCGCACCGGAACCCGAACCTGAGCCCGGGAGCGCGCCGGACGGCGCGGCGGTCGGCGCCGCGCTGGAGGGGTACGCCGCGGAGGTCGCGGCCGGCTACGCGTACAAGGGCGGCACGCTCGCGCTCGGCGCGCTGCTCGAGGGCGAGGTGGGGGGCGAGCCCGCGCCGCGCGCCGACGTGCAGGTCGGGTTCGCGCTCTCCATGCTCAACCGGCACGGGCTCGTCGCGGGCGCGACCGGCACGGGCAAGACGAAGACGCTGCAGGGCATGGCCGAGGGGCTGTCCGCGGCGGGCGTGCCGGTGTTCCTCGCGGACGTCAAGGGCGACCTCTCGGGGCTGGCGGTGCCGGGCGCGTCGAGCCCCGCGATCGTCGACCGCTCGGCGTCGATCGGGCAGGACTGGACCCCGACCGCGTTCCCCGTCGAGGTCTACTCGCTCGGCGGGCTGGGCACGGGCGTGCCGATCCGCACGACCGTGACGGACTTCGGTCCCCTGCTGCTGTCGAAGGTGCTCGGCCTCAACGAGACCCAGGAGTCGAGCCTGGGGCTGATCTTCCACTGGGCCGACGCGCAGGGGCTCGCGCTGCTCGACCTCAAGGACCTCCAGTCGACCATCGCGTACCTCACGTCGGACGAGGGCAAGGGCGAGCTCAAGGGGATCGGCGGCGTGTCGAGCGCGACGGCCGGCGTCATCCTGCGCGAGATCGTCGCGCTCCAGGCGCAGGGCGCGGACGTGTTCTTCGGCGATCCGGCGTTCGAGACGTCGGACCTGCTGCGCACCGCCCCCGACGGCCGGGGCGTGATCTCCGCGCTCGAGCTCCCCGCGGTGCAGGACCGCCCCGCCCTGTTCTCCACGTTCCTCATGTGGCTGCTCGCCGACCTCTTCCAGGAGCTGCCGGAGGTCGGCGACGTGGAGAAGCCGAGGCTCGTGTTCTTCTTCGACGAGGCGCACCTGCTGTTCACGGGTGCGTCCAAGGAGTTCCTGCAGCAGGTCGTGCAGACCGTGCGGCTCGTGCGCTCCAAGGGCGTGGGCGTGTTCTTCGTGACGCAGAGCCCCAAGGACGTGCCCGCCGACGTGCTCGCGCAGCTCGGCAACCGCGTGCAGCACGCGCTGCGCGCGTTCACGCCCGACGACGCGGCCGCGCTGCGCGCCGCGGTGCGCACGTACCCGACGTCCCCGTACGACCTCGAGCGCCTGCTGCAGTCGCTCGGCACGGGCGAGGCGGTCGTCACGGTGCTCACGGAGAAGGGTGCGCCGACGCCGGTCGCGTGGACGCGCGTGCGGGCGCCCCGGTCGTCGATGGACCCGGCGCCCGCGTCCGTCCTCGACGGTCTCGTCGCGGCGTCGCCGTCGTCGGCGCGCTACGGCACGCCCGTCGACAACGAGTCGGCGTTCGAGCTGCTCCAGGTCCGCGTGCAGGAGCAGGCCGCGGCGCGCGCCGCCGCCGAGGCCGCCGCCGCCGAGGCCGCGGCGCAGGAGAAGGCCGCGAAGGAGGCGGCCAAGGAGGCCGAGCGCGCGGCGAAGAAGGAGCAGGCCGAGCTCGAGAAGATGCGCGCGAAGCTCGAGCGCGACGCGGCGAAGAGCCGCTCGGGGTCGTCCGGGTCGTCGCGGTCGCGCTCGTCGAGCCCGCTCGACTCGTTCCTGCGCTCGGCCGGGACGCAGCTCGGTCGCGAGCTCACGCGCACGATCTTCGGCACCCGCCGACGCTGACCGCACGCCGCCGGGCGGCACCCGGCGCAGCGGGTCGGCGCACGCCGGAGGCCGAACGCCGCGACGCACGAGGAGCCGCGTCCGAGCACCCCGGACGCGGCTCCTCCCCGCACGTCGCGGGTCGTCGTCAGACGACGATGTTCACCAGCTTGGGCGCGCGCACGATCACCTTGCGCACCTGCGCGCCGTCGATCGCGCGCACCACGTTCGGCTCGGCGAGCGCGGCGGCGGTGAGGTCCTCCTCCGAGATCGACGGCGAGACCTCGAGACGGCCGCGCACCTTGCCCTTGACCTGCACGACGCACGTCACGGTGTCCTCGACGAGGTAGCGCTCGTCGGCCGTCGGGAAGGGCTCGTGCGCGAGCGAGCGCTCGTGGCCGAGGCGCTCCCACAGCTCCTCCGCGATGTGCGGCGCGACGGGCGCGGTCATGAGCACGAGCGGCTCCACGGCCTCGCGCGGCACCTTCTCGAGCGACGTGAGGTGGTTGTTGAGCGTGATGAGCTTCGCGATCGCCGTGTTGGGGCGCATGTGCTCCATCTCGACGCGCACGTCCGCGATCGCGCGGTGCACGGCCCGCAGGGTCTCGGGCGACGCCGGCTCGTCCACGACCGTGACCTCGCCCGTCTCCTCGGAGACGACGTTGCGCCACAGGCGCTGCAGGAACCGCTGCGACCCGACGACGGCGCGCGTCTCCCACGGGCGCGACAGGTCGAGCGGACCCATCGACATCTCGTAGACGCGGAACGTGTCGGCGCCGTACTCGGCGTACATCTCGTCGGGCGTCACGACGTTCTTCAGCGACTTGCCCATCTTGCCGTACTCGCGCTGCACGACCTCGCCGTTCCAGCGGTACACGACCTCGCCCGAGCCGTCGGCCGCGGGCTCCTCCGTGACCTCGGCGGCGGGCACGTACTGGCCGCGCGCGTCGGTGAACGCGTACGCCTGGACGTAGCCCTGGTTGAACAGCTTGTGGAACGGCTCGACGCTCGACACGTGGCCCAGGTCGTAGAGGACCTTGTGCCAGAAGCGCGCGTAGAGCAGGTGCAGCACGGCGTGCTCGACGCCGCCGACGTAGAGGTCCACTCCCCCGGCGCGACCCGCGCTCGCGTTGTGCTCGGGGCCCATCCAGTACTGCTCGAGGCCCTCGTCGACGACCGTGTCCTGGTCGCCGCCGTCCCAGCTCGGGTCGAGGTAGCGCAGGTAGTACCAGCACGACCCGGCCCAGTTGGGCATGGTGTTCGTGTCGCGGCGGTACTGCTTGGGCCCGTCGCCGAGGTCGAGCGTGACGTTGACCCAGTCCTCGTTGCGGCCCAGCGGCGCCTCGGGCGAGGAGTCGGCGTCGTCCGGGTCGAACGTGCGCGGCGCGTAGTCGGGGACGTCGGGCAGGTCGACGGGGAGCAGCGCGTCGGGGATCGCGACGGGCTGGTCGTTCTCGTCCCACACGATCGGGAACGGCTCGCCCCAGTAGCGCTGGCGGCTGAACAGCCAGTCGCGCAGGCGGTACGTCGTCGTGCCCTCACCGATGCCCTTGTCCGCGAGCCACGCGGTGATGCGGCGCTTGGCCTCGGGCACGTCGAGGCCGTCGAGCGAGACCTCGTCGTTCGCGGAGCCGACGACGACGCCGTCACCCGTGTACGGGCCCGTGAAGTCCTCGGGAAGCCCGTCGGCCGGCTCGACCGTGCGCACGACCGGCAGCCCGAACGCCTCGGCGAACGCGAAGTCGCGCTCGTCGCCGCCCGGGACGGCCATGATCGCGCCCGTCCCGTAGCCCATGAGCACGTAGTCGGCGGTGAAGACGGGGATCGCCTGGCCGTTGACGGGGTTCACCGCGAGGTGGCCGGTGAACACGCCCGTCTTCTTGCCGGCGTCGGCCTGGCGCTCGACGGCGGTCTTCGCGGCGGCCTCGCGGCGGTACGCAGCGACGGCCTCGACCGGCGAGCGGTGCCCGCCCGTCCACGCGCTCGACGTGCCGTCGGGCCAGTGGGCGGGGACCTCGTCGAGCAGCGGGTGCTCGGGCGAGACGACCATGAACGTCGCGCCGAACAGCGTGTCCGGGCGCGTGGTGAAGACCTCGATCGTGGCGCCGGACTCCGCCGCGGCGTCGTTCGCGCCGTCGGGCGTGCCGAGCACCGCGAACCGCACGAGCGCGCCCTCGCTGCGACCGATCCAGTTGCGCTGCATCGCCGTGACCTTCTCGGGCCAGTCGATGAGGTCGAGGTCGTCCGCGAGGCGGTCGGCGTACGCGGTGATGCGCATCTTCCACTGGCGCAGGCTGCGCTGGAACACCGGGAAGTTGCCGCGCTCGGAGCGGCCGTCGGCCGTGACCTCCTCGTTCGCGAGGACCGTGCCCAGGCCGGGCGCCCAGTTCACGGGCGACTCGTCCACGTAGGCGAGGCGCTGCGAGTCGACGACGGCGCGGCGCTGGCGGGGCGTGAGCGTCGCCCAGTCGGCGCCCTCCTCGACGCCGTCGACGCCACCGGGCACCGGCCGCGCGCCGGACGCGAGCTCCGCCTCGAGCTCGGCGATCGGGCGCGCACGGCCGACGCCGCCGTCGGGGCGGGGCGCGTCGGCGTCGTACCAGGAGTCGAAGATCTGCAGGAAGATCCACTGCGTCCAGCGCACGTACTCGGGGTCGATCGTCGCGAAGGTGCGGCGCGAGTCGTGCGCGAGGCCGAGGCGGCGCAGCTGGCGCCGCATGTTCGCGATGTTCGCCTCGGTCGTGACGCGCGGGTGCTGGCCGGTCTGCACCGCGTACTGCTCGGCGGGGAGGCCGAACGCGTCGTACCCGAGCGCGTGCAGCACGTTCTCGCCGCACATGCGGCGGAAGCGACCGACGACGTCGGTCGCGATGTACCCCAGGGGGTGCCCCACGTGCAGGCCGGCGCCCGACGGGTACGGGAACATGTCCATGATGAAGTACGGGCTCGCGCCCTCCGGGCCGCGGCCCTCGCCGTCGCGCAGGTCGCCCGTCGGGTTCGCGGCCCAGAACGTGCCGCGCTGCTCCCACAGCTCCTGCCACTTGAGCTCGATCTGCTCCGCGAGCGCCGGCGTGTAGCGGTGCGCGGGGCCACCGGCGGCGGGGGCGTCCTGGGCGTGCGGGAGCGAGGTGGTGTCAGGCGTGGTCACCCGGACGAGTTTACCGGCCGGCGGACGGCCCGACGGCGGCCGTCCGGGCCCGTGCGAGGATGTGCGCCGTGATCATCGTGACGACGAACGAGGTGCCCGGCTACCGCATCGACGCGGTGCTCGGGGAGGTCATGGGCATGACCGTGCGCAGCGCGAACATCGGGGCGAACTTCGTCGCGTCGTTCCGCTCGATCGGCGGCGGCGAGGTGAAGGAGTACACGCAGCTCGTCTACGAGTCGCGCCAGGAGGTCATGCACCGCATGGTGCAGGAGGCGCAGCGCCGCGGCGCGAACGCCGTGGTCGGCATGCGCTTCGACACGGGCGAGATCGCGGCGTCGTTCTCCGAGGTGTGCGCCTACGGCACGGCCGTCGTCGTGAGCCCGATCCCCGCGGGCCAGCCGGGCGCGACGGCGCAGTCCGCGCACCAGGCGCAAGGCGGCGCCCCGGCTCCGCAGCAGGGCGGGCACGCGCCCCAGGACGCCGCGCCGGACCAGCCTGCCTGGCCCTGACCGACGCCGGTCAGAACAGCGAGACGATGACCGGGCCCTTGACGAGCAGCACCCACGCGACGAGCGCGACGTAGCCGATCGCGAGGAACAGGTGCCGGTTGCCGACGAGCGTGCGTCGTACGCCGTCACCGGCCGGCAGGTAGCCCTCCTGGACGGCGTGCACCACCTGGTACCAGAACAGCGGGAGCATGGCGACCCACACGACCATGCAGTAGGGGCACATCGCGGAGATCGCGTACATCGTCGTCCAGATGAGGAAGACGATGAGGCCCATGCCGAGGGTCGTGCCGCCGAGGAGCGTGAGCCAGTACCAGCGCGGCAGGCGGGCGCCGAGCAGCACGACCACGCCCGTCGTGATGACGACCGGGAAGGCCGCGATCCCGATGAGCGGGTTGGGGAAGCCGAGCAGCGAGCCCTGCCAGGAGTCCATCGCGTCGCCGCAGTCGAGCAGCGCGTTGAGGCTGCACGACGGCACGTGGTTCGGGTCGGCGAGCTTGAGGTACTTCTCGATCGCGAGCGCGGCCGAGCCGAACAGGCCGATCACGCCGAGCACCACGAGCAGCCAGCCCGTGGTGCGCGCGGTCATCGGGCGGGGGCCCGGCGCGGGCAGCAGCTCGTCGTCGGGGTCGGCGGCGGACACGTTCGCACCGGCGGTGGCGCTCTTGCTCACGGGGGCGCTCCTCGTGGGTCACCGGCTCGCGCCGGACGTGACGGCGCGCACGGCGGTGCGCGCAGGGCACAACCTACCGCGGCTCGCTGGGTCCGGGCTGGGAGCGAGCCTCTCCTCCCCGCCGAGCACGGGGTTGCTGTCGTTATCCCGCCGATAACGACAGCAACCCCGTGCTCGGCGCCGAGGAAGGCCGTGCTCGACGTCGAGGGTCAGGCCGGCCGGAGCCGAGTGGTTCTACCGCGGTGCGCCGGACTCGGCGGGCGCCGAGGCGTCGTCGGTCAGGGTGGCGACGACGACGCCNCGGCCGGAGCCGAGTGGTTCTACCGCGGTGCGCCGGACTCGGCGGGCGCCGAGGCGTCGTCGGTCAGGGTGGCGACGACGACGCCCGCGGGGCGACGGCCCACGAGCAGGATGATGCCCAGCCCCGCCACGGTGAGCACGACGCCGGTCCAGGCGGGCGCGAGGTAGCCCCACCCGGCGGCGATGACGAGCCCGCCGAGGAACGCGCCGTTGGCGTTGCCGACGTTGAGCGCCGAGTGGCACAGGGCCGCACCGAGCGAGGGCGCCGCGGGCGAGAGGTCCATGAGGCGCGTCTGGAGCGACAGGCCGAGCACCTGCGACGTGACGCCGAGCAGGAAGAGCGCGAGCACCGCGGGCACCGGGTGCTGGCCCGTGAGGGCGAACAGCGCGAGCGTCACCCCGGTCGAGACGAAGCCGAGGTAGACGGCGCGCATGACGGAGCGGTCGGCGAGCCGGCCCCCGAGCACCGTGCCGACCGTCATGCCGACGCCGAAGACGGCGAGCACGACCGGCACCGCCCCCGACGACAGCCCGGTGACGCGCGTGATCGTCGGCTCCACGTAGGAGTAGACGGCGAACATGCCGCCGAACCCGATCGCGGCGCCGACGAAGCCGGTCCAGAGCGGGCCGTTGCGCAGCGCGCCAAGCTCGCGGCGCACGGACGAGTCCTCGTTCCCCGCGCCCGCGGGGACGAGCCACCACAGGGCGGCGAGCGTGACGAGCCCGAGACCGCCCACGACGACGAACGCCGCGCGCCAGCCGAGCTGCTGCCCGACGAACGTCGACAGCGGCACGCCCACGACGTTCGCGATCGTCAGGCCCGCCATCATGGTCGCGACGGCGCGGCCGCGGCGGCCGGGGCCGGCGACTGCGGCGCCGACCGCCGCGCCGACGCCGAAGAACGCGCCGTGCGGCAGGCCCGCGAGGAACCGCCCGGCGACGAGGGTCTCGATGCTGCCCGCGGTCGCGGAGAACAGGTTCCCGAGCGTGTAGAACGCCATGAGCGCGAGGAGAAGCGTCTTGCGGGGCAGTCGCGCGGCCGCGACCGTGAGGAGCGGCGCGCCGACGACGACGCCGACCGCGTAGGCCGTGATGGCGTGCCCCGCGGTGGGGATCGAGACGTCGAGGTCGGTCGCGATGTCGGACAGCAGGCCCATCGTCGCGAACTCGGTCGTGCCGATCGTGAACCCGCCCATGGCGAGCGCGAGCAGCGCGGGACCGGCGCCGCGCAGGCGTCCGCCGCGCGCGTCGGGCTCGGCCGGGGGGGTGGTGCTGTCGGTCATCGGTGTCCTCGTGCGTCGGGCCGAGCCCGGGTCGGGTCGGTCGAATCGATTCGAGCGGTGTCGGCGACGTCGGCGACGAGTGTCAGGGCTGGTGGTCAGTCTAGGCGGGGACCGGCTCGCTGCGCACGACCCAGACGTGGTCGGCGGCGCGCAGGCCGAGCTGTGCGGGCGGCGTGGCACGACCCTCCGCGCGTCCCGCCTCCCCCGCGTCCGCACCGGCGGCGTCGGGGCGCGTCCACACGACCGACAGGATCCCGGCGTACTCGCGCCGCTCGCGCACCTCGACGCCCGTGTCCAGGCCCACGCCGATCTCCGCGAGGTAGCGCAGCACGTCCGGGTCCGCGTCGGAGATCCGCACGACCGTGCCGCGGTCACCCACGACGAGGTCGGCGAGCGGGACGGCGGGCGGCCGCACGACGGTCCCGTCCGCGCCGGGGATCGGGTCCCCGTGGGGGTCGCGCGTCGGGTGGCCCAGGCGCGCGTCGATCCGGTCGATGAGCAGGTCGGAGACCGCGTGCTCGAGCACCTCCGCCTCGTCGTGGACCTCGTCCCACCCGTACCCGAGCTCGGAGACGAGGTAGGTCTCCAGGAGGCGGTGCCGACGGACCATCGCGAGCGCGAGGCTGCGGCCGCGCTCCGTGAGCGTGATGGCGCCGTACGGCGCGTGCTCGAGCAGGCCCTGGGCGCTCAGGCGGCGCACGGTCTCCGAGACCGTCGAGGCGCCGACGCCGATCCGCTCGGCGAGGAGCTTGGTCGTCACGCGCTCGTCGGACCACTCCTGCGCTCCCCAGACGACCTTGAGGTAGTCCTGGGCGACGGGGGTCAGATCGGTCGGGCGGTCCACCCGACCACCCTAGGTCACGGGGCCGCGCGGGCGGCTCAGGGGCTCACGGGGCGGACGAGCTCGAGCCGCACCTCGACCGTGCCGACGTCGTCGACCTGGACGGGCGCGTCGGGCGGCACGGCGATCCCGTAGTCCGAGAAGCGCACGCCGATCGCGCCCGTGGCGAGCACCCCGGAGCCCGACCGCTGCGCCTCGAGCGCGACGGTCACCGACCGGGTCTCGTCGCGGATCGTCAGCGCCCCGGGGGCCTCGAGCCGGACGGGCTCCGTCGTGGAACCGAGCGCGCTCACGTCGAGCGGCGCGGTGAGCGAGAAGAGCGTGGTCGGGTACAGGTCCGTCTCGAGCGCCTGCTGGAGCTGGCGGTCCGCGACCGACGAGCCCGTCCGCAGGGTCGTCGTCGCGACCGTGACCGTCGCCGTCCGGAGCTCGCCGCCCTGGACGCGGAACGACCCCGAGACGTCCGGGGTGACGCCGAGGAGCACCGCCTCGTCCGCGGGCACGTCCAGCACCTCGGCGCGGAACCCGGCCTCGGAGCCCGGTCCGACGACCCACACGCCGTCCACGTCGAACGGGCCGGGCGGCGCGGGCGCGGCGGACGCCGTCTCCTCCCCCGGCGACTGCAGGCCCAGCGGCGGCGGGGTGCGACCCTCCTGCACCTCCGAGTACACGAAGGGCGCGAGGAGCACCACGACGAGCGCGAGGACCACCGACACGACGATCCAGCGCGTGGACCTGCTCATACGCCCATCCTGCCGTCCGGGACGGCGCGCGGCGAGGACCGGCGCGCCGTCTCAGCCCTGCGGAGCACCGCCGGACGGCGCGTCGCCGGGCGTCCCGGCCGGGTCGCCGTCGTCCGTGCCGACCTCGCCGCTCTCGCCCTCGAGCGGCGCGTCGGGCACGGGCACGCCGGACGGGGTCGGCCACGCGATGCGCGGCCAGACCTTCGCCGACTCGTCCGTCCCGACCTGCACGAGCTGCCAGTCGACGATGCGCCGCTGCTGCGGGTCGAAGCGCAGCACGGTCATCTCCGCGGTGCCCTTGAGCGGGCCGATGCGCAGCTGGTCCTTCACGGCGCCGGCCGTGCTGCCGCTGACGTACCGCACGCCGCCGCCGAACCGGACCGGACCGGAGCGGGTGTGCATGTGGCCCGAGACCTGGTTCGGCACGCACGCCGAGTCGAGCGCCTCGTTGCCCATGCGCGGGGTGTGGATGAGCAGGAGGTCGACGCCGTCGCCGTCCTCCTGCGCCGCGCACGCGACCTCCGTGAGCCGGGCCGCGTACTCCTCGGGCGTCTCCTCGCGCGGGGGCTGGCTCCCGAGGCCGAGCCGCGTCTCGAGCGGGTCGCGGTCGCCCAGGATCCTGATGCCCTCGACCTCGACGATCTTCCCGTCCAGGACGGTCTGGCCGTTGGCGCGCTCCTGCGCGGAGGTCTCGACGCTGTCGTGGTTGCCGTCGGCCACGACCATCGTCACGCCCTGGGGCACCGCGGACGCGAACGAGTCGACGCAGAACGACTCGACGGCGGTGCCGTTCATCGTCGTGTCGCCCGCGTTGAGGACGACGGTCGCGCCCGAGCGCTCGACGGCCGTCCGGATGAGCGGGGCCATGCCGGTGTTGCAGTGCAGGTCGCTGACCACGAGGAGCGTGACGAGGTCCTCCTCGGCCGCGGGCTCCGGCGTCGGCTCCTCGTCGTCGCCCGAGGTGTCGCCGCTCGCTCCGCCGTCCCGGTCGCCGGCGTCCTCCTCGCCGGTCGCGGCGTCGTCGGTCGCGTCACCCGTCGCGTCCGCGCCGGGCGCACCCTCGTCGGTGGTCTCGTCGCCCGTCGCGCCCTCACCGCCGGTGGTGCCGGTGTCGTCCGCGCCGGCGGGGGGCGCCTCGTCGGCGCCGGTCGCCGTACCGTCGCCGGTCGGCGCGTCGGTCGGGTCGTCGTCGGACGCCGGGACGGCGTCGAGCCGCGGACGCGTGAGGCGCTGGATGTGCTCCCGGCGCTCCCACGCCGCCTCGAGGTTGGCGTTGGCGCGCGCGTAGAAGTCCTCGTTCTCGCGGTAGAGGTCGATGAGCATCGCGCCGTACGTGTCGACGACGCCCGCGAGCCTGCCCGTGATGCGGGCACCCTCGAGCGGGGTCCCGTCGAAGACGACGGACGCGCGCTGGGACGGGCCGCGCGTCGTCCCGGGGTCGCTCGCGGCGAGGGACGCCGCGACGAGCGACACGAGGACGACGCTCGCGGTGATCTCGTACGTGCGCGGCGCGACGCGCTCGCTGAGCTCGCGCCGGCGCGACGCCCCGAGCAGGAGGTAGAGGCCGCCGCCCGCGAGCCCGACGACGACGATCGCGAACCCGGTGCGGCGCAGCGCGTCGGCCACGAGGGCGCGCGTGACGGAGCTGATCGTCTCCTGCGGGCCGCCGAAGAAGCGCAGGTAGTCCTCGAGGTCCTGCGTCAGCCCTTCGAGCGTGTCGGCCTGCCCGACGGCGGTGAGGTCGGCGGGGATCTCCTCGACCGTGACGTCCACGCCGAGGCCGAGCGGGAGCGGGGAACGGATCTGGATCGTGCCGAGCGGGCCCAGGTCGACGGTGACGAGGTCGTTCGTCGTCACCTCGTAGCGCGCCTCGTGCGGGCCGAGGCTGCGCTCGGCCGTCGCCGTCGTGACTCCCCACACGACGCACGGGACGAGTGCGAGGAGGACGGCGAGGGTCCAGCGGACCCAGCGCGGCGGGGTGCGGTGCGGGCGGCTCATCACCGCCCAGCCTCCCGGATCCGGGCCCGCGTCGCCAACTGCGTCCACCGCCCCGCGCCCCGCTCGCACGGGGCGGGGCGCAGCGGGCGGCGGGACGTCAGGACCGCGCGCCGCGCAGCGTGACGAGCGCCACGCCCGCGGCGACGAGCATGAGCACCACGCCGATGAGCGACGTCGTGCCCACGCCGCTGCCGAACGCCGCGTGCGCGGAGTCGAGCAGGGCCTGCGCCGGCCCGGCGGGGAGGGTCGCGGCGACCTGGGTCGCGCCACCGAGCGTCTCGGCCGCCGCGGCGGCGTCGGCCGCGGGCACGCCCGCCGGGACGACGACGTTCGCGTGGTAGGAGGCCGTGAGGATGCTCCCGAGGACGGCTGTCCCGAGCACGGCGCCCACCTCGTACGCGGTCTCCGAGATCGCGGACGCGGCACCCGCCTTCTCGGCCGGGACCGACGACACGATGAGGTCGTTGGAGACCGTCTCGGCCGCGCCGACGCCGAGCGACAGCACGACGAACGCCCCGACGAGCAGGCCGAGCGTGCTCTGCCCCGCGCCCGCGGCGACGACCGCGTACCCGACCGCGGAGAACACCAGTGCGACGGCGACGACGTGCGCGGGCCGCACGCGGCGCACGACCCGCACGACCGCGAGCCCCGCGACGATCATGACGAGCAGGCCGGGCAGCAGCGCGACGCCCGCCTGCATCGGCGTGAGGCCGAGCACGAGCTGCACGTCCTGGGAGACGAAGAACAGGAACCCGACGAGCGAGAACACGGACAGCAGGTTGACGAGCACGGCCCCGCTGAACGCGCCGCGCGTGAAGAGCCGCACGTCGAGCATCGGGTCGGGGCGTCGCAGCTGGCGGCGCACGAACAGCGCCCCCGCGACCAGCCCGACGACGACGCTGCCGACCGCGAGCGTGCTCACTCCGGACTTCGCGAGGGTCTTGATGCCGAGGACGACGGGGGTCATCGTCGCCATGACGAGCGCGATCGACACGACGTCGACGCGCCCCGGCGCGGGGTCGCGCGACTCGGGCACGAAGAACGGCGCGAGCGCGAGCAGGAGCACGAGCACGGGGACGGCGAGGAGGAAGACCGAGCCCCACCAGTAGTGCTCGAGCAGGAACCCGCCGACGATCGGGCCGAGGGCCGACCCGGCCGCGAACCCCGCCGCCCAGATCGCGATGGCGAGGCGGCGCTCCTCGCGGTCGACGAAGACGTTGCGCAGGAGCGAGAGCGTCGACGGCATGAGCATCGCGCCGAAGAGGCCGAGCGCGGCGCGGGACGCGACGAGCGCGCCGGCCGTCGGCGCGTAGGCGGCGACGACCGACACGGCCGCGAACCCCACGGCACCGACGAGCAGCAGCCGGCGGCGGCCGACCCGGTCGGCGAACGAGCCCATGGGCACGAGCAGGCCCGCGAGCACGAGGGGGTAGACGTCGATGATCCACAGGAGCTGCGTCCCGCTGGGGCGCAGGGACTCGGAGATCTGCGGCAGCGCGAAGCTCAGCACGGTGTTGTCGATCGACACGAGCAGCACCGGGAGCATGAGCACGGCGAGCGCGAACCAGCGGCCGGCGGCGCCGCGCACGGGTCCGCGCGTCGCCGACGCGTGTGGTGCGGGCGAGGTCGGGGTGGTCGTCGGGGTCGTCGTCACCGGGGTCGTCACGGCGAGGGTCCTTCCACGTCATTCCTGGCGGTCGGGGCGACGCGGTGGCGTCGAACTTCCAAACCGTCCGGACGGTACAGTAACAACGCCGGGCCGCGTGCTCATCCGCGCAGCGGTGTGACGTCGCGCACCACCCCTTCCCAGGCGGCCGCGCTCCCCCGGGCGGGGACCTCGGGTCGGGGCGCCCGGGTCGGGGCGCCGCGCCCTCCCACTACCCTCGGAACCATGCCGCCGCCCCCCGCCGCCCGCGCCAAGGTCCTGCGCGCGTACGCGTCCCTGCTCGTCGAGCAGGGCGAGCGCGCCGCCACGCTCGAGGCCGTCGCGGAGCGCGCCGGGGTCTCCAAGGGCGGCCTGCTCTACCACTTCGGGTCCAAGGACGCGCTCGCCGACGGGCTCACCGAGCACCTGCGCGAGCTCACCGCCGCCGACGTCGACGCGATGCGCGCCGCGTCCGCGGGTGCCGTCGACTACCTCATCCGCACCTCGACCCTCGTCGACACCGAGTTCGAGCTCGTCTACCTCGCCGTCTCACGCCTCGCGCAAGGGTCGTACCCGCACGCCCGCGCCGCGCTCGACGGCGCGCACGACGCGTGGACCCGCGCCGTGCTCGACGAGGTCGGCGACCCCGTCGTCGCGCGCGCGATCGTCCTGCTCAGCGACGGGCTCTACGCGCACGCGGCGCTGAGCAGCGACGCGCTCGGCCGTGCCGCGGCGGGCGCCGAGGCCGACGACGCCGCCCCCGCCCCCGGGGACGACCTCGCCTTCCGCGGCCCCAGGCCGGGCGACGACGTCGACGACCTCCTCGCGCTCCTCAACGAGATCGTGGACCTACGGCGCCCGGGTGGAGCGCACGAGGCGCTCGACGACTGAGTCAGCACGCCCGAGAGGCACCCTGCCGCGCGGGCGCACCGTCGCGTCGTCGCGGACTGGCGCCGGGGCCCCTCGAGCGTGGCCGGTCGAGAGCCGACGTCAGGGCGGTGTCAGCCGTCGTACGCCGCGCGCAGCGGCTCCAGGTCGAGCTTGGACTGGGTCATCATCACGTCGACGACGCGCTGCACCTTGGCCTGGTCGGAGTCCTGGAGCATGTCGAGGAACTCGACGGGGACCACCTGCCAGGAGAGCCCGAACCGGTCCTTGAGCCACCCGCACTGCGACTCCTCGCCGCCGTCGGTGAGCGCGGCCCAGTACTCGTCGACCTCCTCCTGCGACTCGCACTCGATGACGAACGACACGGCCTCGGTGAAGGAGACCTGCGGCCCGCCGTTGATGCCGACGAAGCGCTGACCGGCGAGGGTGAACTCCGCGGACAGGACCGACCCGTCGGGCTGGCGGAGCACGTCGCCGGTCTTCGCGTCCGGGAACACGCTCGAGTAGAAGGCGATCGCCTCCTCGAGGTCGTCGTCGAACCACAGGCTGGGCACGATCGCGCGCATCGTCGTCTCCGTCCGTCGCAGGTGTCGCGGAGGCCGGTCGGCCTCCCCTTCCCTCCGACCGTGCGGACCTTGCGAACTCATCGCCCGCGCACGTCGGCCCGGCCGGCCGCGGCGGACGGCGGACGCGCGAGCGCTACGCGGACGCCTTCTTGCGCGTGCTCTTGCTGGTGGTCGACGACGACTTCGACGCCGACTTCGAGCGGCTGCTCTTCGACGCCGACCCGCCCTTGTCGGACGTCGCGCTCTTCGAGCGCGACCCGGACGAGCCCTTGCCCGACGACGAGGACGCCGTGCGCCCGGAGCCGCTCTTCGCGGTCGAACCGCCCGAGGACTTCGACCCACCGGACGACTTCGACCCACCGGACGACCTCGACCCGCCCGACGACGAGCCGCCCGACGTCTTCGACCCGCCCGAGCGCGCGCTCTTGGACGACTCGACGGACTTGCGCAGCGCCTCCATGAGGTCGATGACCTCGGCGCCCTCGCCCTCCTCGGGCTGCTCGCCGAACGTCTCGGCGGTGTCGAGCGCGTCGCCCTGCTCGAGCTTGGCGTCGATGAGCTTGCGCAGCTGGACCTGGTAGTCGTCCTCGTACTCGTCGGGCGTGAAGTCCGCCTCGAAGCTCGTCACGAGCTGCGCGGACATGGCGAGCTCCTTGTCCGTGACCTTCGCCTCCTCGTCGAGCGACGGGAACGCGGCCTCGCGCACCTCGTCGGCCCACAGCAGCGTCTGGAGCACGAGCACGTCGTCGCGCACGCGCAGCGCGGCGAGCCGGGTCCGCTGCCGCAGCGCGAACTTCACGATCGCGGTGCGGTCGGTCTCCTCGAGCGTGCGCCGCATGAGCACGTACGCCTTGTTCGACGTCGAGTCCGGCTCCAGGTAGTAGCTGCGGTCGAGCAGGAGCGGGTCGATCTGCTCGCTCGGCACGAACTCGACGACCTCGATCTCGCGGCTGCGCTCGGCCGGCAGCGCGGCGAAGTCCTCGCTCGTGAGCACCACGGTGCGCTCGCCGTCGTCGTACGCCTTGTCGATGTGCTCGTACGGCACGACCTCGCCGTCGATCTCGCACACACGGCGGTAGCGGATGCGGCCGCCGTCCTTGTCGTGCACCTGGTGCAGCGGCACGTCGTGGTCCTCCGTCGCGGAGTAGACCTTGACGGGCACGTTGACGAGGCCGAACGTGATGGCGCCCTTCCAGATGGCCCTCATCCGTCCATGGTGGCGTCCCGTGCGCCGACCCGCGAGCGGATACCGGTCCCGGGCCGAGCCCGCCCCGCCCGCGTGTGGGTGGCGCGCGCGAGGATGGGGGCGTGGCGGGGACGAGGTTCGAGTTCGAGGCGGAGCTGTGGCGGTGGGAGGCGCGCACCGACAGCTGGGGGTTCGCCGCGCTGCCCGAGGACGTGAGCGACGAGATCGCCGACCTCCCGATCCCGACCGCCGGCTTCGGCTCGGTCAAGGTCGAGGTGACGCTCGGCGCGCAACGCTGGTCCACGTCCGTCTTCCCCGACGCGCAGCGCAAGACGTTCGTCGTGCCGATCAAGGCCGCCGTGCGGAGCGCCGAGGGCGTCGACGTGGGCGACCGCGTGCGGATCGGCGTCGAGACGCTCGTCTGAGCACGACGGCGGCCCGCCCCGGCCCGGCCGGCTCGCGTCAGCCGTCGTGCCGGCGTTCGTGGAACGCCTCGTCGGCGACCTGCGCCGTGCGCATGAACGTCGCGATCATCTCGCGCGGCGTCGTCAGCTCGTCCGTGTTCTCGACCGGCTCGGGCACGCCCTCGAGGCCGCGCACCTCGTCGTGGATGCGCTCCATCGTCGTGTCGAGGGTCGCGGCGACGTCGGCCGCGAGCTTGAGGGCGTCGGTGAGGTGCTGCGGCACCTCCCGCTGGTACTTGTAATAAATCTTGTGCTCGAGGCTCGCCCAGAAGTCCATGGCGATCGTGCGGAGCTGGATCTCGACGACGACGTCCTCGACGCGGTCCGAGAGGAACACCGGCACCTGGACGATGAGGTGCAGGCTCTTGTACCCGTTGCTCTTCGGGTGGGCGATGTAGTCCCGCTCCTCCAGCACCGTGAGGTCGCGCTGCCCCACGAGCAGGTCGCGCACGCGGTAGATGTCGGAGACGAACGAGCACGTCACGCGCACGCCCGCGACGTCGAACATGTTCTCCCGCACGCCCTCGGGCGTGAGCGGGATCCCCTTGCGCCGCGCCTTCGCGACGATCGAGTCGAGCGACTTCAGGCGCGAGCCCAGGTGCTCGATGGGGTTGTCGTCGTGGACGTGGCGGAACTCGTCGCGCAGGACGGTGATCTTCGTCATCACCTCGTCGATGCCGAACTTGTAGCACATCATCAGGCGCCGGAACTCGCGCACGCGCGGACCGAGCTCCGCGGGCAGCGGGACGTCGTCGGTCGTCAGGTGCGTCACGGTGGTCCTCTCGGTTCTGGTCGTCCCGGCGGCCGGGACGGGGTCGCTCCCTCCAGTGTCCACGGCCGGGGACGCCCGGAAGTTCCCGGGCACCGGGTGCGACGCCGACGCGCGGCGCCGCCGGGCCCGCGCCACGATGGGCGCATGGCCCCCTCCTCCAGCCGCGGCGAGACGGTGAGCGTCGGCGGCCACCGGCTGCGGCTGACGAACCTCGACAAGGTCCTCTACCCCGCGACGGGCACGACGAAGGCCGACGTCCTGGCCTACCTCGCGGCCGTCGCCGACGTCATGCTCCCCCACTGCGCGAACCGGCCCGCGACGCGCAAGCGCTGGCCCGACGGCGTCGACGGTCAGGTGTTCTTCCAGAAGAACGCCGGGCAGGGCGTGCCGTCCTGGGTCCGCACGCGCCGCATCCAGCACAAGAGCAGCGCGAACGACTACGTGCTCGTCAACGACCTCGCGACCCTCACGTGGCTCGGCCAGACGGCGTCGCTCGAGCTGCACGTGCCGCAGTGGCAGTTCGGGCGCACCGGCGCGCACCTGAACCCGGACCGGCTCGTGCTCGACCTCGACCCCGGCCCGGGGGCCGGGCTGCCCGAGTGCGCGGAGGTCGCGCGGCTCGCGCGCCGCATCCTCCAGGGCATGGGGCTGGAGCCGCTGCCCGTGACGAGCGGGTCCAAGGGCATCCACCTGTACGCCGCCCTGGACGGCAAGCAGGACGCGGCGGCCGTCTCCGCCGTCGCGCACGAGCTCGCGCGCTACCTGGAGTCCGAGCACCCCGACCTCGTCGTGAGCGACATGAAGAAGTCGCTGCGCGGCGGCAAGGTGCTCGTGGACTGGAGCCAGAACAACGGCAACAAGACGACGATCGCGCCCTACTCGCTGCGCGGGCGCGAGCACCCGACCGTCGCGGCGCCCCGCACGTGGGACGAGCTCGACGACCCGGACCTGCGCCACCTCGACGCGGACGAGGTCGTCGAGCGCGTCCGCACGATCGGGGATCCGCTCGCCGCGCTCACCCTCGGCCACCTGTCCGCCCTGGAGCCCACGCCCGAGCGCATGGCGACGTTCGAGCGCAAGGGCGCCGCGGCGTCGGGCGACGACGACCCCGGGGCGGGCGACGACGAGCGGCCCGACCGCCTGCACCGGTACCGCTCCATGCGCGACGCGCAGCGCACGCCCGAGCCCGTGCCGGACGAGGCCCCGCCCCCGAGCGAGGGAAACAGCTTCGTCATCCAGGAGCACCACGCCCGGCGCCTGCACTGGGACTTCCGCCTGGAGCACGACGGCGTCCTCGTGAGCTGGGCGCTCCCGCGCGGCGAGCCGACCGACCCGAAGAAGAACCACCTCGCCGTCCAGACGGAGGACCACCCGCTCGCGTACGGGTCGTTCGAGGGCACGATCCCGAAGGGCGAGTACGGCGCCGGCGAGGTCACCATCTGGGACGCGGGCACGTACGAGCTCGAGAAGTGGCGCGACGGCGAGGAGGTCATCGTCACGCTCCACGGCGAGCAGCACGGCACGCGCCGCCTCGCGCTCATCCACACGGGCGGCCGCGACGGCCGCGACGAGGACAACTGGCTCATCCACCTCATGGCGCCGCGTGGTGAGCCCAAGAAGGCGGGTGGGGCGAGCACCCCACTCGCCACCCGACCCGACCACGAGCAGCGCACGGAGCGCGACGGCGCCTCGGAGCCGCGGCCGGCTCGGACGGACTGGCGACCGATGCTCGCGTCGCCCGCGTCGGCGGGCGACCTGCACGACGGCGACGCGTGGGCGTTCGAGATGAAGTGGGACGGGTTCCGCGCGCTCGCGCACGTGTCGCAGGGGCAGGTGCGGCTCGTGAGCCGGTCGGGCAAGGACATGACGGTGACGTACCCGGAGCTGCAGGCGCTCGCCGAGCAGGTGCCCGCCGAGGCGCTGCCGGTCGTGCTCGACGGCGAGATCGTGGCGCTCGACGAACGAGGGCGCCCGAGCTTCCGCCGCCTGCAGCAGCGCGCGAACATCGCCAAGCCCGGCGACGTCGCCGCCGCGCGCCGGCGCGTCACGGTGGACCTCATGGTGTTCGACGTGCTGGAGACGGCGGGGCGCTCGCTCGCGAGGCGGGCGTACGACGAGCGCCGCGAGATCCTCGAGGACGTGCTCTCGGGAGCGCGTGCTCCCGTGCACGTGCCGCCCGCGTTCGACGGCGACCTCGACGCGGCGATGGAGACGTCGAGGCGGCTCGGGCTCGAGGGCGTGGTGGCGAAGCGGCGCGACGGCACGTACTCGTCCGGGCGCCGGTCGTCGTCGTGGCTCAAGCTCAAGCACGCGCAGTCGCAGGAGGTCGTGGTCGTGGGGTGGCGCCCGGGCCACGGGGACCGGACGCACCTCGTGGGGTCGCTGCTGCTCGCGGTGCCCGACGACGGTCGGCTCGTGTACGTGGGGCGTGTCGGGTCGGGCTTCACGGACGCCGAGCGGCGCGACCTCGTCACCGAGCTCGGCCGGATCGAGCGCACGACGGCCCCGGCGACGGGCGTCCCGCGCGAGGACGCGCGCGACGCACGCTGGGTGTCGCCGCGGCGCGTGGCGGAGGTCGTCTACGCGGAGTGGACCGGGCCCGGCGAGGGCGAGGGCGACGACATCCCGTTCGGCAAGCTGCGGCACCCGGTGTGGAAGGGGTGGCGCCGCGACAAGTCGCCGGACGACGTCGTGCTCGAGGCACCGGCGTCGTCCTGACGCGCCGCCGGGGCGACCGTGTGCCCCGGGCGATGAGTTGCGGCGGTCGTGCTCGTCTACCCCGACGACACCACGCACCGGGCACGCGCCCACGACGCCGGAGGACCTCGCATGAGCACCCAGATCTTCGTCAACCTGCCCGTCAAGGACCTCGACGCCTCCAAGGCGTTCTACACGGCGCTCGGGTTCACGGTGAACGAGCAGTTCACCGACGAGAACGCGTCGTCGATCGTCATCAGCGACACGATCTACGTCATGCTCCTCACCGAGGGGTTCGCGAAGCAGTTCACCACCAAGGCGATCGCGGACGCGACCACGACGACGGAGGTCGTCAACGCGCTGAGCGTCGACAGCCGCGCGGAGGTCGACCGCCTCGCCGACGCGGCGTTCGCGGCGGGCGCGAGCCCCGTGAAGGAGCCGCAGGAGGAGGGCGGGTTCATGTACTCGCGCAGCTTCGCCGACCTCGACGGCCACCAGTGGGAGGTCCTGCACATGGACCCGAGCGCGTTCGAGGGCTGACCACGCCGGGAATCCGCGGGGCGGCCGCGGGGTTGGCGCCGGTATGCGAGCCATCACGTACTCCCGCTACGGCGGACCCGAGGTCCTCGAGACGACCGACCTGCCCACGCCGAAGGTCGGGCCCGACGCCGTGCTCGTGCGCGTGCGCGCCGCGAGCGTCAACCCGGTGGACTGGAAGGTCCGCGAGGGTTACCTCGACCAGATCATGGACGTGGCCTTCCCCGTCGTCCCCGGCTGGGACGTCGCGGGCGTCGTCGAGCGCGTGGGCCTGGACACCCCCGAGCTCCAGGTGGGCGACGAGGTGTACGGGTACGTGCGCAAGGACGTCGTCGGCGGAGAGGTGTCGGGCGGGACGTTCGCGGAGCTCGTCGCGGCGCCCGTCCGCACGCTCGCGCGCAAGCCCGCTGCCTGGTCGTTCGAGGAGGCGGCCGCCGTGCCGCTCGCGGGCCTCACGGCGTACCAGACGATCCGGCGCGCGGGTGTCGCCCCGGGGCAGACGGTCCTCGTGCACGCCGCGGCCGGCGGCGTCGGGTCGTTCGCCGTCCAGATCGCGAAGGCGCTCGGCGCGCGCGTGATCGGCACGGCGTCCGAGCGCAACCACGACTTCCTTCGCTCGCTCGGCGCCGAGCCGGTGACCTACGGCGACGGGCTCGCGGACCGGGTCCGGGCGCTCGCACCGGAGGGCGTCGACGTCGTCCTCGACTACGTGGGCGGCGACGCGCTCGACTCGGTGCCCCAGGTGCTGCGCGACGGCGGCACGGTCGCCTCGATCACGGACGCCCGTGCGCGCGACGAGCTCGGCGGGCACTACGTGTGGGTGCGCCCCGACGCGGACGACCTCGCGGAGCTCGCGCGCCTCGGCGACGAGGGCCTGCTGCGTCCGGAGGTCGCGAAGGTGTTCGACCTCGCCGACGCCGCCGACGCGCACCGCGCGAGCCAGACCGGCCACGTCCGCGGCAAGGTCGTCGTCCGCGTCTGACCCCGCGCCGGTCAGGCGTCCGGCAGCTCGCGCAGCGGGGACGTGAGGTCGCCGCCCGCGTCGCCCGTGTTCACGGTCCCGCGCCGCTCGACGAGCACGGCGGACGTCTCCACGGCGGCGCGCGGGCGGTGCTCGACGCCGCGCGGGACCACGAACAGGTCGTGCGGGCCGAGCACGACGGACCGCTCGGCGCCGTCCTCGCGCAGGTCGATCGTCAGCTCGCCCGCGAGCACGAGGAACAGCTCGTCCGTGTCCGGGTGCGTGTGCCAGACGAACTCCCCGAGCACCTTGACCACCTTGACGTCCTCGTCGTTGAGGCTCGCCACGCGGTGCGGCTGCCAGTGCCCGTCGAAGGCGTCGAGGGCGGTGAGGAGGTTGCGCACGTCGCTCATGCGCCCACCCTGCCACGGCGGGCGCGCCCGTGAGCCCGCCCCCGCGCCCGACCTCCTGGCTCGATCCTCCTGGCTCGATCGCGGCGCCGGGCGGTGCGACGCTGGGGCCATGACGAGCACCGGTGCCGCACGCCCGGGGGCCGCGTTCGGCCCCGACGTCTACGCCGCGCGCCGCGAGCGCGCCGCCGCGCACGCGCGCGCGGCCGGGCTCGCGGGCCTGCTCGTCTCCCCCGGCCCCGACCTCGCGTACTTCACCGGGTACGCGCCGCCGGAGACGGAGCGGCTCACGCTGCTCGCGATCCCGGCAGACGGTCCCGGGCCGACCGTCGTCGTCCCGCTGCTCGAGCGCGGGGACCTCGCCGCCGCGCCGGGAGCCGACGGCCTCGACGTCGTGACGTGGCGCGACGGCGACGACGAGCACGACGCCGCGGCGCGCCTCCTGCGCGCGGACGGGTCGTACGCCGTCTCCGACGCGACGTGGGCCCTGCACGTGCTCGGCCTGCAGCGCGCCCTCCCCGGCGCGCGGTTCACCGCGTTCACCGACGCCGTCCCGACGCTCCGGGCCGTCAAGGACGCCCAGGAGGTCGAGCGCCTCGCGGCAGCGGGGGCCGCGGCCGACGCGGCGTTCGCCGACGTCCTCGGCGTCGCGTTCGCGGGCCGGCGCGAGCGGGACGTCGCGGCCGACCTCGACCGGTTCCTGCGCGCGCACGGGCACGAGCAGGTCGACTTCACGCTCGTGTGCTCCGGCCCGAACGGCGCCGACCCGCACCACGACGCGGGAGATCGCGTGATCGAGCCCGGCGACCTCGTGGTGCTCGACTTCGGCGGGCTGCGGGACGGGTACGGGTCGGACACCACGCGCACCGTGCTCGTCGCGGGCGGCGCGGACGACGCCCGCGCGGCGCAGCAGCGCGAGGTCCACGACGTCGTGCGCCGCGCGCAGCAGGCCGGGGTCGACGCCGTGCGCCCCGGTGCGACGTGCCAGGACGTCGACCGGGCCGCGCGCGCCGTGATCGTCGAGGCCGGGTACGGCGAGCACTTCGTGCACCGCACCGGGCACGGGATCGGGACCACGACCCACGAGCCGCCGTACATGGTCGAGGGCGAGGACCGCCCGATCGAGCCCGGCATGTGCTTCTCCGTCGAGCCGGGCGTCTACCTCCCCGGCCGCTTCGGCGTGCGGATCGAGGACGTCGTCGTCGCGTTCCCGCCCGACGCGCCCGACGGCGCGCGCCGCCTCAACACCTCGACGCGCGACCTCCTGACGGTCCGGTAGAACGACGGGTCAGGAGCCCTCGGCCCGGGTGGCGCGCACGTGCTCGTTGCGGATGCCGACCCAGCTCAGCACGCCGCCGAGCACGAGGAGCGCGGCCGTGACGACGAGCGAGCGGTGGAAGCCGTCGAGGTCGAGCACGCCGCCGACGATCACCCCGGCGAACGCGATGACCACGAGCCCCGCGACGCGCGACACGGCGTTGTTCACCGCGGAGCCGATGCCGGCGTCGGCCGCGGGGATCGAGCCGAGGATCGCCGACGTCAGCGGCGCGACCGTCATGGCGAGGCCGACGCCGAACAGGACGAGGCCGGGCAGCACCTGGGTGACGTAGACGGCATCGTCGGTGGTCGTGAGGAGGAGCAGGTACCCCGCGCCGCCGACGATCGGCCCGAGCGTCATGAACAGCCGCGGACCGTACCGGCCCGCGAGCGCCCCGAACCGGGTCGAGAGCGCGAGCAGCACGAGCGTCACGGGGAGCTGGGCGAGCCCGGCGGCCGTCGCGCTGTACCCGCCGACCTGCTGGAGGAACAGCGTGACGACGAACCCGCCGAAGTACAGGGCCCCGTAGATCGCGGCGGTGGCGAGGTTGCCCCACGCGAAGTTGCGCACGCGGAACAGGCGCGGCGGGAGCATCGGGTCGGGCGCGCGCCGCTCCCACGCGACGAACGCGACGAGGCACACCGCGCCGACGGCGAACGGCCCCCACACGAGGGGGTTCGCCCAGCCGAAGCGGCCCTGCTCGATGAGCGCGAACACCGTCCCGGCGAGCCCGACGGCGGCGAGCGTCGCACCGACGACGTCGATCCGGCGTCGGCCGCCCGGGGTCTGCGCGGCGCCCGGCTCCTCCGCGGCGGAGCGCGGGACACCGCGCAGGAGCCACAGCGTGACCGCGACGGGGAGCACGTTGATCCAGAAGACCCAGCGCCACGAGATCGCGTCGATGAGGATCCCGCCCAGCAGCGGCCCGACGATCGACGCGGTGCTGGTCCACGCGGTCCAGGAGCCGATGGCCCGGGACTGCCGCTCGCCGTCGAACGTGGAGATGATCATGGCGAGCGAGCTGGGCACGAGGAGCGCGCCCGCGACGCCCTGCAGCCCGCGCGCGACGACGAGGAACAGCCCGTCGGGCGCGAGGGCGCACGCGACCGACGTGAGGGCGAACCCGACGAGGCCGATCGCCATGACGCGGCGCCGGCCGTGGACGTCGGACAGCGACCCCGCGAGGAGGATGAGCGCGCCGAGCGTGATCATGTACGCGTCGACGACCCACTGCTGGAGCGCGAGGCCGGTGACCGCGCCCGTGGTCAGCTCGTCGGAGATCGCGGGCAGCGCGACGTTGACCACCGAGCCGTCCAGGAACGACACGAACGACGCGAGGACCGCGACCACCAGCACCCGCTGCTGCACCGTCACCGACCCACCGTACGACTGGATCCTCATGGCGTACCGACCGGGCACCGGGCGGCGGCGTGACGGGTGCGCCGCGACGACGCCCCCTCGACACCATACCTAGAGGTAGGTATGGTGCTCGCATGACGACGACCGACACCCGTGCGCGCCTCGTCGCCGCCGCGCAGGAGCTCTTCTGGGCGCAGGGCGTCGGCGCCACGAGCCCCCGCCAGGTGCTCGCGGCGAGCGGCGTGGGACAGGGCAGCCTCTACCACCACTTCCCCACCAAGCACGACCTCGCGGCCGCCGCCGTGCACGCCACGACGACGGCCGGGCTCGACGCGGCGCGCCGCGACCTCGACGCCGACGGGACGGCCGTCGAGCGGCTCGTGCGCTACCTCGAGCGGCCGCGGCCCGCGCTCGCGGGGTGCCGGGTGGGCCGCCTCGTGAGCGACCAGGCCGTGATGGACGACGCCACCCTCGCAGCGGAGGTCCGCGACTACTTCCGCGGGCTCGTCGACCTCGCCGCCGCCGTCCTCGTCGAGGACGGGCTCGCCGCCGACGCCGCGCGCGACCGGGCGCACGCCGCCGTCGCGATCGTGCAGGGCGGGTACGTCCTCGCACGCGCCCTCGACGACCCGGACGCGATGGCCGCAGCGGCCCGCGGGTTCGTCGCGCTGCTCGCGCCGGGCCCCACGGCTCCCGGCCCCACGGCTCCCGACCCCGACGCGACCGCCCCGGAGGACTCGTGACCGCCACCCCCGACCACCCGGCCCCCGACCGCCCCACGCTGCGCGAGCGCCTGCGCGCGCTCCCCGTGCTCGGCGACGACCTGCCCGGCCTCGACGTCGACGCCGCGCCCGGAGAGCCGAGCGCGCTCTTCCTCGACTGGCTCGGGCACGCGATCGACGCGGGCCTGCCCGCGCCGCACGCCGCGACGCTGTCGACCGCCGACGCGAGCGGCCGGGTCGACGCCCGGACGCTCCTGCTCAAGGACGTCGACGGCGACGGCTGGGTGTTCGCGACGCGCGCGGACTCGCCCAAGGGCGTGGCGCTCGCGCAGAACCCGAACGCGGCGCTGACGTTCTTCTGGCGCGAGCACGGCCGGCAGGTGCGCGTGCGCGGTCCCGTCGTCCCGCTCGGTCCCGAGACGTCCGCGGACGACTTCCTCGCACGCTCCGAGGCGAGCCGGGCCACCGCGCTCGCCGGCCCGCAGAGCGCCCCGCTCGCGTCACTCGACGCGTACCGGGAGGCGTGGGACGCGGCGCTCGGGCGCGTCCGGGCCGACCCGGGCCTCGTCCTCGACGCGTGGTCGGCCTACGCGCTCGAGCCGACGACCGTCGAGTTCTGGGCGTCCACCGGCGCCGGCCAGACCCGCCTGCGCTACACCGCCGCGCCCGACCCTGCCCCGACCGGATGGACCAAGGAGCTCCTGTGGCCGTGACCGACACCCTCCCGCTCGCCGTGCCCGACGTCGAGGAGGTCCGCCGCGACGCGCGGGCCGCGCTCGACGCCGTGACCGCCGCGGCACGGCGTCTCGACGACCCGACCGCGCCCGGCGGCCTCGCGGGGCCGTCGGCCCTGCCGGGCTGGTCGCGCAGCCACGTGCTCGCGCACGTCACCGCGATCGGCGAGGCGATGGCGCGGCAGGCGGAGGTCGCCGCCCGCGGCGGGCTCGCCGAGGTGTACGACGGCGGCGCCGCGGGCCGCGAGGCCGGGATCCAGGCGGGCGCGCGGCGCTCGGTCGCAGAGCACGTCGCCGCCCTCGAGGCGCTCGCCGGACGGCTCGACGCGGCGTGGCCCGCTGCGGGCTCGCCGGACTGGGCGGCGCGCGTGACCTACCGCGACGGGACGGTCGTCGACGCGCTGGTCGCCTGGTGGCGCGAGGTGCGCGTCCACGCGGTCGACCTCGACGCCGGGATCGGGCTCGCGTCGTGGACCCCGGCGCTCGGGCACCACCTGCTCGACTTCCTCGGCGTCCGGCTCGCGGACGACGTCACGGTCGAGCTCGCCGGGGAGCCGGACCGGCTCGTCGTGGGCCCGGGCGGGCTCCGCCGGCCGGACGCGCCCGGGGTGGTCGTCGTGCGCGGGGCGCTCGTCGACGTCGCCGCGTGGCTCGCGGGCCGCTCCCCCGGCACGGACCCCGTCGCGCTGCGCGCGGGCGAGCCGGTCGCGCTGCCCCCGATCGGCCCGTGGCCGTCGCCGTACTCCCGGCCCGCGGCCGACGCGCGAGCCTGATCCGGGCGACCGGCGCCCAGGCCGCGACGTCCGTCCTGCGCCTCTCGGGACGTTCGTCCCGCGGAAGTGTGACCCACGCCCGTGACGCACCGCACAGTTAGTGCACTCTTTCACAAGCGTAGAATCGAGGGGTGTCGAGTCGAGCGAGCAACCCCGCAAGCAGCGCAGACCAGATCGACGTAGCCCTCATCGGCGGTGGCATCATGAGCGCCACCCTGGGGGCACTCCTCAAGGTCCTGGAGCCCACCTGGACGGTGCGCATCTACGAGCGCCTGGGCGCCGTGGCGCAGGAGTCGTCGAACCCGTGGAACAACGCCGGGACGGGTCATGCCGCCCTGTGCGAGCTGAACTACACGCCCGAGAAGGCGGACGGCTCGATCGACATCACCAAGGCGGTGAAGATCAACGAGCAGTTCGAGGTCTCGCGCGAGTTCTGGCACCACCTGCTCACGACGGGCGCCCTCCCGCAGCACGCGAGCTTCATCTCCCGCACGCCGCACATGACGTTCGTGCGCGGCGCGGCGAACGTGGACTACCTGCGCCGCCGCTACGAGACCCTGCGCCAGCACCCGCTGTTCAGCGAGCTCGAGTTCACCGACGACCCGGCGGTCATCGCCGAGTGGGCGCCGCTGCTCGTCGAGGAGCGCGAGGGCGACGAGCCGGTCGCCGCGACGCGTGCGACGAGCGGCACGGACGTCGACTTCGGCGCCCTCACGCAGCAGCTCGTCGACTACCTCGTCGCCCAGGGCACGCAGCTCTACCTGGAGCACGAGGTCAAGAACCTCAGGAAGACGAAGGACGGCCGCTGGCGCCTGACGGTCAAGGACCGCTCGTGGAACGCCCCGAAGCGCCGCTCGACCGTCGAGGCCCGCTTCGTGTTCGTCGGCGCGGGCGGCGGCGCCCTGCCGCTGCTCCAGGCCGCGGGCATCCCCGAGGCGAAGGGCTACGGCGGGTTCCCCATCAGCGGCGAGTTCCTGCGCACCGACAACCCCGAGCTCGTCGCGCAGCACCAGGCGAAGGTCTACGGCAAGGCCGACGTCGGCTCCCCGCCCATGTCCGTGCCGCACCTGGACACGCGCGTCGTCGACGGCAAGACGTACCTCATGTTCGGCCCGTACGCCGGGTTCAGCCCCAAGTACCTCAAGAAGGGCAAGTACCTCGGGCTGTTCACGTCGCTGCGCCTGCACAACCTCGGCTCGATGGTCGGCGCCGGCCTGAAGAACCTCGACCTCACCCAGTACCTCGTGGGCCAGCTCCTGGCGAGCCCGGAGACCAAGTTCACGGCGCTCCAGGGCTTCATGCCGGCGGCGCACCCCAAGGACTGGGAGACCATCACCGCGGGCCAGCGCGTCCAGGTGATCAAGAAGGACAAGGACGGCAAGGGCGTCCTCGAGTTCGGCACCGAGGTCATCGCCGCGAGCGACGGGTCGATCGCCGGTCTCCTCGGCGCCTCGCCGGGCGCCTCGACCGCGGTCCCCGCGATGATCGACGTCCTCGAGCGCTGCTTCCCCGCCCGCTTCACCAAGTGGCGCCCCGAGCTCGCGACGATGATCCCGAGCCTCGGCCAGGCGCCGTGGGAGGCCGAGGAGCTCGAGGGCCTCGACCAGCTCACGGGCGGCGCGGACGTCGACGCGGTCGGCTCGCGCGCCTGACCCGCACGGACACCCGTCGACGACGGCCCGGACCTCCCCGAGGTCCGGGCCGTCGTCGCGTCCGGCGGATCGCGTCCCGCGGTCGTCAGCTCGTCGTCCCCGCCCGACGGGTCGCGACGGGTGTCGCCGCCGCGCGGGGCGTCGCGTGCGACCGCGGTACCGGGAGCCGGCCCCGGACGCCGTCGCGCACGGCCGGGTTCGGGACGACCCGGTGCAGCACGAGCTCGGCCGCGACCTCGTGCGGGTCGGCCGGGACGGGCTCCGGTCGGCCGCCGGCCGCGCGCAGGTCCGCGTCCAGTCGTTGCGCGTCGCGGTCCCACGCGGCGCCGTGCACGGACCCGCCGCGCGCCCGGTCCCACGCGTCGGCGCCGGGCCACGCGCCGTCGGACCCCGCCGGGAACCACGGCCGCGTCGGGTCGTCGCGGCGGACCGCGAGCGCCGCGGCCGTCGAGCCGACGACGAGAAGAAGCACCACCACACCCCAGAGCATGTCCATGCCTCCACCCTCGTCGCGGGCTCCCCGCGCGACGAGTGGCAGGACTGACACCTCTCGACAAGATCCCGCCACGGGCGTACGGTGCCCGCATGGTCCGCTCCGTCTCCGCCGTCGTCACCGACGGCCTGGCCCCGTTCGAGTTCGGCGTCGTGTGCGAGGTGTTCGGCCTCGACCGCAGCGAGGACGGCGTCCCGAGGTTCGACTTCCGCGTGTGCGGGCCGGTCGCCGGGCAGCCGGTGCGCACGTCGGTCGGCGCCCGCGTGGTCCCGGACCACGGGCTCGACGCGACGGACGACGTCGACCTCGTCGTCGTCCCCGCGATCCGCATCGGCTCGGCGTACCCGCCCGAGGTGCTCGACGCGGTGCGGCGCGCGGCCGCGCGCGGTGCGCTCCTGCTCAGCGTGTGCTCGGGCGTGTTCCTCCTCGCGGCGGCGGGCGTCGTCGAGGGGCGCCGCGTCACGACCCACTGGATGCACGCCGACGAGCTCCGGCGCCAGTACCCGAGCCTCGACATCGACCCCGACGTGCTCTTCGTCGACGACGGCAACCTCATCACGAGCGCGGGGACCGCGGCGGGCATCGACGCGTGCCTCCACCTCGTGCGGCGCGAGCTGGGCGCGAAGGTCGCGAACACGATCGCGCGGCGCATGGTCGTGCCGCCGCAGCGCGACGGCGGCCAGCGCCAGTTCATCCAGCGCCCCGTGCCGGAGTGCGAGGAGGACTCGTTCGCCGAGCTGCTCGAGTGGATGACGGAGCACCTCGACGAGCCGCTCACCGTGCGTGATCTCGCGCGCCGGGCCCACACCTCGGAGCGCACGCTCGCGCGCTCGTTCGTGGCCCAGACGGGCACGACGCCGCTCGCGTGGCTCACGTCGCAGCGCGTGGCCCAGGCCCAGTCGCTGCTGGAGGAGACGGCGCTCGACCTGGAGGAGGTCGCACGCCGGTCCGGCTTCGGCTCCGCCGCGCTCCTGCGGCACCACTTCCGCCGGGCGGTCGGCATCACCCCGACGGAGTACCGCCAGACGTTCCGCTTCGCCGCGTGAGCGCGCGTCTCGGGCGCCGCCCGGGCGCGGCGTCTGCGCGAGGTCTTCACGTCGTCGGCTCGCGGCGCAACCTACGGTCCCGTAGGGTGGGGTGATCTGCACCACCGAGCGTCTGCTCATCTCCGCGGCTGGGAAGTCGACACCAACCCCCTTGCGAGGATGTTCATGACCTCTGCCGCCGTACGCCCGGGATTCCGGGCCACCCGCCCCCGTACCGACGACCCGGGCGCCGTCACGAGCACCTACAGCGCACTGTCGCGCACCGTGCGTGACGCCGGGCTGCTCCGCCGCACGCACGGCTACTACTTCTGGATGCTCGGGGCGCTGACGCTCGCGCTCGGGGGTGCCGTCGCGGGCTTCGTCCTCCTCGGGGACTCGTGGTTCCAGCTCCTGGTCGCCGGCGCGCTCGGCCTGATCCTCACGCAGTTCGCGTTCGTCGCGCACGAGGCGTCGCACCGCCAGGTCTTCACGTCCGGCAAGGCCAACGACCGCCTGGGGCGCGTCCTGGCGAACGGCGTCGTGGGCATCAGCCACTCGTGGTGGATGACCAAGCACACGCGCCACCACGCCAACCCGAACCGCATCGGCAAGGACCCGGACATCGCGCCGGACACGGTCGTGTTCCTCAGCGAGGACGCCGCGGCGGCGAAGGGCCTGCAGGCTCTCATCAACCGGTACCAGGGATGGCTGTTCTTCCCGCTCCTCACGCTCGAGGGCCTCAACCTGCACGTCACGGCCTTCCGGTCGCTGCTGACCGGCGGGCGCGCCCGCGGCGACGTCCGGATGCGCGTCGGGGAGCTCGTGACGATCACCCTCCGCCTCTCGCTCTACGCGGCCGCGGTCTTCTGGGTCCTCCCCCTCGGCATGGCGTTCGCGTTCCTCGGTGTGCAGCTCGCGGTGTTCGGCGTGTACATGGGTGCGTCGTTCGCGCCCAACCACAAGGGCATGGCGATCATCCCCGAGAACAGCAAGATCGACTTCCTGTCCAAGCAGGTGCTCACCTCGCGCAACATCCGCGGCGGCTGGTGGATGAACATCCTCATGGGCGGCCTCAACTTCCAGATCGAGCACCACCTCTTCCCGAGCATGCCGCGACCGCACCTCGCCCGGGCGCGCGAGATCGTGCGCGAGCACTGCGCGAACCTCGGCCTGCCCTACACGGAGACCTCGCTCGTGCAGTCCTACGGCATCGTCGTGCGGTACCTCAACCGCGTCGGGCTCTCGGCGCGCGACCCGTTCGACTGCCCGATGTTCAAGCAGCTGCGCGGCGTCTGACCGTTCTCGAGGCGACGCACCTGGCCCGGGCAGGGACGCCCGGCGCCGGCCGCCTCACGCGGTCGCCGCGCGGCCGTGCCGCCAGTAGCCGACGAAGTCGACGTTCGCCTTCGGCACGCCCCGGTCGCCGACCAGGTGCCGGCGCACGCCGGTCGCGAGCGACGACTCCCCCACCGCGTACGCGTAGACCGGCCCCGACGGCAGGTCCGCCGACCGCACGGTCTCGAGCGCGAGCCGCCCGGGCACGCGCCCGTGCGGGTCGCCCGACGCGCGGGCCGCGTCGCGCGGGACCCAGCGCAGCTCGACCCCGGCGGGGACGCGGAAGTCCTGGGCGTCCGCGGCCTCGGGGATCTCGACGACGGCGAGGCCGCGCGCGTCGTCGGGCAGGGACTCGCAGATGCCCGCGACCGCGGGCAGGCCGGTCTCGTCGGCGACGACGAGCGTCCAGTCGTGCTCGACGCGCGGGTGGTAGCCCACGCCCTGGTCGAGCAGACCGACGCGGTCCCCCGACCGCGCCGAGAGCGCGAACCTCGTCGCGGGTCCCTCGTCGCCGTGGACGACGAAGTCGACGTCGAGCTCGCGCAGGTCGGGCCGCGTCGCCCGCACCGTGTAGCTGCGCACCCAGGGCCGGCGCGCCTTGGGCGTCGCGAGGTACTGCACGTACCACATGCCCGACGAGCGCGTCGGCAGGCGCAGCGCGTCCTGGTCGTCGCGCGCGAGGAACAGCCGGAACCACTGGTCGTAGCCCATCGGCGTGAAGAGGTCCATGCCCTCGCCGCCCAGGGTCACGCGGACCACGTTCGGGCTGACCCTCGTGCTCCCGACCACGCCCAGCGTGAGGACGTGCGCGTCGGCGGGCTTGACCATCGTGTAGGCGGACACCCTGCTCCTCGGCATGCGGCCCGGCGGACGGGCGGACGGCGGACCGCGGACGCGGACTCCCGCAAAGGTTAGCCTCACCTCAGCGTGCCGTCGATGTGCGGGATCCCACACCTCGGAGGGCCGAGCACCGGACCGGCGCCGCACCGGCGACCTGTCATGCTCGTCGCGTGGAGCTCCCCGTCGTCTGGTCCCTCGTCCTCCTCGTCACCGCCGCGTGGAACCTGCTCGTCTGGCCGCGCTTCCTCCAGCGCGTCGCCCGGGACCCGCGGGCGCGCGACGCCGACGGCCGCGCGACCCGGTTCCTCACCGTCCACGTCGTGCTCGTCGTCGTCTCGCTCGCGCTGGCCGCCGCCGTGGGGGTGCTGGGCGTCCTCACGCTCGTCTGAGCCCCGCGAGCCGCTCGGGGTTGCGGAACAGCAGGACCCGGGCGACGCGCTCGCCGTCGTACTCGACGCACGCCGCCATGACCGCCGCGCCGTCGAGCGTCCAGACCCCGCCCAGCGCACCGTTGACGAACGCGGGCTCGAACGTCATCGCCGTCGTCTCGGGCTTCGCCGCGAGGCCGACGAGCATGCGCGCCACCTTGTCCGCACCCTCGACGGGCCGCAGCGCCGCGCGCGCCTTGCCCCCGCCGTCGCTCACGACGACGACGTCCGGCGCGAGGGACGCCACGAGCGCCTGCGTGTCGCCCGTGGCGCACGCGACCATGAACCGCTCGACGGCGGCACGCTGCGCGTCGTCGGGGGCGGTGAACCGCGGGCGCCGCGCCCGCACGTGCTCGCGCGCGCGGTGCGCGGTCTGCCGCACGGCGGCGGCCGACCTGTCGAGCACCGCGGCGATCTCCTCGTACGGGAGGTCGAACACCTCGCGCAGCACGAACACGGCGCGCTCCAGCGGGCTGAGCGTCTCCAGGACGACGAGCAGCGCCATCGACACGTCCTCCGCGCGCTCGACCTGGAGCGCGGCGTCCGGCGTCGTGAGGAGAGGGTCCGGGAGCCACGAGCCCACGTACGTCTCGCGGCGGGACCGCAGCGCGCGCAGCCGGTCGAGCGCGAGGCGGGTCGTCACGCGGACGAGGTAGGCGCGCGGGTCGAGGACGTCGTCGCGCGCGGCGGCGGACCAGCGCAGCCACGCCTCCTGCACGACGTCCTCCGCGTCCGCCGCGGAGCCCGTCATCTCGTACGCGACCGTGAAGAGCAGGCGGCGATGGGCGGCGAAGGCCCCGAGGTGCGTCTCGACGTCGTCCGTCACCCGGCCAGCCTGCCAGCCGTCGCCGCGACGCGCAGGCCGCCCGCGGGCGGGACCGCGCACCGGTCGCTGAAGCCCTGGCTCGACAGCCCCAGGGCGGCGTTGACCCGGCTGCGCAGGTTCTCGAGCGCGACGAGCGCGGTGAGCTCGACGAACGCGGCCTCGCCCAGGTCGTCGAGCAGGGACGCCGCGAGCTCGTCGGTCACGGCCGGCGGCGTCGCCGTCGCCGCCTCCGCGAACCCCAGCACGCGCCGCTCGACCGGCGTGTACGCGTCGCTGTCGCGCCACGCCGGGACGTCATGGAGCTTGCGGGGGTCGACGTCGCCGTGCTCCGACTCCCAGTAGCCGAAGTCCACGCACCACGTGCAGCCGATCTGCACCGCCGAGGCCATGACGGCGAGCGCCGAGAGGGTCGGGTCGAGGCGGCGCCAGCGTGCGGCCCCCGCCTCGAGCGCGCAGTAGGTCGTCGCGACCCGCGCGTTGTGCCCGACGGCGGCGAGCGGCTCGAGCACGGCACCGTACCGGCGCCGGGACAGGGCGGCGAGCACCCGGTTGAGCAGGGTCCGGGGCGGGTCGAGGGCGATGCGGGCCATGACGGTCTCCTTCCGTGGACCGGCGCGGCGCGCCGGTCGGCGACTGGTCGACCATCCAGACGCACAGGGATCGCGCCGCGTGACATACGCCGGCGTGGCCTGCGTCACGGGCGGTGGGGCCGCTTCTCGTTGCCCCGGCGGTAGTTCCCCGTCGCACGCGCGAGCAGGAGCTGGACCTCGTGCTCGTCGCCACGCCCCTCCGCCGCGGCCAGGGCCGCCGCGAGCCGGGCGGCCACCGTCCCGGCCACCGTGACGACCACGCGCCCCCCGCGCGCCACGCGGACCCGGCCGTCCTTGGTCACGTGGTGGTCGAAGAGGTCGGGGACGGCATCTGCGGGCTCCATCCCGCCACGGTAGGCCGCGCCGCGCGGCGCGGGCCCGGCCTTTCCCGTGCCCCGCCGCGCAGCAGCGACCTCAACGGCCGCTCGCGCCGGACGCGCTCACCGCGACGGCGGCGCTCGCGGCAGCGACCGCCGCCGCCGTGCGGTTGACGGCGGACGCGACCGCCTCGGAGCCCCAGTGGCCGCGCTCGATCTCCTGGGCACGGGTCACCGTCACCGAGGTCCACGGCAGCGGCGGCCGCAGCGACGGGAGCGCGCCGCTCGCCGAGAGCAGGCCGATGACGGCCGCCGTCCGCGGGTCCGGCTCCTGCCCGTGCTCGAGGACGGCGCGGATCCGCGCCCGCAGCCCCGCCTCGTGCTCCTCGTCCGCGGCGGGCCAGCGCGTGCTGCGGAAGATGCCGAGCACCTTCCGGTCCTCGCGCCGGACCAGTCCGCGCGCGGCGAGCCGGTCGATCACCACGGTCCCGAGGTCGGCGCCGATCGCCACGAGCAGAGGCTGCACGCGCTGGGTCCTCGCGGCGATCGTGTCGTACGCCGACTGCAGGAGCGGGTCGGGCAAGGGGCCCTCGCCGTCGGGGAAGACGCGCGGCCCGTTGAGGATCCCCGACTCGTCGACCCGGATCCGTCCGCGCAGCGCGAGCTCGGTGAGCACGGCGCCGCCGAGCGTGTAGTACAGGGTGCCCGCGGCCTGGACGGAGGCGCCGTCGTCGTCCAGGAGGAGCAGCATCAGGTCGTCGACGATCAGCAGGTCGGAGCGGGTCGCGCCGGCGCGCGCCCCGCCCGGAGCGCCGCCGGGTCGGGTGACGGCGCCCGGGCCGGTGGTGGGGGTGCGGTCGTTCATGGTCGGTCCTCCAGGAGGCTCGTCGCGGTCCTCGCGCGCGTCTCGTCGGCGCGGAGCGGGTGTGCGGGCGCACGATCGGGTCGTGCGCCCGCGGGTGTCATCGGCGGGGCTCCCAGCGGAACATCTTCGCCGCGATCGTGATGGCGACGACGACCCAGGCGGCCGTCGGGACGAGGAGCAGGAGCGCGTCGCCGAGGGCGAGGCCCCCGTTCCACGCCCCCACCATGAGCTCGGTCGCCGCGCCTCCGGGCATGATGCGCTTGAGCTCGGCGAGGTCCTGCGTGCCGGTGATCCCGACCCAGCTCGCGACGGCGATCGTGCCGAGGCTCAGAGGGAGCGTCGTGACCTGCGCGTGCTCGGGCGAGGTGGTCACCCCGGCCGTGCCGATCCCGAGCGCGAGCATCATCGCGAACGTCGCGACGGCCGCGACGACGAAGAGCAGGACGTCCGCGGGCGTCCCCCCGACGACGGCGAACGTCGTGACGATGACCGCGACCTGGACGAGGGCGATCACGGTGACCGGGAGCACGAGACCGGTGAGGATCGCGGCGTCACCGGCGGCGGTCGAGCGCAGCCGTTTGAGGAACAGGCTCTGACGCCGGCCGGCCAGGGTCGTCACCGTCGTCACGTAGAGGCTGAACGCGGCGATGGTGAACACGAGCACCGCGGCGACGTACCCGAGGCTGCCGATCCCGGCGAACACGTCTCGGAAGCCGATGAAGAACGCGCTCGCGGCGAGCGGCATGAGGAGGCTGGTGATCAGGACCGCGCGGTCGCGCAGCACCTGGACGAGCTCGCTTTTCGCGATGGGGAGCATGAGGTCTTCCTTGTCTGGTCGGCGGGTCAGGCGGGGTGGGTGGCGGTCGGTCGCGGTCATCGGGGCGCGGGGACCGCGGGGTCGGTGCCGACGGCGCGGAACACGTCGTCGAGGCGGGTCGGGGCCGCGGACAGGCCGTCGAGCTCGACCTTGCTCGCGGCGGCCCAGTCGAGCAGCTGCTTGAGGTCGCGCTGGAGCTCGAACGTCTCGATCGCCCAGGAACGGTCCTCGAGCGGGACGGCCTGACGCGGGGGCGTCGCGGCGCCGGGCGGGAGCGAGAAGCGGATGGAGGCCGGCAGGGAGCGGGTCAGCTCGGCGACGGTCCCCTCGCGCTGGAGCGTCCCGCCGTGCATGAGACCCACCCGGTCGGCGTGCTGCTGCGCCTCCTCGAGGTAGTGCGTGGTCAGCACGATCGTGGTGCCGTCGGCGCGCAGCTGCTCGACGGTCTCCCACAGGGCGTCCCGGGACCGGATGTCGAGCCCCGTCGTGGGTTCGTCGAGGAACAGGAGCTCGGGCCGGCCGTAGACGGCCGTCGCGAAGTCGAGCCGCCTCTTCTCCCCGCCCGAGAGCTGGGCGACGCGGGTCTCGGCCTTGCGCGTGAGCCCGACGAGGCCCAGGACGCGCTCGGCCGAGTCCTCGCGCCCGGAGAGCCGCCCGATCAGCCGGACGGTCTCGGCGACGGTGAGCTCGGGGGCGAACCCGCTCTCCTGGAGCATCGTGCCGGTGCGCGGGCGCACCGCACGGCGGTCCGTGGGAGCCGCGCCGAGCACGCGGACGGAGCCGGTCGTCGCCGTCCTGTGCCCCTCGACGACCTCGAGGGTCGAGGTCTTGCCGGCACCGTTGGTGCCGAGGAGCGCGTAGAGCTCGCCGCGCTCGACCTGGAAGGACAGGTCCTGCACTGCCTGGAAGGTGCCGTACGTGGCGCCGAGCCTGTCGACGTCGATCACTGGGTTGGTAGCCATGGCCCTATATGAGCCCGCACGCCACCCCGTCACCAGTGTCGTCCCGTCAGGCCCGCGTCGTGAGGTCCGCAACCTCCCGGCCATGACGTGGTGTCACTGGCCGGGGCCGCGGTGGCACCCGGATACTGGGAGGAACGCCCCGAGAGAGCGAGCCGCCATGGACGACCACCGCGCTCCCCCGGGACGGGTCGCGCCCGCGACGCCGCGCTCGACGCCGGGCGCGACGCCGCGCGGA
This sequence comes from Cellulosimicrobium composti, assembly GCF_009711085.1. Classification (GTDB taxonomy): domain Bacteria; phylum Actinomycetota; class Actinomycetes; order Actinomycetales; family Cellulomonadaceae; genus Cellulosimicrobium; species Cellulosimicrobium composti. The sequence goes on from NZ_WMKA01000025.1 coordinate 40,878, forward strand.
GAGTCGCGTCGGGCGCCGGGACGCTTCCGCCGTCTCAACCTCGTCACGCTGTTCCCCCTCCTCGCCGTCGTCGGGGCGCTCCTCGTCGCGCGGCAGGCGCAGACGTGGGTGGACGCGCTCGTCCTGGGGCTGGGGCTCGTCGCGGCCCTGGTCGCCTTCGAGCGCTGGACCGCGGGCGACGTCCTGCGCGTCGCGGTCCCGTGCCTCGTCGTCTCGGCGGCGGTCTGGCCCTACGGTGCCCTCGTGGTCGACGGCGGTGTCCAGGGCGCGTACTACGCGCTCGCGATCGTCTCGTGCCTGGTGATCCCGGAGCTCTCGCGGCACCGGGCCGCCGCCGCGGTCGCGGTCGGCGCGTACGTCGCCGGGGTCGGGACGTGGGGCCTCCTCGCCGACGGTCCTCCGACGACGGGCGGGCTCGTCTCCCAGGTCATCGTCCCGACGGGCGTCACCGTGGTCGTCATCGGCCTGCGGTTCCCCAACAAGGGGTTCTACGACGTCGTGCGCGAGCTCGAGGAAGCCCGCGCGCGCGAGGCGGAGCTCGCCGTCGTCCGCGAGCGCATGCGCTTCGCGAGCGACCTGCACGACATCCAGGGCCACACGCTGCACGTCGTGAAGCTGAAGATCGCCCTCGCGCAGCGTCTGGTCACGCGGGACCCTGCGCGCGCCGAGGCGGAGCTGCGCGAGACGTACGACCTGGTCGGCGAGACGATCGCGCAGGCGCGAGAGCTCGCCTACGGGCGTCGCCGGCTCAACCTCTCGGCCGAGCTCGAGAACGCCCGCAACCTCTTCGAGGCCGCGGGCATCCACGTGCGCGTCGACCGCCCCGCCGATCTGGGCGAGCCGGCCGACGACCTTCTCGGGCAGGTGCTGCGCGAGACGACGACGAACGTCCTGCGCCACTCGCGCGCGACGCTCGTGCACGTCGCGCTGAGCGAGCACGGCATCACCGTGGTCAACGACGGCGTGGCGGGCGACGCCGCGCCGCGGCTGCGCGGGCTGGCCACGCTGGCCCGGCGGGTGGCCGACGACGGCGGCGTGCTCACGGCCGAGGTCGTCGACGGCCGGTTCCGGACGTCGGTCACGCTCCCGGCGGCACGCCGGGGCGCGGGGGCGTCCGACGGCGCGGCGCCCGGTGCGGGGACGTCCGCCGCCCGGGGAGGCGGGTCCGCGTGACGACGATCGTCCTGGCCGACGACGAGGTCCTGCTCCGCAGGGCGCTCGCCTCGCTGCTGCCCCTCGAGGGCGACGTCACGGTGCTCGCGGAGGCCGCGGACGGCGCCGAGGCGGTGCGTGCCACGCTCGCCCACCGGCCCGACGTGCTCGTCGTCGACCTCGAGATGCCCGGCGTCGACGGCCTCGCCGCGGTCGCCGAGATCCGGCGCGTCCTGCCCGACCAGGTGATCCTCATGTTGACCCGCCACGCCCGCCCCGGCGTCCTGCGCAACGCCCTGCGGCTCGGCGTGCAGGGGTTCGTGAGCAAGTCCGCCGACCCGACCCACATCGCGGAGGTCGTCGCCGCGCTGCACGAGGGGCGCCGCTGGATCGACCAGGAGGTCTCGGCGGCCGCGATCATCGACGACGTCCCGCTCACCGACCGCGAGCTCGACGTGCTGCGCGTGACCCGTGACGGCTACTCCGTCGCGGAGATCGCCTCGCGCCTGCACCTCGCGCAGGGCACCGTCCGCAACTACCTCTCGAACGCCATGCAGAAGACGCAGACCCGCACCCGGCACGAGGCGGCGCGCTACGCGCGCGAACGGGACTGGATCTAGCGCCGTACCCCGGTGACGGCCGACGGCGGCGTGGCGGCGGACCGGGTGTCCGGCTCGTCGTCGTCGAGGTCGGGCCCGCGGTCGCGCCGCACGAGGTTCGCGAGCGGCGAGTACCGCGGGACCCACCGCGCGAGCGCGGCCGTGGAGCCCGCGCCGAGGACCGCCGTCGCCCACACGCCCGCCGCGAGCGACCCGATCGCCGCGCCCGCGGCGAGCACGAGCGGGCCGAGGGCGTCGCCGGTGTCCTGGAAGAGCCGCCACACGCTGAGGAACGTCGGGCGCACGGCGGCCGGCGCGACGTCGGCCCCGAGCGTCATGACGATGCCCGAGCCCATGCCGTTGCCCACGCCCAGGAGCGCCGCGACGACCGTCACCGCACCGGCGGTGTGGGCGAACGGGAGCAGCGCGAGCCCGCCCGCCATGGTGAGCATCGACGGGACCGCGACCCACAGGCGCCCGAACCGGTCCATGACCTTGCCCGCGGGGTAGAAGAGGAGCATGTCCAGTGCGCCCGAGACGCCGAAGACGAGCGACGTGACCTCTGCGTCCAGGCCGAGGTGCTCGCCCCACAGCGGGATGACGGTCTGCCGCGCCCCGCGCACCGCGGCGACGAGCAGGATCGCGACGCCGAGCGTCGCGAAGAGGCGCCGGTGCTCGCGCGCCACGGCCGCGATGCTCACGCGGGCCGCGCCGGCCCGGCCCGCCCGCTCCCGGGCGGCACCGCCCGGCGCGGGCTCCGGACGCACGACGGCGAGGACCGCCACCGCGGCGAGCGCCGCCCCGGTCCCGAGCCAGAACGCACCCTGCACGTCGCTCGCAGCGATGACCGCGGCCCCGGCGAAGGGGCCGAGGAACAGGCCGACGCGGTGCACGCCCGCGAGCGTCGACAGGACCCGCGCGCGGCGCAGCGGCGGCGTGATCTCCGTGAGGTAGGCCTGGCGTGCGAGGTTGAAGACGGCCGTCGACGCGCCGAGGGCGAGGACGCCCGCGGCGAGGCCGGCCAGCCCGGGCGTGACGGCGATCGTCGTGAACGCGGCGGTCGCGACGCCGCCCGCGAGGAGCATCGCGACGCGGTCGCCGAGCCGCTGGGCGAGCGCGCCCGCGGGCAGGTCGAACAGGATCTTGCCGATCGGGACGAGCGCCGCGACGAGCCCCGCGACGGTGAGGCTCGCGCCGCGGCCGGTCGCGGTGACGGCGACGACGGGGAGCATCGCGCCGACGCCGGTCTCCAGCAGGAGCGTCGGGACGAACGCGCCGAGGACGACGCTGCGCAGGGGGAAGAGCGGGGCGGCGCCGCGACCGGACGCGGTCACCGCACCTCCGCCACGACGTCGGCGGGAGCGGGTGCGGCGTCGGGCAGCACGGTGGGCGCGGCGGCCGCGGGCTCGACGACGGGCGCGGCCGCGGCGTCGGGCCGCGCGACCTCGACCCCCCGGCAGGCGGGCGCGTCGGCGAGGAGCTCGAGGAGCTGGGGCGCCGCCGAGGCGCCGCTGTCCCAGCGGCCCGTCACCACGGAGACGACCCAGCTCGGCGCGCCGCCCTCGGGCAGCGCGAGCGTGACGAGGCGCTCGGCCTGCGGCTTGGCGGCGACGTGCCGGGGAACGAGCGCGATGCCGAGGCCGCGGTCCACGAGCTCGAGGAGCGTGTGCACGTCGTTGACCGAGCAGCGCACGCGGCGGTGGACCCCGTGGGCGGCACACGTCGCGTCGTTCACGGGGCGCGCTCCCCACGACGGGTCGAAGTCGACGAACTCCTGGCCCGAGAGGTCGGACCAGTCCACACGGCCGCGCGCGGCGAGCGGGTGCTCGGGCGCGCACACGAGCACGAGGGGCTCGCTCCCGAGGACGGTCTGCGCGAGCGACCCGAGGTGGTCCGTGGTCGCGACGAACGCGACGTCGAGGTCGCCCTCGCGCACGCGCGCGAGGAGGTCGTGCGAGCCGGCCTGGGCGAACTGGATCTCGACCTGGGGGTAGCGACGGTGGAAGCGCTCGAGCAGGGCGGTGACGTCGAGGACCCCGAGGCACTGCTCGGACCCGACGCGCAGCGAGCCGGACAGGGCGCGCGTCGCCCGCACCACCGCGTCGCGACCGGCGGCGGCCTGCGCGAGCATGGACCGTGCGTGCGGCAGCAGCGCGAGCCCTGCCTCGGTGGGCTCGACGCGGCGGGTCGTGCGCGTGAACAGGCTCGCGCCGAGCTCCTCCTCCAGGCTCCGGACCGCGGCGGAGAGCCCCGACTGGGACACCCCGACGAGCTGCGCGGCGCGCGTGAACTGGCGCTCGTCCGCGAGGGCGACGAGGTACTCCATCTGGCGCAGATCCATTGATCACTCACTCTTCTACAAATGACAACTGCTAGTCGTTGGACTTCTAGGTTATCGGTTCCTACGCTCGACACGGCCGGCCCGCTCGCGGCCGCCGACGACACCCCCGCCTTTCCCGACCCGTGAGGGAGCACCATGCAGCAGCGCACGCTCGGAACCCGGACGGTCTCCGCGATCGGCCTCGGCGGCATGCCGATGTCCATCGAGGGCCGCCCGGACGAGGCCCGGTCCGTCGCGACGATCCACGCCGCGCTCGACGCGGGCGTCACGCTCGTCGACACGGCCGACGCCTACCACCTGCACGCGCACGAGGTCGGTCACAACGAGGAGCTCATCGCGCGTGCGCTGCGCTCGTACGGCGGCGACACGAGCGACGTCCTCGTCGCCACGAAGGGTGGCCACCTGCGCCCCGGCGACGGGACCTGGACGCAGAACGGCGACCCTGCCTACCTCAAGCAGGCCGCGAAGGAGTCCGCGCGCCGGCTCGGCGTCGACGCGATCGGCCTCTACCAGTTCCACCGCCCCGACCCCGCGGTCCCCTACGCCGACTCGATCGGCGCGCTCGTCGAGCTGCTCGACGACGGCGTGATCCAGCAGGCCGGCATCTCGAACGCCGACGTCGCGCAGATCGACCTCGCGAACAAGATCCTCGGCGGCCGGCTCGCGTCGGTCCAGAACCAGTTCTCGCCGCGGTTCCGCTCGAGCCAGGGCGAGCTCGAGCACTGCGCGGCCCTCGGCATCGCGTTCCTGCCGTGGAGCCCGCTCGGCGGGATCGCGAACGCCGCCGAGCTCGGGGCGCGGCACGCCGTCTTCCAGGACGTCGCGGCCGCCCACGGCGTGAGCGTCTATCAGGTGACGCTCGCGTGGGAGCTCGCGCTCGCGCCCGTCGTCGTCCCCATCCCCGGCGCGTCGCGACCCGCGTCGATCCTCGACTCGGTCCGCGCCGCGGACCTCACCCTGACGCCCGAGGAGGTCGCGCGGCTCTCCGCCGCGTGACGCCCGCCCTCCGGACCCGCCCCAGCGAAGGAGCTGCACCCATGAAGACCTTCACCCTCCCCGGCACCGACCTCGTCGTCCCGAACGTCGTGCTCGGCCTCATGCGCATCCAGGACAAGACCGACGACGAGGTCCGCACGCTCGTGCGGACCGCGCGCGACGCGGGGATCACGTTCCTCGACCACGCCGACGTCTACGGGTCCGACCTCCACGGCTGCGAGCGCCGCTTCGCCGAGGCGCTCGACCTCTCCCCCGCCGAGCGCGCGGAGTGGGTCATCCAGTCCAAGGCCGGCATCGTGCGCGAGGGTCCGTACTTCGACTTCTCCTACGAGCACCTCGTCGCGTCCGTCGAGGGGTCGCTCGAGGCCCTGCGCACCGACTACCTCGACATCCTCCTGCTGCACCGCCCGGACGCCCTCGTCGAGCCGGAAGAGGTCGCGCGCGCGTTCTCCGACCTGCACGCCGCGGGCAAGGTGCGCGCGTTCGGGGTGTCCAACCACACGCCGGGGCAGATCGAGCTCCTGCGCCGGTACGTCGACCAGCCGATCGTCGCGAACCAGCTCCAGCTCTCCGTCACGCACGCCCCGCTCGTCGCGCAGGGCGTCGCGGCGAACATGCAGGGTCTCGACCAGTCGGTCAGCCGCGACGGCGGGACGCTCGACTACTGCCGCCTGCACGACATCACGGTCCAGGCGTGGTCGCCGTTCCAGGCCGGGTTCTTCACGGGCGTGTTCCTCGGCTCCGAGAAGTACCCCGAGCTCAACGCCGTGATCGACCGCCTCGCCGCCCGGTACGACGTGCCGCCGATCGCGATCGCGACGGCGTGGATCACGCGCCACCCGGCGCAGATGCAGGTCGTCCTCGGCACGACGAGCCCCGAGCGCGTCGCGGGCGCGGCCCTCGGCTCGGACGTGCCGCTCACGCGCGCCGAGTGGTACGAGCTGTTCCGCGCCGCGGGGTACACCGTCCCGTGACGACGGGGCCCGGCCGCCCGTGTCCCAGGTCACGCGCGGGCCGGCCGGGCGGCCCCGCCCGGCGGTCTAGGCTCGTTCCGTGGCAACCTTCTCGGCAGTGACCCGGCAGCACATCCTCCAGGCGATCGCGGACTGGGACGACCGCGGCCGGGACGCGTTCCTCGGGGTCTACGGGTTCGCCCCGAGCCCCGGCACCCCGCTCCTCCACGAGGACCGCGCGTACGACGCCCAGGCGATCCTCGGCGTCGCGCACCGGTACGCGACCGGACGCGTCGCGACCGCCGAGGAGTTCCGCAACAGCCCGGTCAGCGTCGCGGACCTGCTGCGCAAGCGCGGGTTCGACGTCCCGGGCGCCGCGCCCGCAGCGCCCGCTCCCGCGCGTCGCACGGCCGCACGGTCCACCTCGCCCGCGCGGGCACCGCGACGCACGACGACGGCACGAGCCGCCGAGCCCGAGAAGGCCCCGGCCGTGTGCCCGACGTGCTTCACGGTGCTGCCGGCCACGGGCATCTGCGACGACTGCGGCTGACCACCGCCCGCACCGAACGACACGGGGCGCCGTCCTGACCGGACGGCGCCCCGTGTCGTCGTGCTGGCGGGTCCGGGTCAGTTGACCTCGGACGGGTGCGCGCTCACGCGGCCCGAGCCGTCGCCCGGGTCGAGCGCGTCGATCGCCGCGACCTCGTCCGCCGTGAGCTCGAAGCCGAAGACGTCGAAGTTCTCCGCCATGCGCTCCTTGCGCGACGACTTCGGGAAGACGATGAAGCCGCGCTGCAGGTGCCAGCGCAGGACCACCTGGGCGGGGGTCACGCCGTGCGCGGCCGCGGCGTCGGCCACGGGCTGCTTCTCGAAGAGCGGGTACTTGCCCTGGCCGAGCGGGCCCCACGACTCGATCCGCGTGCCGTTCGCCTCGGCCCACGCGAGGACGTCGCGCTGCTGGTACGCCGGGTGCAGCTCGATCTGGTCGACGGCGGGCACGACGCCCGTCGCGGCGACGATCCGGTCGAGGTGCTCGGGCAGGTGGTTCGAGACGCCGATCGAGCGCGCGAGGCCCGCGTCGCGGATCTCGACGAGCTTCTCCCACGCGTTCGTGTACTGGTCCTGCGCGGGGGCGGGCCAGTGCGTGAGGTACAGGTCGACGTGGTCGAGGCCGAGCTTGTCGAGGCTCTCCCGGATCGCGTCGTGCGGCTGCTCGCCGGACTGGCGGTCGTTCCAGAGCTTCGTCGTGACGAACAGCTCGTCGCGCGGGATCCCGCTCTTCGCGATCGCGGCGCCCACGCCCTCCTCGTTGCGGTAGATCGCCGCGGTGTCGATGTGGCGGTAGCCGACCTCGAGGGCCTCGCTCACCGCCTTCTCGGCCTCGTCCGGCGGCACGAGGAAGACGCCGAAGCCGAGCTGAGGGATGGTGTGACCGGAGTTCAGGGTCACGGTCGGAACAGAGGGAACCGTCATACGGACCAGCGTAGGAAGCGCCCGTCCGCCCGTCCAACGACTGCGGGGCATGCGACCCATCGCTCCTGCTCATGAGTCCGCCCGGTGCGCGTCGGTGCCGAACGCGCGGAATGTCCGACTGGACTTCCCAGATCACGGTTTGGTTACACTGGCGCGGTCCTGCCCACGAAGAACCGGAGCGCTCATGTCTCGAGGCCGCCACAGCGCAGCCCCCGCCTCACCCGCGCGCTCCTTCCGGCTCCCGTCCTTGCCCACGATGCCGGTCCGGTCGCTCAAGCTGCCCGCCCTGGCCCTCGTGACCCTGCTCGGCTCCGGCGTCGTCGGCACAGGCCCCCAGGCTGCCGAGGGCAACCCGGACCTCGCGCCGCTCAGCGTCGAGCCGACCGCCGAGCGCACGCAGGCCGCCGTGAGCCGCTCGTCCGAGCGCACGGCACCGCCCCCCACCGTCAAGGAGGCCCCGGTCGTCGAGACGGCGGCGAAGATCGTCGTCGTCCCCGCGGCCGAGGTCGCCCCGCCGCCCGAGCCGGAGCCCGTCGTCACCGGCCAGCTGTGGACCACCGACGCCGTCAACGTGCGGACCGGACCGTCGGCCGACGCCGAGCGCGTCGCGACCGCCGAGTTCGCCCAGGCCGTCGACGTCACCGGCACCACCGAGGGCGACTGGAGCCAGGTCGTCTGGGACGGCTCGGCCGCGTGGATCAAGACGAGCTTCCTGTCGTCCTCCCAGCCCGAGGCGCGCACCGCCACGACCACGACGAGCGCGGGCGGCACGTCCGACGCCGCGTGCTCGGTGAGCAGCGGCATCGAGTCCTCGCTCCAGGCGAACGCACGGGCCGTCTACCGCTCCGTGTGCGCCCACTTCCCGCAGGTGACGTCCTACGGCGGCATCCGCCCGGGCGACAGCGGCGACCACGGCACCGGCCGCGCCCTCGACATCATGATCAGCGGTGACACCGGCTGGCAGATCGCGCGCTACCTCCAGGCCAACGCTGGCGCGCTCGGTATCACGTACCTCATCTACCAGCAGCAGATCTGGATGGCCGGCGACCCCGCGAGCGCGTGGTCCGGCATGGAGGACCGCGGCGGCACGACCGCGAACCACTTCGACCACGTGCACGTCAGCACGTCCTGACCCCCGCCCGAGGGCCCCTCCCCCGCCACCACCCTTGACGGCGCCCGGCGGCGATCGAACCATGGGGCCATGGTGACGACGACCGCGATCGGGTACGAGAGGAACCTGCCCTCCGACGCCGCGGACGCCCTCGTCGTGCGGGAGGTCGAGGTCCCCGCCCTCGGGCCGCACGACCTGCTCGTGGAGGTCGAGGCGGTGTCCGTGAACCCCGTGGACGTGAAGCTGCGCGCCGGCGCGCCGTCCGACGGGTTCCGCGTCCTCGGCTTCGACGCCGCGGGCGTGGTGCGCGACGTCGGGGACGCGGTGACGCTGTTCTCCCCGGGCGACGAGGTGTTCTACGCCGGGAGCGTCGACCGGCCCGGCACGAACCAGCGCCTCCACGTCGTGGACGAGCGCGTCACCGGGCGCAAGCCGGCGACGCTCTCCTTCGCGGACGCCGCGAGCCTGCCCCTGACGGCGATCACCGCGTGGGAGGCCCTGTTCGACCGGCTCGGCCTCACCGACGCCTCGACCGGGACCCTGCTGGTCGTCGGCGCGACCGGCGGTGTCGGGTCGATCATGCTGCAGCTGGCCGAGGCGCTCCTGCCGGGCGTCACGGTCGTCGCGACCGCCTCCGACGACGACCGCGCGGCCTGGGTGCGCGGCCTCGGCGCGGAGCACGTCGTCGACCATCGGGGCGACCTGGCCGCCCAGGTGCTCGGGATCGCGCCGGACGGCGTGGACTGGGTGTTCACCGCGCACTCGGAGGGACAGGTCGAGACGTACGCGACGATCGTGCGCCCCTTCGGCCACGTCGTCGCGATCGACGACGGACCGCGCGACGTGTTCCCGTTGAAGGACAGGAGCATCGCCTGGCACTGGGAGCTCATGTTCACGCGACCCGTCCAGCGGACCCCCGACATGATCGAGCAGCACCGCCTCCTGGACCGGGTGGCCGACCTCGTCGACGAGGGCCGTGTCCGCGCGACGACGACCAGGACCCTCGCCCCGATCGGTCCCGAGACGCTGCGCGAGGCGCACGCGCTCGTCGAGAACGGGCGCACGACGGGCAAGGTCGTCGTGCACGGCTGGCGGTAGCCGCCTCACCACCGGCCCGCACGGGTCCCCGGCCGACGCCGGGATCGCGGTGATCGCGGTATCGACCGCACACGACGAAGGCCGCCTCCTCGACGAGGAGACGGCCTTCGGTCTCGGTGGAGCTGAGGGGACTCGAACCCCTGACCCCCTGCATGCCATGCAGGTGCGCTACCAGCTGCGCCACAGCCCCGTGGATCCGTGAAGATCCAGGTCATGCACTCCTCCGGCCGGTTTCCCGTCCTGCGGAGCGTCGCTAGTCTACGCAGAAACCGGCTCCAGATTCCAATCCGGTCCGGCGTTCCACTCGTCGAGCGGGAACCCGGCCCCGACGTTGTGTGCCACGAGGCGCCACGCGGGCCGTGCGGTGGGTGCGGAACGGTGCAGGTGGGACCAGTGCACGTTGTGCAGCCCGGAGATCCCGCGCCACCCCTCGGCGTCGAGCCCGAGCAGCGCGGTGACGGCGAGCGTGATCGCGGCGCCGTGGGACACGACCACGAGGGTGTCGTCCTGCTCCAGCGACTCGACGTGCTCGGTGACGGCCTCGACGAGCCGCGCCGCGACGTCGGCCTTGCTCTCCGCGCCCGCGCGCGCGGGCTCCTCGCCCCGACGCCACGCGGCGTACTCCTCGGGCCAGCGCTCGGCGATCTCCGGCCCGGTGAGGCCCTCCCACTCCCCGAAGCCGCGCTCGCGCAGCCGGGGGTCGAGCAGGACGTCCGTGCCGATCGCGCCCGCGTACGCTCGCGCGGTGTCCGCGGCGCGCACGAGGTCGGACGCGACGACGCGCGTCGCGCGGTGGGCGCTCGCGAGCGCCTTCGCGCCCTGCTCGGCCTGCCACTGCCCCACCGCGTCGAGCGGGATGTCCACCTGGCCCTGCAGGCGCATCGTGGCGTTGTAGGCCGTGCGGCCGTGGCGCAGGAGGACGAGCGTGCCGGCGCTCACGCCAGGGGCTCCCCCGACAGGCGGATGGCGCCGTCACCCCGGGTCGTGTCGTCCGCGTCGTCGGCGGACCCGTCGCCCCCGCGCGCGTCCTCGGGCAGCGCGACGACCGGGCAGTCCTTCCAGAGGCGCTCGAGCGCGTAGTAGACGCGGTCCTCGGCGTGCTGGACGTGCACGACGACGTCGCCGAAGTCCAGGAGGACCCAGCGGGCCTCCTGCTTGCCCTCGCGGCGGATCGGCTTGGCGCCCGCCTTGAACATCGCCTCCTCGACCGCGTCGACGATCGCCGAGACCTGGCGCTCGCTCGACCCGGACGCGATGAGGAACACGTCCGTGAGGACGAGCTGCTCGCTCACGTCGAGCGCGATGATCTCCTCGGCCTTGCGGTCGGACGCCGCCCGGGCCGCGACGACGGCGAGCTCCACGGCTCGTTCGGTGGCAGTCACGTGTCTCCTTCTGATGGCCGCTCAGCGGCCGGGGTCGGGTGTGGCGTGGTCGTCCCACGTGCCGACGACGCTCGCCGAGGCGCTCGCGTCCTCCGTCGCCAGGCCGGGGTCGTCGCGCGAGACGAGCGTCCAGACGAGCAGGCCGAGGACGAACGCCACGGCGACGAGGATGAGGTAGTGCAGCCACGTGTACGACGGGCCGCGGGGGTCGTCGTCGAGGTCCTCCTCGGGCTCCTCGACCTCCTCGGCGCGCGAGCGGACGCGCGGGAAGAGGTCGTCCGAGGGCGCCGTGGCCGGGGCGGCCTCGCGGACGCCGCCGAACGGCGACGCGGCCTCGCGGCTCGCGCTCGCCGGCTCGGGCGCGGAGCCCGACGTGATCGCGGACCACGGGAGCGCCGCACCCGGGGCCTCGGCAGGGGCCGGGGCGGTCGGGGCGGAGGTCGGCGTGGAGGGGACGCGCTCGGGCGCGGCGGGCGCCCGGGTGGCCCCCCACGGCGACGGGGCGGGCGCCGGGGCGGG
>NZ_WMKA01000026.1 GCF_009711085.1 Cellulosimicrobium composti
GCCGGAGCCGGGAACGGCGCGAGCGGCCAGCCCGCGGGCCGTCGCCGGGGCGGCCGCGGCCGCGCGCAGCGTCCGGCCGGCGGGTCGAGCGCCGTCTACTCGACCTCCAGCCCGCGCTGACGTCCGCTCAGCAGGAGCACGACGACGCCGCGGCCGACACGATCGGCCGCGGCGTCGTCGTCCCCGGGGACGGGCCGGGAACACGGGCGCGGTACGCGAGGTTGGGACCGTCGGAGGTGGACCATGACCAACCCGATCCACGAGAACCAGCGCTACGACGTCGTCAAGACCGACGAGGAGTGGCGCGCCGAGCTGTCCCCGCAGGAGTACGCCGTCCTGCGGCAGGCGGGCACCGAGCGCGCCTGGACGGGCGAGCTGCTCGACGAGAAGCGCGTCGGCGTCTACGCGTGTCGCGCGTGCGGCAACGAGCTGTTCCGCTCCGACACGAAGTTCGACGCGCACTGCGGGTGGCCGAGCTTCTTCAGCCCGCTCGCGGGCGACCGCGTCGAGCTCCTCACCGACCGCAGTCACGGGATGATCCGCACCGAGGTGCGCTGCGCGCGCTGCGGGTCGCACCTGGGCCACGTGTTCGACGACGCGCCCCAGACCCCGACGGGCGACCGGTACTGCATGAACTCGGTCAGCCTGACGTTCGTCTCCGGCGAGTAGCCGCCCCCGCGTCGACCGCGCACGTCGCGGCGACGCCCACGAGACAGCAGACCAGGTCCCGCACCGCGAACGTGCTGCCCAGCAGCCACGCCGCGGGCGGGACCGCGTCGTTCACGGCCGTCGCGAGACCGGCCGCCTGGGCCGCCTCGACGGCCCAGCACCACCCGAGCGCGACGGCGCCCGCGACGACGGGGCGGACGCGCGCGAGCACGAGGACCACGAGGACGTAGGTCGCGACCGCGTACAGGACGTCACCGCCGACGTCGCCCCACGGGTCGGGCACCTGCGTCGCGACGAGGAGCCCCGCGAGGACGGTCGCGGCGAGCACGAGCGCGACGGTGCGGCGGCTCCGGGGCCGGCCCCGCGTCCCGTCGGACGCGGACCGGGACCGCTGCGTCGCGGCGGACGCGGACCGGGACGCCGCGGCGTCGTCGGGGGCGGTCGCGCGCGGCCGCCCCGGTGAGGTCACCGGTTGGCGTTCCAGCGCACGACGTCCTCGGAGTAGCGGTGCAGGAGCGTGGCGAGCGTCGCGACGTCGGACCGGTCCCAGCCCTCGAGCGCCTCGGTGATGGACGTGATGCGGCCGGTGTGGGCCGCGTGGAGGCGGGCCTCGCCGTCGGGGGTGAGCGTGATGAGCTGGCCGCGCGAGTCGTCCGGGTCGACCTCGCGCGCGACGAGACCCAGGGCGTGGAGCCGGCTCAGCTGGCGGGAGATGGTCGCGCGCCCGACGCCGAAGTGCGCCGCGAGCTCCGACCCGCGGACGCCCGGGTGGTCCGCGATGTGCGCGAGCAGCGGGTACGCGCTCGCCTCGAGGCCGGGGTGGATGCGGCGCGCCATCGCCGTCGCCACCGCTCCCGCGCGGCGCAGCAGGATCCGCAGCTCGCGCTCGAGGTCGACGTACGCGGGGTCCGGCTCGGCGGTCGCGACGTCGGGAGCGGGCTGGGCGGGGGCAGTCTGGGCGGACACACGCCCATCATGACGCCCCGGGCGGCGTGCGGTCACGCGCGTGTGGAAAACTCACCCGCTGGACGCTCGACCAACACGTTGGCGACACGAAAAATGCGGTCTCGAAGCGTTTCGAGACCGCATTCTCCGTGAACACCCGCCGCCCGGGTCAGCGCGCGGGACGCGCTGTCGGGTCGTCGACGACGCCCGCGGGCTCGAACGCCTCCAGGAGCGTGGACTCCGTCTCCTCGGCGAGCGACACGCGACCGGGCGTCTCGTCGGCCGGGGCCTCGTCCGCCTCGCCGGCGAGCGCGGCCTCCTGCTCGAGCCGCTGCTGCAGCCCCGTCTTGGTGCCGAGCGGCACCTCCTTGAGGAACAGGACCGCGATCAGGGCGACGAGCGCGAGCGGGACGGCGACGAGGAAGATCTCCGCGATGCCGTCGCCGTAGGACTTCTCCACGAGGTCCCGGATCGGCGCGGGCAGCGTCGACACCTCCGGCACCGCGTTGCTGCCGCCCAGGGAGTCGGCCGGGATGCCGAGCTTCACGAGCCCGTCGCTGATCGACGACGTGACCGTGGACGCGAGCACCGCGCCGAGCACGGACACGCCGATCGCGCCGCCGAGGCTGCGGAAGAACGCGACGGTGGAGGTCCCGGCGCCCATCTCCTCCACGGCGAGCGTGTTCTGCACGGCGAGCACGAGGTTCTGCATGAGCATGCCCATGCTGGAGCCGAGGAGGAACAGGTAGACGCTGATGAGCACGAAGCTCGTGTGGTAGTCGATCGTCGACAGCGCGAACAGCGACCCGACGAGGACCACGCCGCCGGCGACCATGATGTTCTTGTAGCGGCCGAAGCGCGTGATGAGCTGGCCGAACAGGGTCGACGCGACGAACGTGCCGATGATCATGGGGATCGTCAGCAGGCCCGACTCCGTAGGCGTCTTGCCGCGCGCGACCTGCATGTACTGGCTGAGGAAGACCGCGGTGCCGAACATCGCGACGCCGACCGCGACCGACGCGACCACCGCAAGGACGAACGTGCGGTTCCTGAAGAGGCGCAGGGGGATCAGCGGCTCGGGGGTCACGCGCTCGACCAGCACGGCGGCCACGAGCGCGACGACCGCGCCGCCCACCATGAGGAAGGTCTGCCACGAGAGCCACGCGAAGTTCTGCCCGGCGAAGGTCACCCAGAGCAGCAGCGTGGACACGCCGACGCTGATGAGCACGGCGCCCCAGTAGTCGATCCGCACGACGCGCCGCGCGGCCTTCGGCAGGTGCAGCGTGCGCTGGAGCACGACGATCGCGGCGATCGCGAACGGCAGCCCGACGAAGAAGTTCAGGCGCCAGCTCGCGGCGTCGGTGAGGAAGCCGCCGAGGAGCGGTCCGCCGATCTGGCTCACGGCCATGATCCCGCCCATGAGGCCCATGAACTTCCCGCGCTCGCGCGGGGAGATGATGTCGGTCATCAGGACGGTCGCGAGCGCCGTCAGACCGCCGGCCCCGATGCCCTGGAACGCGCGGAACGTGATGAGCGTCCCGACGTTCTGCGAGAGCCCCGCGAGCGCGGACGACACGACCGCGACGACGAGCGCGATCTGGATGAGGACCTTGCGGTTGGTGAGGTCGGCGAGCTTGCCCCAGATCGGGGTCGAGATCGTCATGGCGAGGAGCGTCGACGTGACGACCCACGTGTAGGACGACTGCGAGCCGTCGAGGTCGCTGACGATCTTCGGCAGGGAGCTCGACACGATCGAGCTCGCGAGGATCGCGACGAACATGCCGAGGAGGATCCCGGAGAGGGCCTCCATGACCTCGCGCCGGGTCATGGCGACCGAGGTGGGCGTCCCGCCGGGCGGTGCGGTGCGTGCGGAGGTGCTGGTCATAGGGCGCTGGCGTTCCTTGCTCGAGCGGGCCCACGCGCGGTGGGCGGTGTCAGGGGGTTCGGGGCCGGCCCGCGGGGGCGCGGGCTGTCGGCGGGGGCGTGCCCGGCGGCGCGGTGCCGGCGGGCGTCGCGGTCACCCGGCCGTGCGGGGTGCGTCGTGGACGGCGACCACCGCGGCGGCGACGCGCTCGATCTGGCGCGTGGCCTCGACGATCTCGTCCTCGCGCCACTCGGCGAACGTCGTGGCGGCGAGGGCGTCGATGTGGTCGTACGCCCGCAGGACGAGCCGGCGGCCCGCGTCGGTGAGCTCGACGGTCCGGGCGCGCCGGTCGTCGTCGTCCACGGTGCGGCGCACGAGGCCCGCCTCGACCAGGTGGCTCACCTGGCGGCTCGCGACGGACAGGTCCACGCGGAGGCGGGCGGCGACGTCCCCGAGCGGGACGGGGCCGCACCGCTGGAGCGTGCGCAGGAGCCCGAAGGACGAGCGGGGGATGTCGAGGTCCCGCGCGATGCGGACGGCCGACTCGCGCTGGGCGCGGGCGAGCTCGTCGAGCGCGCGGATGAGGCCCGCCGCGGGCGACGGGTCGGGGGCGGGCGGCGCGGGGGCCGGCGCGACGGGGGTGGTGACGGGCACAGAGACTCCTTGGTTGCTGCAGGCAAGCATACTCCGTGAAGTTGCTTTCAGCAACCATTGTTCGTCGCAAGGAATTCCCGCGGGCGCGCCGGAGCCCGGGCGCGCGCCCGACGGGGTCGTCGCGGCGCCCGCGTTGGCGGAGGTGTCAGGCCGCGCCGCGTCCGACGCGCTCGTCGCCCATGTCCTCGAGCTCGACGCCCTTGGTCTCCGGGACCTTGGCGAGCACGAACGCGAACGACAGGGCCGCGAAGATCGCGTACATGAGGTAGGGGATCGAGGCGCCGAACGCCGAGAGCATCGGCGGGAAGGTCAGCGTGATGGCGAAGTTCGCGAGCCACTGCGCCATCGCGGCGACGCCGAGCGCCGCGGCGCGGATGCGGTTCGGGAACATCTCGCCGAGCAGGACCCACACGAGCGGCCCCCACGACGCGCCGAAGAACACGACGAACGCGTTGGCCGCGACGAGGGCGATCGGCCCCCACGGGGACGGCAGGCTGATCTCGTCGCCGCTGCCGCTCGCCTGCGTGAAGGCGAGCGCCATGATGCCGAGCGACAGCGTCATGCCCGCGGACCCGATGAGGAGGATCGGGCGGCGGCCGACCTTGTCGACGAGCGCGATCGCGATGAACGTCACGGCGACGTTCGTCACGGACGTGATCGTCGACACGAGGAACGACTGGCTCTCGTCGAACCCGACCGCCTGCCAGAGCGTCGTCGAGTAGTAGAAGATCACGTTGATCCCGACGAACTGCTGGAAGACCGACAGCAGGATGCCGACCCAGACGATCGGCTTGAGGCCGAACGCGGAGCCCTTGAGCGAGCCCTCCTGGGCGTTCTTCTCGTCGACCGCGATGGAGCGGTGGATCTGCGCGATGCGGTCGTCGACGTCCTCGTCCGGGCCGAGCACGGAGTCCAGCACCGCGCGCGCCTCGTCGTCGCGCCCCTTGGCCACGAGGTAGCGCGGCGACTCGGGGATCCGCAGCGCGAGGATCCCGTACACGGCGGCCGGGACCACGCACACGAGGAACATCCACCGCCAGGCCTCCCACCCGAACCACAGGTCCTCGGCGGCGCCGCCCGCCGACTCCGCGAGGAGCTGGTCGGACAGCAGCGCGGCGAAGATGCCGATGGTGATCGCGAGCTGCTGCAGCGAGCCCATGCGGCCGCGCAGGCGGGCCGGCGCGATCTC
This sequence comes from Cellulosimicrobium composti, assembly GCF_009711085.1. GTDB lineage: Bacteria > Actinomycetota > Actinomycetes > Actinomycetales > Cellulomonadaceae > Cellulosimicrobium > Cellulosimicrobium composti. Next base: position 5,322 of record NZ_WMKA01000026.1, read on the forward strand.
CGCGATGTACGCGGGGGCGATGACGGACGCGATCCCGATGCCGACGCCGGCCATGAACCGCCAGATCGCGAGGTCGAACGCCGTCCACGCGATCGCGGAGAGGATCGACGACGCGAAGAACAGCACCGCGCCGAACACCATGACGCGCGTGCGGCCCCACCGGTCGGCGAGCCGGCCGCCGGACCACGCGCCGAGCGCGCAGCCGAGCAGGGCGACCGCGACGACGAGGCCGGTGACCGCGGAGTCGAGGTCGAACTGGCCCTCGATCGCGGCGACCGCACCGTTGATGACCGAGCTGTCGAAGCCGAAGAGGAAGCCGCCGACGGCGGCGGCGACCGCGAGACCGACGGCCTTCCGGTGCGCGCTGCGTTCGGTCGTCTGACCTGCGGTCCCGCTGCTCGACATGTCGCCCTCCGCTCCGTCCCGGAGCCGGGTGGGCCCCTTCCGTCACTGTAGGTCGGGGCGGTTTGCCCGGCGCGCCGAACGGGGTCGGCGCCCACGGCGCCCGGCGGTGCGACCCGGCGCGCACCGGGTGGAGACTGGGCGGGTGCCCGACGACGTCCCCGCCACGCCCGCGGACCGGCCCGACCCCGGCCGCTCCGACCGCACCCAGCGACCCCGCCGCCCCGCGATGCTCGACCCGCGCGACGCGGAGGAGCTCCCCGGAGAGCTCGACCCCGCGCTGCGCGACCAGGTCGCGCACACGACCGCGCACGCGATCGTGCACCGCGCACGCGACACCGAGGACCCGCAGGTCGTCGAGCGGCTCGTGCACCTCGTCGAGACGGAGGGCCTCGACGTCGTCGCCGCGCTGTGGTCGGACGCCGCGCCGAACTCGCTGCCCGGTGCCCTGTGGCGGCTCTACGTGCTGCGCGAGTGGGTGCGCCGCGACCCGCAGACCGTCACGCTGCGCTACCGGCTCGGCGTGGACGCCGCTCCGGTGCACGAGGCGATCGCGGGCGTCCCGCGTCCGCCCGGGCCCCAGGACGTGCGCGACCTCGCCGACGCCGTGCTGTCGGGCGTGTTCACCGGAGACCTCGCGGTCGCGCTCGAGCGCGCCGGGTCGTTCTGCCGGATCCTCGCGACCGGCGCGGCGTTCGACGCGGACGCGCGCGAGGTCGCCGACCCGGGCGGCGCGCTGCGCATGACGCGCGGTGCGGGCTCGCTGCTGCGGACCGCCCAGGAGCTCGAGCACGCGGCCGAGCTCTGGCGCGCCGACCGCCTCGACTGACGGGCGCGCGTCTCGTGCGGCCGGGCGGCGGGCGCGGCGGGCGCGGCGGGCGCGGCCGGTGCGGCGGGTGCGCAGGGTGCGGGCTCGGGCGCGCGCACGCACGGCGGGCGGGCCGCGTCTCGCGGAGCGCGAACACGGGCCCCGGACGGTGCCGCACGCACGGCGCGGCACGTACGATGGGTGACGACGTCGGGCCGCGGTAGCCCCGGGCTCCACACTCAGCCGCTACGAGCGGCCACGCGCCGAGAGGCGCTCCCGGTCCGGCGTCACTACTTCCCCCGCGCGGTGCGCGAGGTGGCCACGACCCCCCGGCGACGGCGCCGGGAACGGTCGGTGAGCATCCTGCGGATCCGGGGACTTCACCCGGACGATTCCAGCATCGCTCCGCTCGTCGGCTACATTTGACGAGAGTTCGACGTGCGTTCATCGAGAGATCATCCGAACCGAGATCGTGACCACCCCGGCCGTCCGGCCCGTCCGGCAGCCGAGCGGCCCCCGTGGCCGACGCCAGCTCAGACCCCGACCCCGCGTCCCTTCCGGAGCCCCCCGTGCGCCTGCGCCTGACACCGCGCGACACCTCGTTCTTCGACCTCCTCGCCGCCTCGGCGCAGCACCTGGTCACCGGATCAACGCTCCTCGCCGAGCTGCTCGGGGCGGACCGCCCCACGCGCAAGCAGCTCGCGAAGCAGCTGAGCGAGACCGAGCACCTCGCGGACGACGCGACGCACTCGATCATGCGGCGCCTCAACCAGACGTTCGTCACGCCGTTCGACCGCGACGACATCTACGCCCTCGCGTCGGCGCTCGACGACTGCATGGACTACATGGAGGAGGCCGCCGACCTCATCGTCCTGTACAAGGTCGACGAGCTCCCGGCGCGCGTGTCCGAGCAGGTCCAGGTGCTCCAGCGCGCGTCCGAGCTCACGGCCGAGGCGATGCCCCGCCTGCGCTCCATGGACGACCTCCCCGAGTACTGGGTCGAGGTCAACCGGCTCGAGAACCAGGCCGACAAGGTCCACCGCAAGCTCCTCGCCGAGCTGTTCGACGACGTGTCCGACCCCGTCCTCCTCATGAAGCTCAAGGAGATCGTGGAGGTCCTCGAGCAGGCGGCCGACGCCTTCGAGAAGGTCGCGAACACCGTCGAGACCATCGCGCTCAAGGAGTCCTGAGCCCCGTGGAGGTAGTGCTCGTCGTCGTCGTCGTGGCGTTCGCCCTGGCGTTCGACTACACCAACGGGTTCCACGACGCCGCGAACGCCATCGCGACCTCGGTGTCCACCAGGGCCCTCACCCCGCGCGCGGCGCTCCTCATGGCCGCGGTCTTCAACCTCATCGGCGCACTCCTGGGCACCGCGGTCGCCCAGACGATCGCCGAGGACATCGTCGCCGTGAACGACGTGCCACCCCACCAGGGCCTCGTCATCGTGCTGTGCGGCCTCGTCGGCGCGATCACGTGGAACCTCATCACGTGGTGGCTCGGCCTGCCGTCGTCGTCGACGCACGCCATCATCGGCGGCCTCGCCGGCGTGGGCCTCGCGTCCGGCATCACGGTCCACTGGGACGCGATCCTCGACAAGGTCGTGCTGCCGATGGTGTTCTCGCCGCTCATCGGCTTCGGCCTCGCGTTCGCCCTCATGGTCCTCGTGCTGTGGGTCTTCCGGAACGCCGCGCCCGCCCGGGCCTTCCGCCGCTTCCGCATCGCGCAGACGGCCTCGGCCGCGGCGATGGCGCTCGGCCACGGCCTCCAGGACGCGCAGAAGACGATGGGCGTCATCGTGCTCGCGCTCGTCGCGGGCGGGTTCCAGGACGACAACACGATCCCGCTGTGGGTCAAGCTCTCCGCGGCGACCGCGATCTCGCTCGGCACGTACGCGGGCGGCTGGCGCATCATGCGCACGCTCGGGCGCAAGATCATCGAGCTCGACCCCGCGCGCGGCTTCGTGGCCGAGTCGGTGTCCGCCGTCGTGCTGTACGCCAACGCGTTCATCTTCCACGCGCCGGTCTCCACGACCCACACCATCACGTCCGCGATCATGGGCGTCGGCGCCACCAAGCGGCTCTCCGCGGTCCGCTGGGGCGTCGCCAAGAACATCGGCGCCGCGTGGGTGCTGACGATCCCCGCCGCGGCCCTCGTCGCGGCCGTCGTCTACTGGGTGCTCAGCCCGATCCTCATCTGACGGCCGTCAGTGCAGCGGCGGGGCGACCTTCTCCGCCGCGACGACGCGCGGACCCTTGGACGTCCGCGCCACGTGCGCCACGAGCATCTCGCCCGGCTCGAGGAAGGGGTCGTTCGCCGGCAGGGCGTTCGCGACCGCGCGGCGCGAGTGCTGGCCCAGCACGTCGAGCACCGTCGGCAGCACCGGGCGGTGCGTGCACAGCACCGACGACCGCTCGGACTCGAGGAGCTCGCGCACCGTGCGCGCGACGCGCGAGGGGGCGCGCTCGTGCTGGGCCTCCGTGAGGTGGTCGCTGCTCAGGCTCGCCAGCCCCGAGGCGCGCGCGTACGGCGCGATCGACTGGGCGCAGCGGTCCCAGCGGCTCGTCACCATGGCCTCGACCCCGTACGCCGCGAGCACCGGCACCATCGCGACGGCCTGGGCGTGACCCGCGGGCGTGAGCGGACGGTCCTGCTCGTCGCCGTGCCACGCCGAGCGCGCGACGGCCTTCCCGTGGCGCGCGATGACCACGACGTGCGTCGCGAGCCGCCCCTCCGCACGCTCGCGCACGAGCGCGTCGAGCGGCGTGCGGTCGGCCTCGCGCGTGAGGCGGCGCGCGGCGTCGTCGACCGACAGCCACGCCGCGCGGTCGATCTCCTGCGGTGACACCGGGGGCACGGGGGCCCGCGCGGCGAGAGCGCCGGCGTCGGACCGGCGTGACGCCTTGCGCGCGGCCCAGTAGTGGACCCGCTTCACGCGGCCCTCGGGCGTGAGGTACTGCAGCCCGGGCAGCGGGACGCCGAGGATCACGGGCTTGCCCGTCTCCTCCGCGACCTCGCGCGCGGCCGCGGCCTGGAACGTCTCGCCCGGGTCGAGCTTGCCCTTGGGCCACGACCAGTCGTCGTAGCGCGGCCGGTGCACGAGCCGGACCTGGAGCTCGCCGTCGTGCACGCGCCACACGAGCGCGCCGGCCGACTCGATGACCGGTGCGTGCGACACGTGCGTCGGGCCGAGCGTGTCCACGAGCGGCACGCCGCTGCGCAGGGCGGAGGAGGGGACTCCCATCCGCTACCGCCTCCCGGCGAGCCGACGGCGCTGGCGTTGCACGAGGCTCGCCTGGAGGTCGACGAGCGGGGAGCCGTCGGGGCCTGACTCGGGGCGGTGCCACGTGCCGTCCGCGTCGAGGTGCCACGACGCGGTGCGCTCGGACATCGACGCGTCGAGCAGGTCCAGCAGCTCCATCACCTGGTCGGGGTCCGTGATGCGCACGAGCGCCTCGACGCGGCGGTCCAGGTTGCGGTGCATGAGGTCGGCCGACCCGATGAACACCTCCGGGCCGCTGTCCGGGCCCTCGCCGATCGCCGGGCCGCCGGAGTTCGCGAACGCGTAGATGCGCGAGTGCTCGAGGAACCGGCCGAGGATCGAGCGCACGCGGACGTTCTCGCTGAGGCCGGGCACGCCCGGGCGCACGGCGCAGATGCCGCGCACCACGAGGTCCACCTTCACGCCCGCCTGCGACGCGCGGTACAGCGCGTCGATCGTCGTCTCGTCCACGACGGAGTTGACCTTGATCTTCACCCACGCCTCGCGGCCCTCGCGCGCGGCGACCGCCTCGCGGTCGATGCGCTCGACGAGCCCGGACCGGACCGTGCGCGGCGCGACGAGGAGCCGGTGGAACCGGGACTGCGGCGCGTAGCCCGAGAGCTGGTTGAACAGGCGCGTGAGGTCCTGCCCGACGTCGGGGTCGCACGTGAGCAGGCCGTGGTCGGTGTACAGGCGCGCCGTCTTGGGGTGGTAGTTGCCCGTGCCCACGTGGCAGTAGCGCCGCAGGCCGTCCGACTCCTGGCGCACGACGAGCGACAGCTTGCAGTGCGTCTTGAGCCCGACGATCCCGTACACGACGTGCACGCCCGCCTGCTCGAGCTTGCGCGCCCACGAGATGTTGGCCTGCTCGTCGAACCGGGCCTTGATCTCGACGAGCGCGAGCACCTGCTTGCCCGCCTCCGCCGCGTCGATGAGCGCGTCGACGATCGGCGAGTCGCCCGACGTCCGGTACAGCGTCTGCTTGATCGCGAGGACCGCCGGGTCGGCCGCGGCCTGCTCGAGGAACGTCTGGACCGACGTCGAGAACGAGTCGTACGGGTGGTGCAGCAGCACGTCGCGCTCGCGGATCGCCGCGAACACGTCGGTCGGCGTCGAGCTCTCGACCTCCGCGAGGAGGCGGTGCGTCGTCGGGACGAACGGCGGGAAGTGCAGGTCCGCGCGGTCGAGGTCCGCGATGAGGTTGAGGCCCGTGAGGTCGAGCGGCTCCGGGACCTCGTACACCTCCTCCTCGATCACGCCGAGCTCGCGCACGAGCAGCGCGCGGATGCGCGGGCTGATCCCGGGCGTGAGCTCGAGCCGCACCGGGGGACCGAACCGGCGACGCAGGAGCTCCTTCTCCATGGCCTGGAGCAGGTTCTCCGCGTCGTCCTCCTCGACCTCGACGTCCTCGTTGCGCGTCACGCGGAACAGGTGGCGCTCGCGCACCTCCATGCCCGGGAAGAGGTGGTCGAGGTGCTGGGCGATGACCTCCTCGATCGGGACGAACGACGTGGGCCCCCGGTCGGGCGCGGCGGTCTGCGAGGTCGGGGCGCTCGGGCGGCCCCGCGCGTCGACCGCGATGAACCGGGGCAGCAGCGGCGGCACCTTGACGCGCGCGAAGTGCTCCTTGCCCGTCGTCGGGTTCGCGACGACGACCGCGAGGTTGAGCGAGAGCCCCGAGATGTACGGGAACGGGTGCGCCGGGTCCACGGCGAGCGGCGTGAGGACCGGGAAGATCTGCTTGCGGAAGAACTTGTGCAGGCGCTCCTGCTCGCGCGTCTCGAGCTCGTCCCAGTGGACGAGCGTGATGCCCTCGGCGGCGAGCGCCGGCTGCACGTCCTCGGCGAACACGCGCGCGTGCCGCGCCATGAGGTCGTGCGCGCGCTCGCTGATCGCGTCCAGCACCTGGCGCGGCGAGAGCCCGGAGGCCGCGGTGACCGCGATGCCGGTCGCCATGCGGCGCTTGAGGCCGGCGACGCGGACCATGAAGAACTCGTCCAGGTTCGACGCGAAGATCGCGAGGAACCGGACGCGCTCCAGGAGCGGCTGGCTCGGGTCCTCCGCGAGCTCGAGCACCCGCTGGTTGAACGCCAGCCAGCTCAGCTCGCGGTCCGCGAACCGGTCGTCGGGGAGCGGACGGAGGTCGAGCTCCGCGCCCACCTGCTCGATCTCCGGCTCCTCCGCGATGTGCTCGGCGATGTGCGCCGCGAGATCGGGGTCGAGCGTGCGCTGGGTGGACGTGTCGGTCATGGGTTCATGGTGGCACCAGTTGGTGAACGGTGCGTGACACGCGTCACGAGGACGCCGGCCTACGCCGCGGTCCCGCGGGTCGTGCGCGCGTACTGGACGTGGACCGCGCGGCGCGTGAAGCCCGCGCGCTCGTAGGTGCGCACCGCGGGCACGTTGTCGCCGTCGACGTACAGGACCGCCGTCGTGACGCCCTGCGCGGCGAGGTGCGCGAGCCCCGCGGCGGTCAGCAGGCGGCCCAGGCCCTCGCCCTGCGCGGCGGGGACGACCCCGACGACGTAGATCTCGCCCTCGCGCGCGCCGTCGGGCTGACCCGTGGGGACCTTGGTCCACACGAAGCCGACGAGCTCCGCCGGGCCCGCCGGCGTCGCGCGCTCCAGGAGCAGCAGGCCCGCGGGGTCGAACCAGTCCTCGCGCGTGCGGGCGTGCAGGTCCGCGACGGTGAGCCGGCCCTGCTCGGGGTGCTGGGCGAAGGCGAGCGCGTTGGCCCGGACCCACGCGTCGTCGTCCTGGCCGGGCACGAACGCGCGCAGCCGCAGCCCGTCGGGCAGGGTCGGGGCCGGGTGGTCCGCGGGCCCGCCGAGCGGGCGCTCCAGGACGAGCAGCTCGCGCACGACGGCGTAGCCCGCCCGGGCGGCCAGGCCGCGCGCCGCGGGGAGGTCGCCGTGCGCCCACACCCGCAGCGGCGCCGGGCCCGGCTCGCCGTCGTGCTCGGCGCGGGACGCGGGGAGGCCGTCGTGCCCGTCGTCGTCGGCCGTGGGCGGCGGCTCGGCGGCCCGGTCCGCGGCGCTGCCGAGCAGGTGGAACCCGAGCCCCCGGCGCCGGTGCCCGGGCCGCACCACGAGCTCGGCGCTCGGTGCGTCCCCCCGCTTGTCCACCTGGGCGTACCCCGCGAGCTCGCCCGCGCGCCACGTGAGCAGGTGCACGACGTCGTCCGTCGCGTCGCGCAGGTTGAGCAGCGGCTGCTCGGACAGGGGCGCGACGCCGTCCTCGCGCTCGGCCGCCGCGGCCAGGTCGTGGACCTGCGCGATCTCGACGTCGTCGATGAGGGGCCCGGTGTGCCAGAGGATCGCCGTCTCCACCCGTCCATCTTGCCCCCGGCCGCCCGGCGCGCCGAACGGCGGGGCGCCGACGGGGCGTGCCGAGGGTGCATCCGGGCAGGTCGGGAAGGTCTGGTGCCGCGTGACGGTTGCCACGTCCGTGAGCGAGCAGCCGTGAGGCGCGGGACCGGGGGACCGCGTCGGTCTGCCCGCGCTCCGCACCGCGCGGGCGCTCGGCCGGTGACGACGACGGAGGGCGGGGACGATGAGCGCGTGCGCGGTGGGGGACGCGACCGAGGCGACGACGCGGGAGGACGGCGCGCCGGACGACGCGGCGGCACCCGTCGTCCCGGTGCCGGCCGGGCCACCGGGGTCGGCCGAGAAGCCGGGGCCGACGGAGCCGGCGATCTGGACGCGCAACTTCCGGTACTACCTCACGGCGCGCAGCGCGGGGCTGCTCTCCTGGGCGATGCTGCCGGTCGCCGTCGCCGCGGGCCTCGTGAGCGCCGGGTACGGGCTCGCCGTCGCGGGGTACGCGATGGCGTTCCTCGTCGCACCGTTCGCGGGCCTCGTGCTGTTCGGCGGCGTCCTCGCGGACCGGTTCACGGCCCGCCGCATGATGGTCGTCGCCGACGTCGCGAACCTCGTCGCGCACGTGCTCCTCGCCGTGCTGTTCGTGCGGGGGATCGACCACCTCTGGCACCTGTACGCCCTGCTCGCCGTCGCCGGGACGGCCAACGCGCTGTTCCAGCCCGGCGCGGCGTCCACGGTCCCGCTCGTCGCCCGGGACGTGCAGGGCGCGAACGGCGTGCTGCGCACGGCCGAGGCCATCACGGGGCTCGGCGGTCCGGCGCTCGCGGGGGCGCTCGTCGGGTTCGGGTCGACGGGTGCCGTCATGGTGCTCTCCGCGGTCGCGTACGGGACCAGTGCGCTGTGCCTGGTCGCGCTGCGGCTCGGCGTCGTGCCCGCGCCGCCCGCCGGGACGGGGCTGTGGCGCAGCCTCGCGGACGGGTGGGAGGCGTTCCGGTCCCGCACGTGGCTCTGGGGCGTCATCGTCGTGTGGATGGTGTACGCCGTGCTCGCGTGGGGGCCGCAGCTCCCCGTCGCGGCGAGCGTCGTCGTGCCGGAGCACGGGGCCGGGGCGTTCGGCGTGCTCAGCAGCGCCCTCGGGGTCGGCACCGTCGCGGGCGGTCTGCTCGCGATCCGCGTCAAGCCGCGGCGGCCGCTCGCCGCGGGCGCCCTCGCGCTCGTCGCCTACCCGCTGTACCCGCTCGGCCTGGTGCTCGGCTGGCCGGTGGGGGCGCTCGCCGTCGCGCAGGTGCTCGTGGGCGTCGGGGTCGGCGTGTGGGGCGTCATGTGGGCGACGAGCGTGCAGACCCAGGTGCCGGGCGAGGTCCTCAACCGGGTCCACGCGTACGAGGTCGCGGGGTCCGTCGGCATGTACCCGATCGGCGCAGCGCTCGCCGGTCCGGCCGTCGCCGCGACCGGCACGGACCAGGTGCTCGTGGTGGGCGCCGTCGTCGGCGCGCTCACCGTCGTCGCGCTCCTTGCCGTGCGCCCGATCCGCACGCTCGAACGCGTCGCCGACCGCACCTGACGCGTAGCCGCCGCTGGACCCCGTGCGGCGAGCACGGGGTTGCGTGCCGTCGAGCACGGGGTTGCTGTCGTGATGGCGGCGACAACGACAGCAACCCCGTGTTCGGCTGCCGGGGTGGGGAAGGTTCCGGGGGTCCGGGTCGTTGTGCCGGGCGTGAGCGGACGAGAGACGGGGACCGGACGCGCGTGGTCGGACGACGCCGTGCGGGACGTCGTGGTGATCGGCGCCGGCCAGGCGGGGCTGTCCGCGGCGTACCACCTGCGGCGGGTCGGGCTCGACCCGCTCGTGCTCGACGGCGGACGCGGACCGGGCGGCGCGTGGCAGGACCGCTGGGACTCGCTGACGATGGCCGAGACCCACGCCGTGCACGACCTGCCCGGCGTCCCGCTGCCCGCCGGTGACCCGGACGAGCGCGCGAACGTCGCAGTCCCGCGCTACTACGCCGCGTACGAGCGGGAGAACGACCTGCGCGTCGTGCGGCCCGTCACCGTGCACGAGGTGGCGCAGGACCCCGACGACCCCGCGCTGCTGCGCGTCCGGGCGACGGTCGGCACCGGGCCCGACGCGCGCGAGCGCACCGTGCGCACGCGCACCGTCGTCAACGCGACCGGCACGTGGACACGGCCGTTCTGGCCGCGCTACCCCGGGATGGAGACGTTCCGCGGGCGCCAGCTCCACACGCACGACTTCCGGGCCGCCGAGGACTTCGCGGGGCAGCACGTCGTGGTCGTCGGGGGCGGCGCGTCCGCGACGCAGCTGCTCCTGCAGGTGGCCCCGCACGCGTCGGGGACCACGTGGGTGACGCGGCGCGAGCCCGTGTGGGTCGAGGAGGAGTTCTCGCCGGAGCTCGGGCGCGCCGCCGTCGCGCGGGTCGCCGAGCGCACGTCCGCCGGGCTCCCGCCGGGGAGCGTCGTCTCCGTGACGGGACTGCCCCTCACGCCGCGGTACCGCGCGGGGATCGCGAGCGGGGTCCTGCGGCGGCGGCCGATGTTCGCGCGCGTGACGGCCACGGGCGTCGAGTGGGAGCCGGGCGCGAACGACGACGGGCTGCTGTTCCAGCCGGCCGACGTCATCCTCTGGGCGACGGGCTTCCGCGCGGCGCTCGACCACCTCGCCCCGCTCGGGCTGCGCGAGCCCGGCGGCGGGATCGTCCTCGACGGCACGACGGCGGCCCGCGACCCCCGCGTCCAGCTCGTCGGCTACGGGCCGAGCGCGTCCACGATCGGCGCCAACCGTGCCGGTCGCGAGGCTGCGCGCGGCGTGCTCCGCGCGCTCGGCGCGACGCCGGGCCGCGGCACGGACCCTCGCCGGGAGGCCGAGGGTGCACCCGCCGGACCGCCGTCGGCAGGATCGCGACGGCCGGTGGCGGCCTAAGGGCTCGTCACGGCGGTCCGCCCGGGCCTACCGTGCCGGGGTGAGCACCGAGCACCCCGCCGAGCGGTCCCCCGCCCCTCCCGGGCCGTCCGACGTCCCCGGCCTCCCGAGCCAGCGCCGCACCCTCACCACGCTCGCCGCGACGCAGGTCCTCTCGGGCGTCGGCGTCGCGAGCGGCATCGCCGTCGCGCCGCTCGTCGCGTCCGCGCTCTCCGGCTCCGACGCGATCGCCGGGCTCACGTCGACCGCCGGCGTCGTCGGTGCCGCGCTCGTCGCCCTGCCGCTCGCGGACGTCGCCGGTCGGCGCGGGCGACGGCCGTCGCTGCTGCTCGGGTTCGGCGTCGCGGCCGGAGGAGCGGTCCTCGCGACGGTCGCCGTGCTCGTGGGCTCGTGGCCCCTGCTCGTCGTCGCGATGCTGCTGTTCGGCTCGGGCGCGGCCGCCGGGCTCGCGTCGCGCTTCGCCGCCACGGACCTCGCGACGCCCGAGCGGCGCGCTCGTGACCTGTCGGTCGTCGTGTGGGCGACGACCGTCGGCTCCGTCGTCGGGCCCACCCTCGCCGGCGCGGCCGACCGCGTCGCCGGGCCCGTGCTCCGCCTCGGCGAGGACGCGCACGCGGGGCACGGGGCGTCCGGGCCGAGCGCCGCCCCCTTCGTGCTCGCGTCCGTCGCGTTCGTGCTCGCCGCGGCCGTCGTCGCGGTGTGGCTGCGACCCGACCCGCTGCTCGCGTCCCGCGCGGCGACGGCGGTCCCCGACCGCGGCACCGCGACGGCGACCCCGGACCGCACCGCCACCGCTCCGGACCGCGGCACCGCGACGGCAGGGCCCGGTGGCGCGCCCGCGCCGGCCGCGTCGTGGCGCGCGGGACTGAGCGCGGGCTGGGCCGTCGTGACGGCGAGCCCCACCGCGCGTCTCGCGCTCGGCGCGATCGTGCTCAGCCACCTCGTCATGGTCGGGCTCATGTCCATGACGCCCGTGCACATGAACCACGGCGGCGCGACGCTCCAGGTCGTCGGGCTCGTCATCAGCGCGCACATCGCGGGCATGTACGCCCTGAGCCCCGTCGTCGGGTGGCTCGCGGACCGGGTCGGGCACGCGCGCATGCTGTTCGTCGGGGCGGCGCTGCTGCTCGCGGCCGCCGTCGTCGTGGCGGGCGCGCCCGGCGAGGACTCCGCGCGGCTCACGGTCGGCCTCGTGCTCCTCGGGCTCGGTTGGTCGTGCGGGCTCGTCGCGGGGTCCGCGCTGCTGGTCGACGCCACGCCCGCGCCGTCGCGCACGTCCGTCCAGGGCCTGTCCGACCTCTCGATGAACGCCGGCGGTGCCGTCGGCGGCATCCTCGCGGGCGCGATCATCGGGTTCTCGTCGTACGGCGCGCTCGCGTGGGGTGCCGCCGTGCTCGTCGTCGCCTGCGTGGTCGCCGCCGTCCCGCTCGCGCGGCGGGCCGCGCTGCGCTGACGCGCGAGATCGGCACCTCCGACCGAGGTCGGCGCCGATCTCGGACGCTCAGTGCCGGAGAGCCGCCGGGAGGGCCGTGCGCTCGTCCCGGCGGACGGCGCCCGCCTGCGCCGGGGTGAGGAAGAGCGCCTGCGAGAGGTCGGTGCCGCGCGCGTCCGCGCCGCGCAGGTCCGCGCCCAGCAGGTCGACGACGTCGAGCCGGGACCCGCGCAGGTCGGCGCCGAGGAGCAGCGCGCCGCGCAGGTCGGCGCCCGTCAGGTCGAGCGCGCGCAGGTCGGCCCCCACGAGGTCCGCGCCGGGCCGCAGCCGACGGCGGACGGCCGGCGACGGCTCGACGAGGGATCGGGGGCGGGGCGCGGACGCACGGCCGCCCGCGGTGGCCGACGCCCGGGACCCCCGCCGGGAGCGCGCCGCGTCGCGGACCAGCGCGCCGGCGCGGTCGATCAGCGGGCCGACCTCGCGGCGCACGGCACCGACGTCGAGCGCGAGCAGGTCCGCCGGGGCGAGGGCCGCGAGGGCCGCGGTCCGGTCGAGGGCCCGCCGGGCGTCGTCGTGCATGGGCGCGGCCGCGTCGAGGGCGAGCACCTCGGTGAGGTACCACAGGAGCTCGTGGAGCTGCGTGACGACGGGCAGCGCGGCGAACGCGTCGCGCGCGGCGGCGGGGTCGTCACGCCAGGTGGCGCCGTCGTGGGCCGCGCGCACGGCGGCGGTGACGCGTTGCCCGGCCCCGAGGCAGTCGTAGGCGACGCAGCCGGGGAACCCGGACTCGCGCAGCCGCGAGTGGATGCCGCAGCCGAAGTCGCCGCGCAGGTTCGGGCAGGGCGTACCGGCGGGCTTGTCGATCGCGAAGTCGGCCGACCGCACGAGGTGCAGGCCCACGCAGCACAGCGCGGTGCAGCGCGCGCAGTCGCTGTGCAGGTCGAGCTGCTCGACCAGGAGGGTGCGGGCGCCGGGCGCGGGAGGAACGGGCACCCCCCGACGCTACGTCCTCCGCGCGCGCCCGGGCACCAGGACCGCGTCCGACGAGGACGGGGCTGGCGACCGGCTCCCGCAGGAACCGGTCGCCGACCCCGTGGTCGACGCGCGGCCGGTCAGTCCTCCGAGGAGGACGGCTTCTGCAGCCCGGCCGAGATGAGCTCCATCACGGACGAGTCCGCGAGCGTCGTCGCGTCGCCGACGGTGCGGTTCTCCGCGACGTCGCGCAGCAGGCGGCGCATGATCTTGCCGGACCGCGTCTTCGGCAGCTCGGGCACCACGAGGATCCGCTTCGGCTTGGCGATCGGGCCGATCTCCTTGGCGACGTGGTTGCGCAGCTCGGTCTGCACGGCCGCGGCGCCGTCGGCGTCCGCCGCCCGGTCCGCGTGCTCGCCGCGCAGGATGACGAACGCGACGACGGCCTGGCCCGTGAGGTCGTCGCTCGCGCCGACGACCGCGGCCTCGGCGACGATCTCGTGCGAGACGAGCGCCGACTCGATCTCCGTCGTGGACAGGCGGTGGCCGGAGACGTTCATGACGTCGTCGACGCGGCCGAGCAGCCAGATGTCGCCGTCCTCGTCCTTCTTGGCGCCGTCGCCCGCGAAGTAGATGCCGGGGAACCGGGACCAGTACGTGTCCGTGAAGCGCTGGAGGTCGCCCCAGATGCCGCGCAGCATCGACGGCCACGGCTCGGACAGCACGAGGTACCCGCCGCCGCCGTTCGGCACGGCGTGCGCCTCGTCGTCGACGACGTCCGCGACGATGCCCGGCAGCGGCACCTGGGCCGAGCCCGGCTTCGCGGCCGTGACCCCGGGCAGCGGGGAGATCATGATCGCGCCCGTCTCCGTCTGCCACCACGTGTCGACGATCGGCGTGCGGTCCCCGCCGATGACGCGGCGGTACCACATCCACGCCTCGGGGTTGATCGGCTCGCCCACCGAGCCGAGCACGCGCAGCGACGACAGGTCGAACTTCGCGGGGATCTCCTCGCCCCACTTCATGCACGCGCGGATCGCCGTCGGCGCGGTGTAGAGGATCGAGACCTTGTACTTCTCGACGATCTCCCACCAGCGGCCCTGGTGCGGCGAGTCGGGCGTGCCCTCGTAGATCACCTGCGTCGCGCCGTTGAGCAGCGGGCCGTAGACGACGTACGAGTGGCCGGTGACCCAGCCGATGTCGGCCGTGCACCAGTAGACGTCGGTCTCGGCCTTGAGGTCGAAGACGTTGCGGTGCGTGTACGCGGCCTGCGTGAGGTACCCGCCGGTGGTGTGGAGGATGCCCTTGGGCTTCCCCGTGGTGCCGGACGTGTAGAGGATGAACAGCGGGTGCTCGGCCTCGACCCACACGGGCGTGTGCGTCGTGTCGGCGGACTCGAGCGCGTCGTGCCACCACACGTCGCGGCTCTCGGTCCACGCGGTGTCCTGGCCGGTGCGGCGCACGACGAGCACGTGCTCGACCGTCGTCGGCTCGGCGCCCTCCTTCGGGGCGAGCGCCTCGTCGACGGCGGGCTTGAGGGCGGACGGCGCGCCGCGGCGGTAGCCGCCGTCGGCGGTGATGACGACCTTCGCCTCGGCGTCGGCGATGCGGCTGCGCAGCGCGTCGGCGGAGAAGCCGCCGAACACGACCGAGTGCGGGGCGCCGATGCGCGCGCACGCGAGCATCGCGACGACGGCCTCGACGATCATCGGCAGGTAGATGACGACGCGGTCGCCCGTCTCGACGCCGAGCGCCGCGAGCGCGTTCGCGGCGCGCGCGACGTCGCGCTGGAGCTCCGCGTAGGTCACGGTGCGCGTGTCGCCCGGCTCGCCCTCGAAGTGGATCGCGACGCGGTCGCCGAGGCCGGCCGCGACGTGGCGGTCGACCGCGTTGTACGCGGCGTTGAGCGTGCCGTCGGCGAACCAGCGCGCGACGGGCGCCTGCGACCAGTCGAGCGTCTCGGTGAAGGGCGTCCGCCACGTGACGAGGTCGTTCGCCTGCCGCGCCCAGAACGCGAGCCGGTCGGCGCGCGCCTCCTCGTACAGCTCGGGCTTCGCGTTCGCCTGCGCGGCGAACTCCGGGCTCGGGGGGAAGCTCCGGGTCTCGTGGAGGAGGTTCTCCAGCCCGGTCTGAGCGGTGGTGGACTCGTTCTCTGGCACGCTGACCTCCGGTGCGCATCGACTCTGGTGCGGTCCCGCCGGCCGCGGGCCACCCGGGGGCGACGTGACGGTTCGACGGTACGACGGGGTGGGCGGCCTCACGACCGGGGCCCCCGACCTGGCGAGTGTAGACCCGTCCCGGTGAGGGTCGTCACACGCGTCCGGAGTTCGGAGGGACCGCTCGCAAAACGGGCGGCCGGGGCGACCACGAGCGACGCCGGGGGGCCCGCGGGGGCGGCCGTCAGGCGCGGGCGCGCCGCTGCCGGACCGCCTCGTACAGCACGACGGTCGTCGCGCTCGCGGCGTTGAGCGAGCTCGCCGAACCGAGCATCGGGATGCTCACCATGACGTCGCACGCCTCGCGCCAGCCTGCGCTGAGCCCGGTCGTCTCGTTGCCCGTGAGGACGAGCGTCGGCCCGGTGAGGTCGTGCTCGGCGAGCTCGACGTCGCCGTGCTCGTCCGTCCCGAGCAGGGTCAACGGGACCCCGGCGGAGCGCTGCGCGTCGACCCACGCGAGCACGTCGCGCCCGGCGGGGACGCGCACCGTCGGCACGGAGAAGATCGAGCCCGTGCTCGCGCGCACGGCCCGCGGGTCGTACGGGTCCGCGGCGTGGCCGGCGACGACGAGGCCCGCCCCGCCGAACGCGTCGAGCGAGCGCGCGACCGTCCCCACGTTGCCGGGGCTGGTCGGACGGTCGAGCACGACGCCGAGGAAGTCCGCGCCCACGGTGCCGCCGCCGATCCGGCGCAGGTCGTCGGGCGGCGTCGCGACGACGGCGAGCAGCTCGGGCGCCTCGTCCTCCTTGCCGCCGAGCTCGCGCATGAGGTCGGTGGACACGGCGTACCGCTTCGCCCGGACCCGGTCGAGCATGGTGTGCGCCCACGACGACAGCGACCGGTCGGCGTCGACGAGCCAGGTCCGCACCGTCCAGCCCGACTCGACGGCGAGCGTGATCGGCCGGACGCCCTGGACGACCATCTCGCCCGCGCGGTGGCGCTTGGTGCGGTTGGTCAGCAGCGCCTCCCACTGCTGGAACGCCGCGTTGCGGGTGGTCACGCGCTGCACGCTCAGGCCTCCGGGGTCGTGGTGGGCGCGACGCGCGGCAGGCTGCCGGTCGGCGGGGCGGGCTCGGCCGCGCCCGCCTCCCGCGCGGCCGCCTCGACGGCGGCGGCGACGAGCGTCGTCACCTCCGGGTTGAACACGCTCGGGATGATGTACGTCGGGTTGAGCTGGTCCTCGTGGATCGCGGACGCGAGCGCCCGTGCCGCCGCGAGGAGCATGCCGTCGGTGATCCGGTGCGAGCGCGCGTCGAGCAGGCCGCGGAACACGCCGGGGAACGCGAGCACGTTGTTGATCTGGTTCGCGAAGTCCGACCGCCCGGTGCCGACGATCGCCGCGTGCTCGGCGGCCTCGACCGGGTCCACCTCGGGCCGCGGGTTCGCCATCGCGAACACGATCGCGCCGGGCGCCATGCGCGCGACGTCGTCGCCGGTGAGGACGTCGGGCGCGGAGACGCCGATGAACACGTCCGCGTCGACGACGGCCTCGCGCAGCGTGCCCGTCACGCGGCGCGGGTTGGTGTTGACCGCGGTCCACGCGAGCGACGGCGACAGGCCCGGGCGGCCGGGGTGCACGACGCCCTCGACGTCCGCGACGACGACGTCGTGCGCGCCGGCGGCGAGGAGCAGCTTGAGCACCGCGGTCCCGGCGGCGCCCGCGCCCGAGAGGACGATCCGCACGTCGGGCAGCTCCTTGCCCACGACCTTGAGCGCGTTGGTCAGCGCGGCGAGCGCGACGATCGCGGTGCCGTGCTGGTCGTCGTGGAACACGGGGATGTCGAGCTCGGCCCGCAGCCGCGCCTCGATCTCGAAGCAGCGCGGCGCGGAGATGTCCTCGAGGTTGATGCCCGCGAACACGGGCGCGATCGCCTTGACCGTGCGCACGATCTCGTCGACGTCGGTCGTGTCGAGCGCGATGGGGAACGCGTCGATGTCCGCGAACCGCTTGAACAGCGCGGCCTTGCCCTCCATGACGGGCAGCGACGCGAGCGGGCCGATGTCGCCGAGGCCGAGCACGGCCGACCCGTCGGTGACCACCGCGATGGTGTTGCGCTTGATCGTGAGCCGCCGCGCGTCGTCGGGCGTGGCCGCGATCGCCTCGCACACGCGCGCGACGCCCGGGGTGTAGATCATCGACAGGTCGTCGCGGTTGCGGATCGGCACCTTGGACTCGATCTTCAGCTTGCCGCCCAGGTGCAGCAGGAACGTGCGGTCCGAGACGCGGTCCACGACGACGCCCGGCAGCGCGCGCAGCGCCTCGACGATCTGCCCGGCGTGCTCCTCGCCGCGCGTCGCGACCGTGACGTCGACCGTGATCCGCTCGTGGCCCGACGCCGTGACGTCGAGCGCGGAGACGATGCCGCCCGTGTGCTCGATCGCCGTCGTCAGCTCGCTGACGGCGGTCGGCCGGGCCTCGACCTGCAGTCGGACGGTGATGGACGAGGACACGCTCGGCGCTGAGGTCATGGGGACCAGTATCGCGCGCCGGGCACGACGACGGCGCCCCGCGAGGAGCGCCGTGCCGCCAGCATCGCGGCGGTTATCAGGCGTGCAACGTGTCCGCTGCAACGGTGCGGGGTGGCCGCCGTGGCCGGGTCCCCGCCCGGTCAGCGAGTCCCTACGGGGACCACCGGCGCGTGGGTACCGCCGCGATGCTGTTGTCCTTCCATGACAGCCCCGGTGCGTGCCGCGCGCAACCTCTCGCGGGGTACTTCCACAGCGTGTTCTAGCGCGTTCGAACAGTCCCGTGCAGTTGGTCCGGGAGGTCCGGATCGGGCACCCCGGCACGGGGACGACGACGTCCCGCGGGTCGGTCGGGCGGGCGTCTCCGGCGCGCCGGCGCGGGCTCCTCAGGCGCGTCGGCGACGGCGCAGCGCGCGCCACACGAGCCACCCCGCGACCGCGAGACCGACGACGCCCGCGGCGGCCAGCACCGGCGTCCGGGCCGCGAGGTGCGAGCGCAGCGCGACGGGGCGCGAGAACGTCAGGGCGCCCCACCCGTGCTCGGCGGCGAGCCGGCGCAGCGCCCGGTCGGGGTTGACGACGAACGCGTGCCCGACGACGCCGAGCATCGGGGCGTCGGTCACGGAGTCGGAGTAGGCGTAGCTCGCCTCGAGGTCGTACCCCTCGCGCTCGGCGAGCTCGCGGATCGCGACGGCCTTGTTCTCGCCGTACGCGTAGAAGTCGATCGCGCCCGTGTACCGGCCGTCCTCGACGGCCATGCGCGACGAGATGGCGTGGTCGGCGCCGAGCACGGCGGCGATGGGCTCGACGACCTCGCTGCCCGAGGCGGACACGATGACGACGTCGTGCCCGTGCTCGTGGTGGGACTCGATGAGCTCGACCGCCTCCGCGTACACGACGGGGTCGATGTGCTCGTGCAGGGTCTCCTCGACGATGCGGGAGACGGTGGCGACGTCCCAGCCCGTCACGAGGTTCGACAGGTGCGCGCGCATGCGCTCGGTCTGGTCCGCGTCGGCCCCGCCCACCATGAACAGGAAGTGCGCGTAGGCGCTGCGCAGCACGTCACCGCGGTTGATGAGCCCACCCGCGAAGAACGGCCGGGAGAACGCCGCGGCCGACGACGTCGCGATGATCGTCTTGTCGAGGTCGAAGAACGCGGCGACCCGTCCGGCGGGCTGGTCCGTCGAGTCCGGGAGGGGGGTCACGATCGCGAGCCTAGCCGCGGAACCGGGGCGTCCACAGGAGCGCTCGCCGACGGCGCGCTCCCCAGCCTCCGCGGGTGTCGTTCCGGTTCGTGGTTCGGGCGCGGCAGGGTGGCGGTCGTCGGGGACGGGCGCGGCAGGGTGGCGCGGTCGGCCGGGAGCGGGCGTGGCCGCCGTCGGCGGGCGTGCGTGCGGGGACGAAGGGGGCGGACACGATGGGCGGAGCGGTCGTGGCGGTGGTGGGTGCGCGCGGCGGCGCCGGGGCGAGCGTGGTCGCGGCGTCCCTCGCGCGGGCGGCCGCCCGGCGGCGCGCGCCCTTGTGCCTCGTGGACCTCGCGCTCGTGGGCGGCGGGCTCGACGTGCTCCTGGGCGTCGAGCAGGACCCGGGCGTGCGGTGGCCCGACCTCGCCGACGCGCGCGGCCGGCTCGACGGCGAGGACCTGCTCGCGCGGCTGCCGCGGTGGGGCCCGGTACCGGTCGTGAGCACCGAGCGCGGCGGCGGCCCCGAGCCCGCGGCGCTCGCGGACGTCGTCGCGGCGCTCGCGGAGGTCACGGCCGCGCGGTCGGGCCTGCTCGTGCTCGACGTCGACCGGGCGGCCCTCGGGACGGGCGCGGCGGGCGCCGCGCTCCTCGACGCGTGCGACGAGGTGCTCGTCGTGACCCCGCTCGACGTGACCGGGGTCGCAGGTGCCGCCGCGGTCCGCGACCACGTCGCCGGTCCGGCGGCGCTCGTGCTGCGCCGGCCCGCGCCGGGTCGGCTCGCGCCCGCCGAGGTCGCCGAGGCGGTGGGCCTCGACGTGGCCGCGACCGTGGGGTGGGACCGCACGCTCGCCGGCGCGGTCGAGCGCGGGCAGGGCCCGTGCGTGGGGCGCGGCGCCGTCGTGCGCGCGGGCCGGGAGCTCGCGGCCCGCTACGCGGGGCGGGGACGGTGAGCCCGCGCGCGACGTCGCCCGGCCCGCCCGGGCGGGGACGCGAACCGCTGCTCGACGGCGTCCGCGACCGTCTCGTGCGGGCGGCCGCCGGTCCTGGCCCGGGACCGGGCGCCACCGCGGGGGAGACGCCCGACGACACGGCGGTCGCCGACGCCCTGCGCGCGTCCGGTCGCGTGCTCGGCTCGACGGCCCTGCGCGAGCTCACCCGCACGGCGCACGCCGAGATCTTCGGCGCCGGGCCGCTCCAGCGGTTCCTCGACGAGCCGGGCGTGACCGACGTGCTCGTCAACGGGCCGGACGACGTGTGGGTCGACCGCGGCGCCGGGCTCGAACGGGCCGACGTCCCGCTCGGCGGGCCCGACGCCGTGCGCGCCCTCGCGGTCCGCCTCGCCGCAGCCGGGGGCCAGCGCCTCGACGACGCCGCACCCGTGGTGGACGCGCGCCTGCCCGACGGCACGCGGCTCCACGCCGTCGTGGCGCCCGTGTGCGCGGCGGGCGCCGTCATCTCGTTGCGCGTGCTGCGCACCCGCACGTTCGGGATCGCGGACCTCGTCGCGGGCGGCACCGTCCCGCCCGCGTGGGAACGGCTCCTGCGCGGCCTCGTCGCGCGCCGCGCGAGCGTGCTCGTCTCGGGCGGCACCGGCACCGGCAAGACGACGCTGCTCGCCGCGCTGCTCGCGCTCGTCCCGCCCGACGAGCGCATCGTGTGCGTGGAGGAGGCGCGTGAGCTCGACCCGGACCACCCCCACGTCGTGCCCCTCACCGCCCGCAGGCCCAACGTCGAGGGCGCGGGCGGGGTCGACCTCGCCGACCTCGTGCGCGCCGCGCTGCGCATGCGGCCCGACCGGATCGTCCTCGGCGAGTGTCGCGGCGCCGAGGTCCGGGAGGTGCTCATGGCGCTCAACACGGGACACGAGGGAGGGCTCGCGACGATCCACGCGAACGACGTCGAGGTGGTGCCCGCGCGGCTCGAGGCGCTCGCCGCGCTCGCCGGGATGGACCGCGCCGCGGTCGCCGCACAGGCCGTCGGCGGTCTGGACGTGGTGCTGCACCTGCGCCGCGTCCGAGTCGAGGGCACGACGAGGCGGGTCCTCGCGCGGATCGGGGTCGTGCGCGGCGACGAGCGCGGCGGCCTGCACGTCGACGTCGCGGCGTCGTGGGACGGCGGCACCGCGCCCGAAGGGTCGGGTCCCGAGCCGGGGCCGGCGTGGGGCGAGCTCGTGGGCCGATGGTCGTGACGGTCGTCGGTGTCCTCGTCGCCGTCGGGGTCTGGTGCGCGACGGCCCGCGGCGGGCGGTCGGCGCGCTCCGTCGTCGGCCCGGCTCCACCGCACGCCCGTCGCCCGTTCCTGCGCCGGAGGGTGCGCGCCCGGGCGGTGCCCGAGCTCGTGCGCGTCGTCGTGACGCAGGTCGGGTCGCTCCTGCGGACCGGCGCGGCACCCGGGGTCGCGTGGCAGCGGGCCGTCGGGGTGCGGGTCGACGCCCAGGGCGTGCCGCGGGTCGCCGACCTGGCACCGCACGTCGGCGGCGTCGGGACCGCGCGGGCGCTCGTGGCCGCGTGCCGGCTCGCGGTCGAGGTCGGCGCCCCGCTCGCGCCGGTGCTCGACGAGGTGGCCGGTTCCGTGGCCGCGGACGCCGAGGCGCGAGCGGAGCGCGAGGCGGCGCTCGCGGGGCCCCGTGCGACCGCGCGCGTGCTCCTGTGGCTCCCGGGCGTCGGGGTCCTGCTCGGCTACGTGCTGGGTGCCGACCCGCTCGGGACCGCGACCGACGGCGGCCTCGGCACGGCGGGAGTCCTGCTCGGGCTCCTGCTGCTCCTCGCGGGCCGAACCTGGTCGGTGCGCCTCGTCGAGCGGGCGCGCGCCGCGGGGGACGACCGATGACCGCGCTCCTCCTGGCCGCGTGCGTCCTGGGAGCGACCTTGCCGTGGTGGGCGGCGCGCTCCGCGGTCGGGCGGCGGGCCGCCCTGGTCGCGCGGAACCCGGATGCGGCGGGCAGGTCCGCGCTCACGGACGGGGGCGCACCCGGGCACGGGTCGCGACGCTCCACGGGCACCGCCGAGCCCGCGATCGAGACGGGAGTGCTCCTCGAGCTTCTCGCGGCGGCGGTCGGGTCGGGCGCCGCCGTGCCGCGTGCGCTCGAGGTCGTCGGGACGTGCGTCGGCGGGCGCGACGGCGTCGCGCTGCGAGCGGCGGGTGCCGCGCTGCTCCTCGGGGCGTCGTGGGACGGCGCGTGGGCTGGGGCCCCGGCCCGGCTCGGCGTCGTGCAGCGCGCGCTGCGCCCGGCGTGGGTGCACGGCGCCGCGCCCGCCTCGTCGCTGCGCGCGGCGGCCGAGGCGTCGCGGCAGGACCGGACCGGGGCGGCGAAGGCCGCCGCGGCGCGGCTCGCCGTGCACCTCGTCCTGCCGCTCGGCACGTGCTTCCTCCCGGCCTTCGTGCTGGTCGGGCTCGTGCCCGTCCTGCTGTCCCTCGGCGCCGGTCTGCTCGGCGGGTAGGCGGCGCGGGCACGAGCCCGGGCGGCGTCGTGCGCCCGGCCGCCGTTCCCGTCCACATGCCGCAGGCACACCGGACCGCTCCACAGGCTGCCGGCGCGGGGCTGCGGGAGCGGCGCCCGAGCCGCCACGGTGGGTCCGTTCGCCCGCGACCGCGGGCCGAGAGAGGGGAGAGGCGAGATGACAGGACACGCTCGGCGCGCGCTCGCGCGCCTGACGGGGACGAGCACCGGCCAGGACGGCGAGGCGGGCCTGGCCACCGCGGAGTACGCCATCGCGACGGTCGCGGCGGCGGGCTTCGCGGGGCTGCTCATCGTCGTGCTGAAGAGCGGCGAGGTGCGCGAGCTCCTGCTCGGCATCGTGCGTAGCGCGCTCTCGCTGGGCTGAGCCGTGCGACGGGACGACGCGACGCGCGACGCTCGGCGTCGCACGCGGGCCGGGCGACGGCTCGGGCGCTCCACCGGCCGTCGGCAGCACCGGGTACCTCCGGTGTCGGCGCTCCGGCGAGTCGCGCACCCGGTGACCGGCGCCCGGACGCGCGCACCGCGCGGCCGGGACGGCGCGGACGGCGAGCGAGGTGCGGTCACGGCCGAGCTCGCCGTGGCCCTGCCCGCGGTCGTGCTCGTCCTCGTCGTCGTCCTCACTCTCGCCGCGGCGGCGGGCGCCCAGATGCGCTCCGCCGACGCGGCGAGGGCTGCCGCGCGGGCCGCGGCCATCGGCGAGGACGACGCGGCGGTGCGGGCGACCGCGCTGCGCGTCGCGGGGGACGGCGCGACGGTCGACGTCTCGCGCGGGGACCCGTGGGTCGAGGTGCGGGTCACGACGCCCGTCGTCGGCGGCTGGCTCTCCGGCTCGCCGCTGCGCGCGAGCGGTGACGCCGTCGCCTGGGTCGAGCCGTGAGCGCGCGGCCCGTCACGGTCCCGGGCCGGGGCCGAGCAGCCGGGGACGGTCCCGAGCGAGGAGGACGCCGCGTCCGGCGGGGTGACCTTGAGCGGGGAGGTGGCCGCGTCCGGCGGGGTGACCCCGAGCGGAAAGGTGGCCGCGTCGGGAGCGGTGATCCCGAGCGGGGAGCGGGCACGGTTCTCGTGCTCGGGATCGTCGCCGTGGTCCTCGTGCTCGCGCTCGGTCTCGCGTCGCTCGCGCGCGCCCAGGCCGCACGCGGGGCGGCGCAGACCGGGGCCGACCTCGCGGCGCTCGCGGCGGCCTCCGCCGCCCGGGACGGCTGGGACCCGTGCGCACGAGCGCGCGAGGTCGCGCCGCGCAACGGCGTCGTCGTCACGGCGTGCGCCGAGCAGGGCGCGGGCGTCGTCCGCGTCGACGTCGAGTCGAGCGCGGGCGTCACCGTGCTCGGCGTCGCGCTGGGCCGCGCGGCCGCAGCCGCGCGCGCCGGACCCGCGAGCGCGCGGTGACGGGCTTACGCCGCACGGGTGTGGGCGGCCACGGCGTCGAGGAGACGTGCCGTGCCGGTGCCGGTGCCGGTGCCGTGCGGGCGTGGGCGAGCCACGGCGTCGAGGAGACGTGCGGTGCCGGGCCTATGCCGTGGGGGCGTGGGCGAGCACGGCGTCGAGCAGACGCACGGCGGCGGCCTTCTCCAGCGGGGCGTTGTACGACCCGCACTTGGGCGACTGCACGCACGCGGGGCAGCCGTCGTGGCAGGGGCAGCGGGCGATCGCGTCGCGCGTCGCGCGCAGCCACGTCGCGCCGAGCTCGAACCCGCGCTCGGCGAACCCGGCCCCGCCGGGGTAGGCGTCGTGGACGAACACGGTGGCCTCGCCGGTGTCGGCGTGCAGCGCGGTGGAGACGCCGCCGAGGTCCCAGCGGTCGCACGTCGCGAGGAGCGGGAGCAGGCCGATCGAGGCGTGCTCGGCGGCGTGCAGCGCGCCCGGGAGCTCGTCCGCGTCGACGCCCGCCTCCTCGATCACCGACGCCGGCACGGTCCACCACACCGCCATCGTCGGGAGGGTGCGCTCGGGCAGGTCGAGGAGCTCCGTCCCGAGCACCTGCATGTCGGGCACGCGACGGCGCTGGAAGCTCACGACCTGGGAGCACACGTCGACCGGCCCGTAGCCCCACCCGATCGGACCCCACCGGCGCTCGACGACCTCGCGTCCCGCCGCGACGTCGCCGTCCGCGGGGTCGTCGACGATCGTGATGGACGTCGTCGAGCGCGACCACGTGCCGTAGTCCACGTCCCGACGGCGCACGAGCGCGACGTGGTCGGCGAGGTCGAGGTGCTCGACGACGTAGGTGCGGCCCTGGTGCACGTACACGGCGCCGTCGTGCACGGACCCGTCCGCAGACGCGGCGTCGACCGTGCCGAGGAGCCGACCGGTGTCGGCCTCCGCCACGCGCACGGGTGCGCCGCCCGAGCCGCGCAGGTCCGTCATGCCCGACGCGGGCTGCGCGTGCGTCCAGTACCAGCCCGACGCGCGGCGGCGCAGGGCGCCGCGCGCGACGAGCACGTCGAGCAGCCCGCGGACGGCCTGCGGGTCGCCGAACGCGCGCAGGTCGTCGGTGCGCAGCGGGACCTCGGCCGCGGCCGCGCACAGGTGGGGCGCGAGGACGTAGGGGTTCGCGGGGTCGAAGACCGTCGCCTCGAGCGGTGCGTCGAAGACCGCCTCGGGGTGGTGCACGAGGAACGTGTCGAGCGGGTCCTCGCGCGCGACGAACGCGACGAGCCCGTCCGCGCCCGCGCGTCCGGCGCGGCCCGCCTGCTGCCACACGGACATGCGCGTCCCGGGCCAGCCCGCGATGAGCACGGCGTCCAGGCCGGAGATGTCGACCCCGAGCTCGAGCGCGTTCGTCGTCGCGAGCCCCAGCACCTCGCCCGTGCGTACCGCGTCCTCGAGCTCGCGCCGCTCCTCGGGCAGGTACCCGCCCCGGTACGCCGCGACGCGCCGCACGAGGCGCGGGTCGACGACCCGCACGCTGTCCTGGGTCTGCACGGCGACGGACTCCGCGCCGCGCCGCGACCGGGTGAACGCGAGCGTGCGCGCGCCGGCGATGACGAGGTCCGCGAGCAGGTCGGCGGCCTCGGCGGTCGCGCTGCGCCGCGGGTGCTCGGGCGCCTCGGCCGCGACGGCGGGGTCGTCGTCGCGGTCCTCCGCCGGGTCCGGCCCCGCCTCGAAGCCGACGACCTCGGGCGGCTCCCACAGCGCGAAGGTCTTGCGGCCCGCGGGCGAGGTGTCGCGCGCGACGGTCACGACGTCGTCGGGCTCGACGCCGACGAGCCGAGCGGCGCTCGTCGCCGGGTCGGCCGACGTCGCGGACGCGACGACGAACGTGGGAGGGCGGTCGCCCTCGCGCGCGTAGTGCGCGGCGAGGCGGCGCAGGCGCCGGAGCACGAGCGACACGTGCGCACCGAACACGCCCCGGTACGCGTGGCCCTCGTCGACGACGACGTAGCGCAGGTCCCGCAGGAGGCGCGCCCAGCCGCGGTGGTTCGGCAGGAGCGCAAAGTGCAGGAAGTCGGGGTTGGTCAGCACGACGTCGGCGTGCTCGCGGACCCACCGGCGCTCGTCCTGGCCCGTGTCGCCGTCGCACGTCGCGACGCGCACGTCGCGCGTGCCGGCGGCGTCGAGGAGCCGCTGGAGCCCGGCGAGCTGGTCGGCCGCGAGCGCCTTCGTGGGCGAGAGGTAGAGCACAGCGCCGCGCCGTGCGACCGACTCGATGCGACCGGGGTCGAGCACGCGCGCCGCCGCGTCGGCGCGGACGGCCGTGAGCGCCGGGAGCCAGAACGCGAGCGACTTGCCCGAGCCCGTGGAGGTCGCGAGCGCGACGTGCCGGCCCGACCACGCGGCGTCGGCGGCCTCCACCTGGTGCTCCCAGGGGCGCTCCACGCCGAGCGCGCGGTACCCCGCGACGAGCGACGCGTCGGCCCACGCGGGCCACTCGCCCTGGGTGCCGGGGCGCGCGGGCAGCTCGCGCACGTGCCGCAGGCGCTCGTCGCGACGCCCGCCCGCGCGCAGCACGTCGAGCAGCGTCGCGCTCGTCGGTCGCAGGGTGGGGGCGGGGGCGTTCGGCACGCCTCCGAGTCTCCCACCTCCGGCCCACGCGTCGGCCGAGGACCGTGCCGCGCGGGACCTCCGGCCCTCGCGCCGTGCTCACGGCCCGTCGCACGATCGGGGCATGGGGACGAGGCACGGGTTCCGGGCTGCGGCGACGGCGGCGTCCGCCGTCGGCGCGCTCCTGCTCACGCGCCGCCTGACCCAGACGTGGGGCACGTGGGTGGGCGAGCACGAGTGCGTGCTCCCTGGTGACGACCTCGTGCCCGAGGCGGGCGCCGTCGTCGCGACGCGGGCGGTGACGGTGGACGCGCCACCCGCCCGGGTGTGGCCGTGGCTCGTGCAGATCGGCCAGGGCCGCGGCGGCTTCTACTCGTACGACGTGCTCGAGAACCTCGTCGGGCTGGGGATCCGCAGCGCGGACACGGTCGAGGAGCGGTGGCAGGCGCTCGCGGTCGGGGACGAGGTGCGTCTCGCCGACGAGGTGGCGCTGCGCGTCGCGCTGCTCGAGCCGGGGTCGCACCTCGTGCTGCTCGGTGCCCCGGAGCCGGGGAAGGCGGCGGTGATGCCGTTCCGGTTCTCGTGGGCGTTCGTGGTGCGTGCGCTCCCGCCGGGGGACGACGGCCGGGCCCGGTCGCGGCTGATCGTCCGTGAGCGCTACGCCCCGCGCGGGGTCGTGGGGCGCGCCGTCGTCGAGGCCGTGCAGCCCGTGAGCTTCCTCATGACGCAGAGGATGCTGCGCGGGGTCCGCGCCCGTGCCGAGCGGAGGTGAGGGCCGCCGACCACGCGGTCGTGGCCGCACGACCATGCGGTTCTTGCCCGTCCGGTGCTCGGGACGGGTCACAACCGCATGGTCGGCGGGTGGGGGCGGGAGCCCGTCAGCCGCGGAAGACCTCGACCACGGCGCGCGTGAGGTACCACGGGTCCACGACGGCGGTGAGCTCGCGCGCGGAGTGCATCGAGAGGATCGGGACCCCGACGTCGACCGTGCGGACGCCGAGGCGGGTCGCGGTGAGCGGACCGATCGTCGAACCGCACGGGACGGTGTTCCTCGACACGAACTCCTGGCTCGGCACCCCGGCCCGGGCGCACGCGCGGGCCCACGCCGCGGCGCCGTGCGCGTCGGTCGTGTACCGCTGGTTCGCGTTGATCTTGAGGATCGGCCCGCCGCCCGCGAGGGGACGGTTCGCCGGGTCGTGCCGCTCGGGGTAGTTGGGGTGCACGGAGTGCCCGACGTCGCTCGACACGCACAGCGACGACGCGAGCTGCCGGTGCCGCTCCTCCTCCGTGCCGCCGAGGCCGGCCGCGACGCGCGCGAGCACGTCGGCGAGGAACGGGCCCGACGCGCCCGAGCGCGACTCCGACCCGATCTCCTCGTGGTCGAACGCGGCCAGCACCGGGATCACGGAGCCCTCGACGGGCCGGTCGGGCGAACCGGCGACCTCGAGGAGCGCGACGAGCCCCGCGTGGACGGACAGAAGGTTGTCGAGCCGCCCGGACGCGAGGAACGCGTCGTGCGCGCCGAACACGCGGGGCGACTGGGTGTCGGCCACCACGACGTCGTAGCCCGTGACGTCGCTCGCGCGCACGCCCGCGTGGTGCGCGAGCTCGGCGAGCACGTCCCCGCCGCTCGGCCCACCGGCGGTGTCGGAGCCCGCGGGGCCGTCCGCCGAGGCGAGCCCCCACACGGGCTGGGTGTGCTGCTGCTTGTCGAGCGTGAGCCCGTCGTTCGCGGCGCGGTCGAGGTGGATCGCGAGCTGCGGGATGCGCAGCAGGGGGCCCGTGCGCACGAGGTGCTCGGCGCCGTCGGCCGTGACGAGGCGACCGGCGAGCTCGAGCTCGCGGTCGAGCCACGAGTTGAGCAGTGGCCCGCCGTAGATCTCCACACCTGCCTGCCACCAGCCCTCGCGGCCCACGCTCGGGCGCGGCTTGAGCTTGAACCCGGGGGAGTCGGTGTGCGCGCCGAGGACCGCGAACGGCGTCGTCGGGCTCGCGCCCGCGGGCACGGCCCACGCGATCACCGCGCCGTCGCGCACGACGACGTACCGTCCGCCCGCAGGCCCGTCGCCCTCGGCGTCGCGCACCCTCGGCCACGCCGCGGTCTCGTCGAGCCGCTCGAAGCCCACGGCCTCGAGGCGGCGCGCGACCTCGTGCGCCGCGTGGTACGACGACGGCGACGCCTCGACGAACGTCGCGAGGTCGTGCGCGTGCGCGAGGGCGCGGTCGCGCAGGGCGGGGTCGGTCACGGGGGTGCTGGGCGTCGACACGTGCCCCACCCTACGCACGCGCGGGAACGGCGCGTCGTCGCGCCACCGTCCCGGACTCGGTCGGAGACGAGCCCGGGACGGTGCGCCGCAGCGGAACGCGTCGGGGACGGAGGCGGGACGACGGTCGGACCTCTGGGACCTACTCCCCGTCGCCCCCGCCCGGCTCCTCGGACGAGGGCTCGACGACGAACGGGACGGTCTCCGACACGAGCCAGCCGTCGAACAGCGGCTCGTCGGGGCCGGGCGACGTGACGGGCTCGCCCCAGGCCCCGTCGCGCTCCAGCGCGTAGGACGACACGACCCACGGGACCACGGCGGCGAGCTCGTACTCGCCGGGGAGCAGCGACGGCGCGTGCGAGGCGACGCCCTCCGGGTCGCACAGGGCGAACGAGTCCACCGCGCTCCCCACGTCCAGCACCTGGCCCTCGTCGAGCCGCACCGGGTCCACGGGCTCCTGGTGGTACGACACGGTCGACGACACGACGACGCCGTCCTGGAGGATCACGTACCCGGCGCGGGCGACCGGGTCCAGCACCTCGGCCCGTGCGTCGTCGGCGACCGTGAGGTGCGCCGCGACGTCGACGAGGCGCAGGGACTCGACCGAGACCGCCGCGGCGTCGACGCTCACCGTCGCGAGCAGGTCGGGTCCCGTGGCCGCCGGGGCGGGCGCCTGGCACAGGAGCGAGTCGCGGGTGACCGGGCTCGGGAACGCCGCCCGGTGCGTCGGGTCGGGGCTCGGCTCGGGCTCCGGGGTCGTCGTCGGGTCGGGGCTCGGTGCCGGAGCGGGCAGGACCGGTCGCGGGTCGTCGTCGTCGGCGAGCACCGCGCTCGCGCCGACGCCGACGGCGGCGACGGCCAGCACGGCGGCCGTGCCGACGAGGACCGCGCGGCGGCGTCGGGCGTGGCGCACCCCGCCCGCGACGCGACGCGCGGCCGTCTCGTCGTCCGTGCGGGGCGTGACCTCGTCGGCGACCGCGCGCAGCAGGACGTCGAGGTCGAGGGGGCCGGAGGTCTGGGGGCGGTTCATCGCGCACCTCGCGGGGTCGTCGGGGCTGGCGGGGTCGACGGCGGTGCGGGCGGGGACGACGACGCGCGGGTCCGTGCGGTCGACGGTCGCACCGGTGCGACGGGCAGGTCGTCGCCCTCGTCCGCGCGGAGCGGGCCGAGGCGCGCCGCGAGCTTCGCGTTCGCGTCGCTGAGGTACCGCTTGACGGTGCCCTCGCTCAGCCCGAGGCGCTCCGCGACGTCCCGGACGGGCAGGTCGGAGTAGTACCGGAGCACGACGCACGCGCGCTCCCGGGGGGACAGGACCGCGAGCGCCTCGACGACGTCGACCCGCGCCTCGACCGCGGGCTCGGCCGGGGCGCTCGTTCCGGGCGCGGCGAGCAGGTGCCGCACCCCGTCCCAGCGCCGGCGCCGGCGGGTGCCGTCGAGGAAGACCGTGAGGACGGCGCGCCGCACGTAGCTCTCGGCGAGCGCGAAGTCGGTCGCCGCGCGACCCGTGCGGAACGTGCGGTAGAGGGCGTCCTGGACCAGGTCCTCCGCCGCCGGGACGTCCCCCGTGAGCAGGTAGGCGTACCCCACGAGCGCTCGCCGCCGTGTGCGGACGATCTCGTCCAGCACCTCTTCCCAGTGCGCCATCGCGCCCGCCCCTCTGCTCGTGGATCGGCTCTCGACCGTCTCAACGAACGGGTCGCGGGTCCGGTTGGGGGTGAAGTCTCCACCCCGGTGCGCCCGGGGCCCCGGATCGCGCGCGGCACCGCGCGCCAGTGGCGCGCTTGTGACATCGCGCACGAGTGGTCGTGACGTGTCTCACACGTGCGTAGACTCACCCCCATCGCTCCGGCAGGGGCCCGGTGCGGTGGTCGTCGCAGTCGTCAAGGAGGACGGATGCTCACGCTCGGTTCGGACAGTCTCACCATCGTCGCCGTCATCGCGGTGATCGCGCTCGTGGCTCTCGTCTTCGCGTTCGTGCTGCGCAGACAGGTCCTCGCCGCGGACGACGGGACGGCGAAGATGCAGGACATCGCCCACGCCGTGCAGGAGGGCGCCGGGGCCTACCTGAACCGCCAGTTCCGCACGCTCGCGCTGTTCGCCGTCATCGTGTTCGGTCTGCTGTTCCTCCTGCCGGGTGACGGCGGGATCCGCGTGGGGCGCTCGGTCGCGTTCCTCGTGGGCGCGGGGTTCTCCGCGGCGATCGGCTACCTCGGCATGTGGCTCGCGGTCCGCGCCAACGTGCGCGTCGCGTCCGCCGCGACCCGGCCGGGCGGCCGCACCGAGGGCGCGCGCATCGCGTTCCGCACGGGCGGCGTCGTCGGCATGTCGGTCGTGGGCCTCGGCCTGCTCGGCGCGGCAGGCGTCGTGCTCGTCTACAAGGGCGACGCTCCGGCAGTGCTCGAGGGCTTCGGCTTCGGCGCCGCGCTGCTCGCGATGTTCATGCGCGTCGGCGGCGGCATCTTCACCAAGGCGGCCGACGTCGGCGCCGACCTCGTGGGCAAGGTCGAGCAGGGCATCCCCGAGGACGACCCCCGCAACGCCGCGACGATCGCGGACAACGTGGGCGACAACGTCGGCGACTGCGCGGGCATGGCGGCCGACCTCTTCGAGTCGTACGCCGTGACGCTCGTCGCGGCGCTCATCCTCGGCAAGGCCGCGATGGGCGAGGAGGGCCTCGTCTTCCCGCTCGTCGTCACCGCGCTCGGCGCGCTCGTCGCCGTCCTCGGCGTCTTCATCACGCGCGTGCGCGGCCAGGAGAACGGGCTCAAGGCGATCTACCGCGGCTTCTACCTCTCGGCGCTCATCGGCGCGGTCCTCGCGGCGGTCGCCGCGTTCGTCTACCTGCCGTCGTCGTTCGCGGCGCTCGACGGGACCGCGGACCTCGGCGACCTCTCGGGGATCGCGGCCGACCCGCGCGTCGTCGCGAGTCTCGCGGTCGTCATCGGGATCGTCCTCGCGGGCATCATCCTGTGGATCACGGGCTACTTCACCGGCACGACGTCGAAGCCCACCCTCCACGTCGCCGCCACGTCGCGCACGGGTGCGGCGACCGTCGTCCTGTCCGGCATCGGCGTCGGGTTCGAGTCCGCGGTGTACACGGCGGGCGTCATCGCCGCCGCGATCTGCGGTCTGTTCCTCCTCGCCGGGGGCTCGGTGTGGCTCGCGCTGTTCCTCGTGGCGCTCGCGGGCTGCGGCCTGCTCACCACGGTCGGCGTCATCGTCGCGATGGACACGTTCGGCCCCGTCTCGGACAACGCGCAGGGCATCTACGAGATGTCGGTGGGCGAGGCTGGCGACGGCGACGCGGAGGCCGCGCAGATCCTCACCGACCTCGACGCCGTCGGGAACACGACGAAGGCGATCACGAAGGGCATCGCGATCACGACCGCCGTCCTCGCGGCGACCGCGCTGTTCGGCTCGTACGCCGACGCCGTGAGCCACGCGCTCGCCGACGTCACCGAGCGCGGCAGCGGCCTCGTCACGGCGATGCTCGACTACCAGATCATCTCGCCGATCACCCTCGTCGGCGTGATCCTCGGCGCTGCGACCGTGTTCCTCTTCTCGGGCCTCGCGATCGACGCCGTGACGCGCGCGGCCGGCGCGATCGTGTTCGAGGTGCGCCGCCAGTTCCGCGAGCACCCGGGCATCATGACGTTCCAGGAGCGTCCCGAGTACGGCAAGGTCGTGGACA
This sequence comes from Cellulosimicrobium composti, assembly GCF_009711085.1. Taxonomy (GTDB): domain Bacteria; phylum Actinomycetota; class Actinomycetes; order Actinomycetales; family Cellulomonadaceae; genus Cellulosimicrobium; species Cellulosimicrobium composti. Next base: position 37,715 of record NZ_WMKA01000026.1, read on the forward strand.
TCTGCACGCGCGACTCGCTGCGCGAGCTCGCCACGCCGGGCCTGCTCGCCGCGTTCGCGCCCATCGCCGTGGGCTTCGGCCTCGGCGTCGGGCCGCTCGCCGGGTTCCTCGCGGGCGCGATCGGCGCAGGCGTGCTCATGGCGGTGTTCCTCGCGAACTCGGGCGGTGCGTGGGACAACGCGAAGAAGATCGTCGAGGACGGCGCGTACGGCGGCAAGGGCTCCGAGGCGCACGCCGCGACCGTCATCGGCGACACCGTGGGCGACCCGTTCAAGGACACCGCGGGCCCGGCGATCAACCCGCTCATCAAGGTGATGAACCTCGTGTCCGTGCTCATCGCGCCCGCCGTGGTGCTCATGAGCGTCCCGGCGGACGCGAACCACGCGCTGCGCATCGGCATCGCCGTGGTCGCGGCGGCGATCGCGTTCGGCGCGGTCGTCATGTCCCGGCTGCGCGCCGCGCGCGTCGACCGCGAGCAGACGACGGTCGAGCCGGAGAGGGTCGTCACGGGAGCCTGACCGGTCCCCGACCTGCGCGACGGAGGGCGCCCGGGACACCCCGGGCGCCCTCTCTCGCGCTCGTCCTCGCACACGCCCCGCGCTCACGCGTCCTCGCATACGTCCCGCGTCAGCGCTCGTCCTCGCGCTCGCCCCGCGTGAGCGCTCGTCCTCGTCCTCGTCCTCGCCCTGACCGCGGCCGACCGCGGCCGCGCCGGTCAGGGCCAGGCGTCGCGCCAGGCGGCGAGGAACACGTCGCCGTCGATCCGGGTCGGGTACGTGATCTCCTCCGGCTCGGGGTCCGGCCCCGCGGCGAACCGCACCGCGAACGCGCCGCCCGCCCGGACCTGCACCGGCGTCCCGGCGGGCACCCGGACGGCGAGCTCGCGCGCGAGCGTCGCGACGTCGTCCTCCGTCAGCGTCGACTCGGCGAGCTCGGCGTCGACCCGGTCCTGCGTGGCGAGGCGCACGAGGGCCGGCACGGCGGCGCCGAGGTCGCGCACCTGGGCCGCGGTGAGCGCGCCCGTCTCGTGCCCGGCGACGACCGCCCGGAAGACGCGCGGGGCCGGCACGTCCGCGGGTGCCGCGGCGTCGCTCGTCGCCACGACCGACCCCAGGGCGGCGGCGTCCGGGTCGTCGGCGAGGTCGTGCTCGAGCGCGGCGGCCGCCTCCACGTCGCGCGTGCGGACCTCGATCCCGTCCGCGCCGACCGTGACGGCCACGACGTCGGGGCGCGCCTCGAGGGTCCGCGCGAGGTCGAGCACGCGCGCGGAAGTCTGCGCGTCCGTCCCGTCGACCGCGACGCCGCCGCCCTCGACCACGAGCTCGCGCGCGAGACGCGGCGCGGCGCGGCGCGCGAGGGCCCGCGCGTCGGCGATGTCGGCAGAGTCCGCCACGCGGAGCTCGACGCGCGGGGGCGTCGTCTCGAGATGCGCCCCCGTGACGCCGAACCGCTCGTCGACGGCACGGAACGCGGCGAGCGCGTCCGTCGGGTCGTCGCCCGCGCCGACCACGGCGGCGAACGACCCGGCCCGCACGTCGACGGCCGCGTCCGCGAGCGGCTCCAGGTCACCACCGGGCGTCGCGAGGTCCTCGACGAGGTCCGCGAAACGGGTCGGGTCGTCCAGGTCGACGTCCACGCCGCGCACGCCGAGCTCCGCCGAGACGAGGCCGGGCTCGACGCGCAGGCCGTGCCACAGGTCGAGGACCGCGTCGTTGGCCTCGCGGTCCGGGCGCGCCCCGAGCCGCACGTGCCCGACCTCGAGCGTCGCGTCGACGCCGCCGTGCTCGCGCACGTACCCGCCGAGCGCGTGGAGGAGCTCGGCGACCCGCTCGTCGGGCGTGCCGGCCGCGACGACGACCGTCCCGTCCGCGGTCCCGGAGAAGGGCAGGTTGTTGGCGCCGGACGCCGAGACGTCGGACACGTCGGGCGTGCCCTCCCAGTCCGCCTCGAACTGCCGTGCCTTCGCGGTGCCCGCGTTGACCGCGCAGCCCGCGAGGACGGCCGCCGCCGCGCCGACCGGGACGGCGCGCTTCCTCGGGGTTCGCGTACGCATCCCGCGAGCCTACGAGACGGCGACGGCCCTCGGGCGCGGGGGCGGGGACCCGCGCCCGAGGGCCGTCGTCGCTCCCGGGGCCGTCGGGTGCGCCGCCGTCGGGTGCGTCGCTGTCAGCTGCGCCACCGTGGGGTGCAGCCCCGACGGTGCGGCGTCGGTCCGGTGCTACGAGGACCCGCGCCGGCGCCCCAGGAGGACGCGCAGGACGACGTACGGCAGGAGCACGGCCCCTCCCGCGGCGAGCCACTGCCCCTCCGCGGCGGCGCACAGCGCCGCGGCGGCGACGGCGCCGGACGTGGTGACGGTCGTGACCGACCTCGGCTCCTCCCGCTGCTCGGCCGCGTGCTGCGACCACGCGACGAGGATCCCGAGCGCGCCGCACAGCAGGAGCCACAGGTTGGTCTCGGTCATCGGCAGTACCTCCCCGCCTCGGAGCCCGCGTACGGCTGCCACACGTTCACACGGTCGACGTAGTACACGAACTTGATGCACCGTCCCTCGTTGTACCAGAGGCGCGCGTAGAGCGAGCCCGCCTGCGCCATGGCGCCGATCGCCTTGGCGACGGCGTGCGGGACCAGCCCTCCGACGAGCGCCACGACCTGCGCTCCGTCGGCGAGCCGGCGCGTCTCGTTGCGGTTGAAGTACACGGTGGTGTTCCACCAGGTCTTGGTCACCTTCGGGTCCGCGACGACGGGGTAGGTCGTGCCGGGACCGGTCGTGATCGTCTGGACGATCGTGTCCCCGCGGACGGTGTACGCCGTGCTCAGCGGTGCGCCGTCGGCGTCGGTCGCCCACGGCGCGCCGACCTCGCCGACGGTCACGGCGACGCCCGGGGCGACCTCCTGCACGAGCTCGACGGTGCCGTCCGGACCCGGGACCGGCGTGACGCCGTCCCCGAACGCGTAGGTGAACTCGTGCGGGTCGTCGGGGCCCGGCGTGATGGTCTGGATGCGGACCGAGCCGTCGTCGAGGACCTGCACCGCGGCGTGGGCCCCGCCGTCGACGGCGGGGTAGACGATCGTGCCGTCCGAGGCGACCTCGCCGTCGCCGGTGGTGACCTCCGCCGGGAGCGACACCTCGAGCGCGGGCGACGGCTCCGACGCGGACTCCAGGAGCACGGGCCGGTCCGCGTCGAGCGGGACGGTGGCGTCGACGCTGGAGGCCCGGGCGACGACCGTCGCGTCCTCCCGCGTCCCGGACAGGACCCGGCCCTGGTCGGGCGCGACGTCCGCGATGAGGTCGGCGGTGGCCTCGGTGCGGTCCGGGGCGGGGTGTCCGGGCCGGACCGCGCCCGCCGAGGCGCTCGTCGCCCCGACGGAGAGCAGCAGGGCGGTACTGAGTCCGACGGCGACGACGGAGGTGGCAGGACGAGCAGGCATGTGTTTCCCCCTGGGTGCGTGAGTGCGGAGGCACCGGGCTGGTGCCCCCGTCGGTTCGTGCTACGTAAAAGTAGCATCACGGTCGCCCGCCCGGTGCCGAGCATGTCGTGGTAGCCCGACCAGGCCGCGAGCCGGGAGACAACCGCATGGTCGGCGAGGGCGGTATGGCGGAAAGTGCGGTTCGGGTGGTTCGTCCCGGGCGCCGGAGGCGTCATCATGGGGACCATGCGATCTCCGGTGCGCGTCGTGGCCCACGCCGCGGTCCTCGCCGTCGTCGCGGGGACGTGCCTGGCCGTCGTCGCGAGCGGGGCGTTCGACGTCGTGTCGCTCCCCGCGGCCGCGCCCGCCGCCGCGCCGCCCGCACCGAGCGCGGGACCGGGCGACGACGCCGCCCCGGCCGGCACCGGTCCGGACACCGAGGCCGGCGCGGACGACGGGACCTCCGGGGGCGACCCCGGCGCGGACGACGGCACGGGTGTCGACGACGGCACCGCGGACGACGACGGTGACGGCGCGGCGGACCCCACGGAGCCCGACCCTCGGTGCCGCGAGGCCGAGGTCGCGTGGGGCGCCGCGGCCAAGGCGCAGGTGAACCTGACCGTCGAGCACCCCGAGGCGCTCGTGGACGGGTTCACGACGGCGCGCGACACGCTCGCCGGGGCGTCGCCGCCCGACGAGATCGCGCGGGACTGGGCCGTCGTGACGACCTACCTGACGATGATCGCGGACGAGGTCGAGGCGACCGGGTCGGGCGACACGGACGAGCTGTCCCGGGCGATCGACCGCGTCGGGCGACGTATCGACACGGGCGCGCTGACGTCGTCGTCCCAGGCCGTGACGGACTTCTTCCGGGCGGGCTGCACGCGCTGAGCGGCCCGACCACCACCCGCGTGCCGCGGGGCCGCCGTGGCGTGCGACACATGGGGAGCGGTCCCCACCTGGGCGGTTCGGGGGAGCGCGCGGCTCCGCGGTAGGAAACGATGGGTGTCATGAGCAACCGACTGACGACCCTGAAGACCACGACCGCCCTGGCGACGAGCGCCCTGCTCGTGCTGGGCCTCGCCGCGTGCGGCGGCTCGGGCGACGACGCGAGCACCGACACCGAGACCACGACCGAGGAGTCGACCCCGACCGAGGACGAGTCCTCGGCGTCCGACGAGCCGACCGAGGAGGAGTCCGGCGACGTCGAGGCGTCGGGCGACTTCTGCACCGCCTACCAGGCGCTGCTCGACGCGCAGAGCACCCTGGGCGCGATCGACACGAGCGACCCCGACGCGGCCGTCGTCCAGTTCGAGACGTTCACCGCGTCGCTCGAGGCCGCCGAGGCGCCGGCCGAGATCAGCGCCGACTGGGACACGGTGACGGGCGCGTTCCGCCAGCTCTCCGACACCCTGGAGGCGGCGCAGGAGGACCCGGCGAACGCCGACATGTCCGGGATCACGTCGATCATGACCGACGAGGAGTTCCAGACCTCGGCGCAGAACGTCGCGGTGTACGGCACGCAGAACTGCTGACGTCCCGACCGCACCCCGGACCCCGGCCCGCCTCGGCGCGCCGGGGTCCGGTGCGTCCGGTGCCGTCCGGTGCCGTCCGGGGCGCCCCGCGCGACCGAGCGCGCCCGCCTCCTCGCCGACCGGCCCGACCCGCGCGCATCGGCCAGGATGGACCCATGCCTGCCGACGCCGCCCCCACCTCGTCCCCGCCCGCCGGCCCGACGCCGCCCGGTGCCGGGCTCGCGCCCGCCGACCTCGCGGCGGCGGCGGCGACGCTCCGCGACGACCTCGCCGAGGCCGGCTTCACGGTCGACGGCGTCGAGCGCGTGCTCGGCCCGGTCGCCGCGGCCGCGCTCCACCGCGAGCAGGCCGTGCCCGCGCGCCGTGCGCTGCGGGACCGCCACGGCGACCCGGCGGCCGCGCTCGCGACGCTCTTCCTCCTCGGCGGGGAGATCCCGCGGCGCGCGCTCGACGCCGCGCTCGCGAGGACGGGATCCGACGGCGCGCACCGCCTCGGGATCGTCGAGGCCGCGGGTGCGGGGGACGACGACGCCGTGCGGGCCGTCGTCGACCTGCGCCCCTACGCGGCGTCCGACGCGGCGGGGCCGGTCACGTGGTGGCTCTCGTCCGACCTCGGCGAGCTCGCGACGGGGCGGCGGCTCGCGCCCGACCACGTGCTCGGCGCGGGCGGGGCGTCGCTCACGCTCGCGCAGGTGACGGTCCGCACCCCGGTCGGGCGCGTGCTCGACCTCGGGACGGGCTGCGGCATCCAGGCGCTGCACGCCGCCCGGCACTCCCGCGCCGTCGTCGCGACCGACATCTCGCGCCGCGCGCTCGGCTTCGCCGCGTTCAACGCCGCGCTCGACGCGCCCGCCCCGGCCGACGGCGAGCACGGCGCGGCGATCGAGCTGCGTGAGGGGTCGATGCTCGAGCCCGTCGCGGGCGAGCGGTTCGACCTCGTCGTCTCCAACCCGCCGTTCGTCATCACGCCGCGCGCCGCGGGCGGCGCGCTGCCCGAGTACGAGTACCGCGACGGCGGGCGCGCGGGCGACGACGTCGTCCGCGACCTCGTGACGGGCGTCGGGGCGGTGCTCGCGCCCGGGGGCGTGGCCCAGCTCCTCGGCAACTGGGAGCACCGCCGGGGCGTGCCGTGGGACGAGCGCGTGGGCGCGTGGCTCGACGAGGCGGGCCTCGACGGGTGGGTCGTGCAGCGCGAGGTGCAGGACCCGACCCAGTACGCGGAGACGTGGATCCGCGACGGGGGCACGACCCCGGAGCGCGAGCCCGACGCGTGGGCCGCCGCGTACGGCGCGTGGCTCGACGACTTCGCGACGCGCGACGTCGAGGGCGTCGGGTTCGGGATCGTGACCCTGCGCCGGCCGCTCGACGGCGGCCGCCCGACGCTGCGCCGGCTCGAGGAGCACACGGGCTCCGTGCGGCAGCCGCTCGGCGGGCACCTCGCGGCCTCGCTCGCGGCGCACGACTGGCTCGCGGCCCGCGACGACGCGGCGCTCGCGGCGGAGCGGCTCGCCGTCGCGGCGGACGTGACGGAGGAGCGGTTCCACGCCCCCGGCGCGCCGGACCCGAGGGTCGTGCTGCTGCGGCAGGGCGACGGGCTCGGCCGGGCCGTCCAGGCGTCGACGGGTCTCGCGGCGCTCGTGGGCGCGAGCGACGGCGAGCTCACCGTCGGGCAGCTCGTGGGCGCGATCGCCGCGCTCTTCGAGGTCCCGGCCGACGACCTCGCGGGCGACCTCCTCCCGGCCGTGCGGGGCCTCGTGCGCGACGGCTTCCTCGCGCCCGCGCCCTGACCGGCGGCCCTCGGACCGCCACCGCGCCGGGCGCCGGCCGCGTCGTCGTCCGCGCTCACGACGGCAGCGCACGGGCGGGGACCGCGGCAAGACACGGCGGGGCCGCACCGATACGTTCGGGAGGCATGGACCTCGAGGTGCGTCACCTGCGCATGATCGTCACGGTCGCCGAGTCCGGCAGCGTGACCAAGGCGGCCGCGGCGCTCGGGCTCGCGCAGCCCGCCCTCACCGCGCAGCTCAACCGGATCGACCGCGCGCTCGGCGGGTGCGTCTTCACGCGCGACCGCCAGGGCGCCCGCCCGACAGAGCTCGGCGAGCTCGTGCTGCGCCACGCGCGCGTCGTGCTGCCCGCGATGGCGACGCTCGTCGACGACGCGCGGCGGCTCGTGAGCGACCGCGGCGCCGCGCGGGTCGTGCGGGTGGGCACGGTGAGCTCCGCGATCGGCGGGCTGTTCGCGAGCCGCCTGCACTCGGCGCTGCCCGGCGCGCTCGGCGCGGACGACCTGCTCGTCACGACGGCCACGTCGTGGTCCGTCGAGGAGACGGCGGAGCGGCTGGCCGGCGGGACGCTCGACGTCGCGCTCGTGGGGATGTGCGACGACGCGTCCCCGCCCGCCGACGGCGGCCTCGTGTGGACGCCGGTGTCGACGGACCCCGTGTTCGTCCTGGTCGACGAGTACCACCCGGTGGCGGCGCGCGAGGCCGTCGGGCTGGAGGAGCTCGCCGACGCGCTGTGGCTGACGGCGCCGGGCAGCGGGTGCTTCGAGCGCTGCTTCGTGGGGGCGTGCGCGCGGGCGGGGTTCACGCCGCGGGCGATGGGCGAGTCGGACCGCACGTCGTGCATCGACCAGGTCCGCGGGGGTCACGCGGTCGCGCTCGTCCAGCCCGTGCTGCTCGACGCGCCGGGCGTGCGCACCGTCGCGCTCGACGGCGCCCCGCTGCGCTGGACCCACCACCTGGGCTGGCGCCGCGACGCGGCCGACCGGCTCCCGGTCGACGTCATCGCGCGCGCCGCGAGCAGCGCCCATCGCACGGCGGTGCAGCGCTCGCCGCGGTACCGGCGCTGGCGGGCCGAGCACCCCGTGGAGACCGCGTAGGGGTCCACCCGCACATAGCGCCCGCGTATGACCTGATCGTGATCTGGGCGCGCGCTGGACGCCTCCCTAGCGTGACCCTCGACCGGGCCGCCCGGCCCGGCGAAGGGAATGGACGACATGACACGACCACTCCGCAGGAGGCTCGCCGCGGTCACCGCCGCCGCGACGCTCCTGGTGGGCGCGGCCCAGGCGCACGCCGTCGCCGCCACGCCCGCACCCGAGGACCAGCGCGCGACGGTGCGCGCGGTCACCAAGACGGCCCCCGGCCTGCAGCGCGCGCTGCAGCGCGACCTGGGCCTCAGCGCGCGCGACGCCCAGGTGCGTCTCGCGTTCCAGTCCGACGCGGCGGGCGTCGAGGCGGCGCTCGAGCGCCGTCTCGGCGACGACTTCGCCGGCACGTGGGTCGACGAGTCCGCGAACGTCCTCTACGCCGGCGTCACGGACGCCGCCGGTGCTCGCGCGGCGCGGGCCGAGGGCGCGACCGTGGTCGACGTGGACCACACGCTCGCCGACCTCGAGTCCTGGCGCGCGACGCTCGACGACGCGCTCGCGGACGACCCGGCGGCGCTGCCGGGCTGGTACGTGGACGTCACGCGCAACCGCGTCGTCGTCGGAGTGCGCGACGGCGGCCAGGCCGACGTCGCCGCACGCGTCGCCGCCGCGGGCGTGCCCGCCGACGCGGTCGCGTACGAGGAGACGACGGAGGCGCCGCGCCCGCTGATCGACGTCGTCGGCGGCAACGCCTACACGATCGGCAGCAGCCGGTGCTCCGTGGGCTTCGCGGTCCAGGGCGGGTTCGTCACGGCCGGGCACTGCGGCTCGACCGGCGCGCGCACGTCCGGACCGTCGGGCACGTTCCGCGGGTCGAGCTTCCCCGGCAACGACTACGCGTGGGTGCGGGTGGACGCCGGCAACACGCCCGTGGGCGCGGTGAACAACTACGCCGGTGGCCGCGTCGCCGTCGCGGGCGCCACGCAGGCTCCGGTCGGCGCGTCCGTGTGCCGCTCGGGCTCGACCACGGGCTGGCACTGCGGCACCGTGCAGGCGTACAACGCGTCGGTCACGTACCCGCAGGGCACGGTCACGGGGCTCATCCGCACGACGGTGTGCGCCGAGCCCGGCGACTCGGGCGGCTCGCTCCTCGCGGGCAACCAGGCCCAGGGCGTCACGTCGGGCGGGTCCGGGAACTGCCGCTCCGGCGGGACGACGTACTTCCAGCCGGTCGGGGAGATCCTCTCCGCGTACGGGCTGACGCTCGTCACGAGCGACGGCGGGGGCCAGGACCCCGAGCCGCCGACGGGCTGCTCCGGGTACGCCCGGACGTACTCGGGCTCGCTCTCGGCGGGCGGCACCGCCGTCCAGCCGAACGGCTCGTACTACACGGCCGGGTCGGCCGGGACGCACCGCGCGTGCGTGACCGGACCGAGCGGCAGCGACTACGACCTCTACCTCCAGCGCTGGAACGGGGCGTCGTGGGCGACGGTCGCGCAGTCGACGTCGCCGGGGGCGAACGAGTCGGTGACGTACAGCGGCTCGGCCGGGTACTACCGGGTCGTCGTGCACGCGTACTCCGGCTCGGGCGCGTACTCGGTGGGGCTCACCACGCCCTGACCTGTCCGGTCGAGCACGAGGTCGCCGTCGTCCCCGGACGCCCCGGCGGCCTCGTGCTCGGCCGTCAGGCGAGCAGCGCCGGGCCGTACCTCAGCACGACGAGGGCCGCGAGCCCCACGAGCCAGGCCGCGACGAGGTAGCCGTACGCGCCCGAGCGCACGAACCCGAGCAGCCGCGCCTGCGCGCCGCGCGGCAGGTAGAGGTTGTCCTCCAGCACGTTCCAGTGCAGGAGCGACGCGAAGACGAGCGTCGTGGAGACGGTGATGAGCAGGCACCACGGGCACAGGGCCCCGATGACGACCATCGACTGGTAGAAGAGCCAGTAGGCGAACACGACGCCGAGGAAGTACACGCACTGCGCGGCGAAGAGGAACCACCGGGGGAAGCGCGTGCCGCCGAGGGCCGCGACCGCCGTCGTGATGACCACGGGCTCCGCCACGAGGCCCAGGAACGCGTTGGGGAAGCCGAACACCTGCGCCTGCCACGACTGCGCGACGGTCCCGCACGACAGCACCGTGCTGACGTCGCACGAGAGCACCGCGGCGGGGTTCGCGGCGAGGACCACGGCGTCGTAGGACAGCACGAACGCCGCGGTGAGGCTGAGCAGCCCGAACACGAGCATCTCGCCGAACAGCAGGCCGCGGGAGTGCGACCACCCCGTCGGCCGGGCGAACGGGTCGTACGCGGTGTCCTGCGCGGTGCCCGACGCCGGGCGCCCGCCCGGGCGTGCGTCGTCCGCCACGGCGGTGGTCGATCCGGTCACGGGCGGTCCTCGGGTCCGCGGGGTCCCGCCGGCTCGGGGGCCGCGCCGGCGGGCGGGCAGAAGGTGGCGCCGGCCCGGCAGGGTGGGCGCGCTGCCGGCCCGGCGCCGCACTCAGGCTACGGAGGCCCGGACCGGCGCCGACAGGGACCATGGTCCCGGATCCGGGGCCCGCGGACCGGTGCGAGGAGAGCACCGCCCGGTGGGTCGCGGGGGCGGTGCGGGTCGCCCGACCTAAGATCTGGGGGCGCCCGCTCCCCGGGGCGCGGCCCGGGCACCCCGGGCGCCCGCCCGACCCGCCCGAGAGGACCTGCGTGCAGCACGACGACGTCGACTCCCTGCGACGGTCGAGCGCGGCGTGGCGGCTCCTGCGCGCGGACACGGCCCCGCTCGTGCTCTCGTTCCTCGGGACGCTGTTCGTCGAGGAGAACGTCCGGGCGATCCCGGAGAGCGACCTCGTGGCGCGCCTCGACGACCACCTCTGGGCGGTCGACGGCCGGGCCGCCCGCAGCGCCGGCACCGAGCCGCGGTACCCGCGCGCGCCGCAGGCGTACGTCGACCACTGGGCGCACCCGGACCAGGGCTGGCTGCGCGCCTGGTACCCGCCGGGCTCGGCCGAGCCGCACTACGACGCGACGCCCGCCGTCGAGCAGGCGGTGCGCTGGGTCGCGTCGCTGCGCGGGCGCGGGTTCGTGGGCACCGAGTCGCGGCTCAACACGGTGTTCGAGCTCCTACGCCAGCTCGCCGTGGGCACGCAGACCGACCCGGCCGAGCGCCTGCGCGAGCTCGAGGAGCGCCGGGCCGCGATCGACGAGGAGATCGCGCAGGTGCGCGCGGGCCGCGTCGCGGTGCTCGACGCCGCCGCGCAGCGCGACCGCTACCAGCAGCTCACGCAGACCGCGGCCGACCTGCTCTCGGACTTCCGCGAGGTCGAGGCGAACTTCCGCGCCCTCGACCGCGAGCTGCGCGAGCGCATCACCGGGTGGGACGGCGCGAAGGGCGAGCTGCTCGAGGAGGTCGTGCGGTCGCGCACCGCCATCGCCGAGTCCGACCAGGGCCGGTCCTTCCACGCGTTCTACGACTTCCTGCTCGACCGCCGCCGCCAGGAGGAGTTCGCGGCGCTCGTCGAGCGCGTGCAGGCGCTCGACGCGATCGCGCCCGACGTCGTGCCGGGCGCCCCGCGGGGCACGGCCGAGCACGAGCACCGGCGCCTGCGGCGCGTGCACTACGACTGGCTCGACGCGGGCGAGCGCACGCAGGCCACGGTGCGCACGCTCTCGGAGCAGCTGCGCCGGTTCCTCGACGACCAGGTCTGGCTCGAGAACCGGCGCGTCATGGACATCCTGCGCGGCGTCGAGGCCAAGGCGCTCGCCGCACGCGACGTCGCCCTGCGTCCCGGGGCGGGCGACCCGCCGGGCATGGCGGTCGACGCCGTCGCTCCGGAGGTCGTGCTGCCCACGGAGCGGCCGCTCTTCGCGCCCCGCCCCACCGCGCGGCTGGACTCCGACCACGTCGAGGTCGGTGACGACGACTTCGAGGTCGACGCGCTCTACGACCAGGTGCACGTCGACCCCGAGCGGCTCGCGCGCACCGTCCGCGCGACGCTCTCGGCCCCGGGCGGGCCCGGCGAGGTCGCGCTCGCCGACCTGCTCGCCGAGGCCCCGCTGGAGCACGGCCTCGCCGAGCTCGTGACGTACCTGTCGCTCGACGACCCGCGGTTCGTCGTCGTGCACGACGACGAGCGCACCGACGAGGTCCGGTGGGAGGGCGAGGCGCCCGCCGGCCCGGTGGTCGACGACGGCGCGCCCGAGCCCGTGGTGCGCGTCGCGCGCCTGCCGCGCGTGACGTACGCGCGGCGGACCGGGTCCGGCGCACCGCCCGGCCCGCCCGCGCCGCCCGACCTCGTCACCGACCACCGACCCGCCCCCGACCACGCCCCGGAGGAGACCCCGTGAGCACGACCCGCACCGCGCGCGACCCGGAGCTGTCCGTCGTCGTCACGTCGCTGCTCAAGGGCGTCGTCTACCGCGAGTCCGGCGAGGCGCTGTGGCGCGACCTGCTCGCGCGCGAGGCCCAGGTGCGCGACGCCGTCGCGATGCTCGGGCTGCAGGTCGTCGTCGACGAGGGCGACGGCTACGCGTACCTGCGCTCGCAGCCCGAGCACGAGCGCGACGAGCGCGTGCCGCGGCTCGTCCCGCGCCGCGAGCTGCCGTTCGACGTCAGCCTGCTCCTCGCGCTGCTGCGCAAACGGCTCGCGCAGGCGGACTCCGAGGGCGGGGACACGCGCCTCGTGCTGACGCGCGCGGAGATCGTCGACCTGCTGCGCGTCTTCCTCGCCCAGGACGCGGGCGCCGCCGCGAACGAGGCGCGTCTCGTGGACCGCGTGGACGGGCTCGTGCGGCGCGTCGTCGAGCTCGGGTTCCTGCGCCCCGCGGGCCGCCCCGACCCCGACGCCGCGCCCGACGGCGCGGCGGCGGACGACCCCGCGGGCGGCGACGTCCGCCGCTACGAGGTGCGGCGCATCCTCAAGGCGTTCGTCGACGCACAGTGGCTCGCGGACCTCGACGCGCGGCTCGCGCAGTACCTGGAGCTCGCCGCGGAGGGCGGGCCGCGCGGCACCCTCGGCGCGCCCGCCACGACCGGCACGACGACGAGGACGGTGGCGTGATGGAGGGCCTGTTCAGCGCGGTCGAGCTGCACGACCCGGCGGCGGACGACGACGCCCGGGCCGGCTTCCGGCTCGAACGGCTCGAGGTGCTCAACTGGGGCACGTTCGACCAGCGCGTGTGGGCGTTCGACCTCGACGGGCGCAACGCGCTCCTCACGGGCGACATCGGCTCGGGCAAGTCCACGATCGTCGACGCGGTGACGACGCTGCTCGTGCCGTCGCACCGCATCTCCTACAACAAGGCCGCCGGCGCCGGGGCGCGCGAGCGGTCGCTGCGGTCGTACGTCGCGGGGCACTACAAGTCCGAGCGCGACGAGGCGACCGGCACGACGCGCCACGTGGGGCTGCGCGAGCGCGGCACGTACTCCGTGGTGCTCGGCCGGTTCTCCAACCGCGGGTTCGACCAGGAGGTCACGCTCGCGCAGGTGTTCTGGCTCGCGCAGGGCCAGGCGGGCCAGCCGGACCGGTTCTTCGTCACGGCCGACCGGCCGCTCACGATCACCGAGGACTTCGCGGGCTTCGGCGGCGACGTCGCGGCCCTGCGACGGCGGCTGCGCGAGTCCGGCGCGCAGGTGCGCGACCACTTCCCCGAGTACGGGCGCGACTTCCGCCGCCTCCTCGGCATCCCGTCGGAGCAGGCGATGGACCTGTTCCACCAGACGGTGTCCATGAAGTCCGTCGGCGACCTCGGCGAGTTCGTGCGCGAGCACATGCTCGAGCCGTTCGACGCCGACCGCTGGACGGACCGGCTCGTCGCCCACTTCGACGACCTCACGAGCGCGCACGACGCCGTCGTGCGCGCGACCGCGCAGATCGAGCGCCTCGCGCCGCTGCTCGCGGACTGCGACGCGCACGACGCGCTGGGGGAGCGGGCCGCAGCCCTCGTCGCGCGCCGTGACGCCCTGCGCGCCTTCACCGCGTCGCGTCGCGTCGCGGACCTCGACGGGCTCATCGGCGCGCTCGACGAGCGCGTCGCCGACGGCGAGGCACGCCGCCGCCGGGTGGGCGACGAGCTCGGCGTCCTCGCGGCCGAGCGGCAGCGGCTCGAGCTCGAGCGCGCGGGCCACGGCGGCGACCGGCTCGCCGCGATCGAGGGCGAGGTCGCGCGCCGCGAGGTCGAGCGGGCCGCGCGCGAGCGCCGCGTCGCCCAGCTCGCGGGGTACGCCGCCGCGGCGGGCCTCA
>NZ_WMKA01000027.1 GCF_009711085.1 Cellulosimicrobium composti
TCGCGCGGTACGGCCCGGCCGCGCCGCGGGCCGGCACGGCCCGGGGCGCGCTCACGCCCGCACGGGGCGCAGGTCGCTGACCCACCGCGGGGCCGTGGGCGCGGTGGCGAGGCGCGCGAGCATCGCGTCGAGCACGGCGGTCCGGTCGAACTGCAGCGCGTAGGCGCGGGCCGCGGCGGCGCGGGACCGCCGGGCGTCGTCGTCGAGCGCGAGGACGTCGTCGAGCGCGCGGGCGATCGCGGCGGGGGAGCGCGGCGGGACGATCGTCGCGTGCGGCCCGACGGCCTCGCCGATGCCACCCGTGTCGGTCGTGACGACCGGTCCGCCGCCCGCGAGCATCGCCTCCGCGAGCGCGATGCCGAAGGTCTCGACGAACTCGGGGCGCGGCTTGCTCGGCAGGACGAACGCGGCGCTGCCGGCCATGAGGTGCGGCTTCGTGGCGTCGTCGACGTCGTCGAGGAAGACGACGCGGTTGGCGGCCGTGCTCGCGGCGGCGCGGGCGCGGAGCTGGGCCTCGGCCGGACCGCGCCCCGCGACGACGAGCCGGGCACCGCTCGCGGCCGACGAGCGGGCGAAGCCGTCGACGAGGTCGTCGACGCCCTTCGCCGCGGCCAGACGCGAGAGGAAGAGCACGTAGGGCCGGTCGTCGAGCCCGCGCCGCGCGAGCACGTCGTGCGTGACCGCCGGGTCGAGGTCGGTGTACGCGCTCGTGTCGATCGCGGGGTAGGACACCTGGACGCGCTCCGCGCACTGCTCGGCGAAGAACGTGCCGTGCCGGTCGTCGACCTGGCGCGCGCACGCGACGAGGAGGTCGCGCGTGTACCGCGAGACGGCGACGCACAGGTCGTTCGCGAGGTAGCCCGCGAGGACGTGCGCGGCGGCGCCGAACCGCCCCTCCGCGACGCACGAGCGGACGACGTTCGTCACGTCGGAGCCGACCGCCTCCGCGACGGTCGCGACCTCGACGGGCAGCCCGGTGCTCCGGGCGACGCGGACGGCGTCGGTCACGGCGGTCGTGTGGGGGCTGAGGTAGAGCGACAGGCAGACGGTGGGCACGCCGTCCGTGAACAGCTCGACGAGGCGGCCGGTGAGCCCGGCGAGGTACCGGCCGTCGGGCACCTTGTCGTCCCCGACGGGCTCCGGCCGCTCGACCTCGATGCCGGGGCTGTAGGGCAGCACCGAGTCGAGGGGCTTGAGCGGGAGGCCGGCGGTCGCGAGGCGCTCGACGGGCCAGGTGACGATCCGGACCTCGGTGAAGCCCTGGCGCAGGGCGGCCTCGGCGAGGTTGCGCGCCTCCCCGGAGTGGCCGCAGATCACGGGGTCGGCGCGCACGACGACGACGAGGCGGCGCGGGGCGGCGTGGGGCGTGAGGGTCATGGCGTCTCCGAGGTCGGGTCGGTCGGGTGGGGTGCTGCGGTCCCGTCGGGGTACGACGGCGGTCGGTGCTCGGGCGCGGTTCCCCACCCGGCGGGTTCGGGGCCGAGCTCGAGGAGCAGGCGTCCGCCGCGGCGCACGCGCGCGGCGGGGAGCCAGGTCCGGTCGAGGGGCTGCCCGTCGAGCCACGCGGCGCGGACGTACCGGGGCGAGGTGCCGGGTCCGGGCTCGGCGAAGCCGGTGGTCTCGACCGTCAGCACGCCGCCCGGCACGTGCAGGTGGGACTCGGCGAAGGACGGTGCGTTGACGAGGAAGAGGGACTGCCCGGCGACGGGGAACAGCCCGAGGGACGCCCAGACGTACCAGGAGCTGAGCGCGCCGGAGTCGTCGTTGCCCGGCAGACCGCCCGGCCCGGTGCCGAAGCGCTGGTGCACCACGCCGTGCACGACCTCCGCCGTCCGGTCGGGCCGGCCCGCGTAGTGGTAGGCCCAGGGCGCGTCCATGTCGGGCTCGTTGTTCAGGCCCTCGAAGCGGTCGAGTGCATACCCGGCGGCCATCTCGGCCGCGTCCGGCCGCTCGCCCGGCTGGACCACCGGCGCCGCGCCGAACCCGAAGAAGCGGTCGAGCAGCGCGACGAACGCCTCGTCGCCGCCCGCGAGCGCGATCCGCCCCGCCATGTCGTGCACGAGCCGGAACGAGTAGTTCCACCGCCCGCCCTCGTAGAACGTCGAGTCGCGCAGGAGCCCGGTCGCGGGGTCGAACGCGGCGGTCCAGCCGCGCGCGTACCGCGCGAGCTCGTCGGCGAGCGCGTGGTCGCCCACGCGGCGCGCGACGCGCCCGGTGCACCAGTAGCCGAACGCGAGGTCGAGCGTGTGGCTGACCGGGTGCGCCACGCCGTGCAGGAGGTAGTCCTCGCCGTAGGTGCGCCGCAGGTCGTTGTGCATGTGCACGAGCGCCCAGTCCCAGTCGACGCCGGGCGCGTCGAGCGCGCACAGGTCCGCGAGGAACGTCTGGGCGAGCGCGCTCGCCTGGCGCGAGAACCGGTCGGCGCCCCGCGCCATCCGGTACCCGATCGGGAAGTTCCCCTCCTCCTCGCAGACGTGCAGCAGGGCCGTCGCGAGCTCGACGGCGCGGTCCGGCCAGAACGTCGTGAGCAGCGGGAGCTGCGTGCGGTAGACGTCCCACATCGTCGACAGGTCGAACGCGAACGGGGTGTCGCCGGGCCAGAACGGGCTCTCGCCGGGCGCGAGGCACGGCTTGAGCAACGCGTGGTAGAGCGCCGTCGCGAACACCGAGCGGCGCGCCGGGTCCGGGCACTCGACCTCGATCCGGCCGAGGTGCTCGTCCCACGCCCGGGTCGTGGCCGCGTGCCGCGCGTCGAAAGACGCCGGGCCAGGGCCGCAGTCGGCGGCGAGGTTGGTGCGCGCCTGGCCGGGCCCGCGCAGCGAGAAGCCGAGCCGGACCTCGACGACCTGGCCCGCCGTCGTCGGGCCGGCCCACAGCAGCCCGAACGGCCGGAGCGTCGTGGGCCGGATGCCCCCGAGGTCGAGGCGCGTGCTGCCCGGCATGAGGCGGCGGTCGTACCAGAGCATCTGCCGCCAGCGGTGCGCGTCGCACTCGACATGGACGGCGAGGGGCGCTCCCTCCACGACGACCTCGCCCGCCGCGGTCCCCGGGCCGAGCGTCGCGAGGTGGGCCCGCAGCGGGACCGTGGCGCCGTGCGCGATCGCGAGCCCCCCGAGCGACAGGTCGACGACGAGCCGCGCGTCCGCGTGCGCAGGGAACGTGTAGCGGTGCACCGCGCTCTTGGGACCGACGGTGATCTCGCACCGCACGCCGTTGCCCAGCGTCGCCGCGTACCGGCCGGGGGACGCCTCCTCGTCGAGCAGGTCCCACCGCGCCCCGAGCGCGTCGAGCGGCTCGAGCATGGGCGTGACGCGCACGTAGTTGTAGTACTTGCGGATCGCGCCCGTGCCGGACTGCTGGAAGTGCGTGAACCCGGACGCGACGGGATTGTCGAAGAGCGTCGAGGGCACGCCCTCGGTGCTGAGGTCGTAGCGGCCGTACCCCGTCGGGTAGGCGCCCGAGTAGGCGCACGCGGAGACCATGCCCAGCGGGTAGGTCGCCCCCGGGTGCGTGTTGCCGACGAGGGGCTTGGGCGACCACCACGTGGCCGCGAGCCCGGTCGGCGGCGGGAGGTCGGTCGCGGCCGTGCCGACGAACGGGTCCACGTCCTCGAGCACCGTCACCTCCCGGCGGGCGTCCGGGCGCGCCCCTGCTCGGGACGCTAGGCGCGGGGTGTGTCGTCCGTGTTTCCGCCCGCTTCCGGGTGCGTGACGGTCCGGGCGGTGCTCGACGGCGGCCGTGCGCGAGCCGCGCGACCGACGGCCGGGTGACGAGGGGTGCCCCGGGTGGGATTCGAACCCACACTGGATCGGGTTTGAGCCGAACGCCTCTGCCGGTTGGGCTACCGGGGCCGCGCGCGAGGACGTCGTCCGACGGGTCCGTCGCGCGTGCACCATCGAACCACACGCCCGCGCCTTCACGAGAATCACACTCCTCGGAGGGCGAAACGCGGGGCGGCGCCCGGTGCGGCGCACTACGATGAGTCCCGTGAGTGACCAGACAGCGCAGCCCGAGGACAAGCAGCCGCTCGACCTGCCCCCGATGATCGAGCCCGAGCCCGCAGCGACCCCCGCACCGTCGGGCCGTCCCGCGCGCCGCGCCGTCGTCGCGGAGGACGAGGCCCTGATCCGTCTCGACGTCGTCGAGACGCTGCGGGACGCGGGCTTCGAGGTCGTCGGCGAGGCCGGCGACGGCGCGACGGCGGTGAAGCTGGCGCTCGAGCTCAAGCCGGACGTCGTCGTCATGGACGTGAAGATGCCCGAGCTCGACGGCATCTCCGCGGCCGAGCAGATCGGCAAGGCGCACGCCGCGCCGGTCGTCCTGCTCACCGCGTTCTCGCAGGCCGAGCTCGTCGAGCGGGCGCGCGACGCGGGGGCGATGGCCTACGTGGTCAAGCCGTTCACGCCGGCGGACCTGCTGCCCGCGGTCGAGATCGCGATCTCGCGCTACTCGCAGATCACGGCGCTCGAGTCCGAGGTCGCGGACCTCGCGGAGCGCTTCGAGACGCGCAAGCGGGTCGACCGCGCGAAGGGTCTGCTCATGACGAAGATGGGCCTGTCGGAGCCGGAGTCGTTCCGCTGGATCCAGAAGACGTCGATGGACCGCCGCCTCACCATGCGCGAGGTCGCGGACGCCGTCATCGAGCAGGTCGGCGGCGCCTGAGCCGCCCCGGCGCGCCCGGTGCGTCGCGCGAGGTCCTGAGCAGGACCTTTGTCACGCCGCTCCGGGCGGGCTATCGTCTTGGACTGGCGTCCAGTCGTTCCGGGGCGGTGAACACGGTCGCCACGTAGTGCTCAGTCGACGGCCGACGGCGCTGTCCGAGCGACGTGGACCACATCACGCCCCACGTCCCTCGGTGCCGCCGGTCCCACGGTGCGAACGAGGAGGAGCGCAGTGCGCCCAGCAGTGGAGGTCAGGCCAGCGGTCGGTGACGACCTGCCGGGTATCGCCGTGCTGTGCTCGGAGGCACGGCGCGAGTCGGCGTCCGGGGCGCAGATCTGCGCGCCCGACGAGGACCGCCTCGTCCGGCACCTGTCGGTCCTGCTCACGCTCCCCGGGGGCAACGTGCTCGTCGCCCTGCACGACGGCCGTCCCGTCGGCTTCGTCCTCGCGCGCGTGCTCGAGCCGCACCTGTTCGCCGACGAGCCCAGCCTCTACGTCGAGGCCGTCTACGTGGGCGAGGACGCGCGCCGGCGCGGCGTGGGCCACGCGCTGCTCAGCGCGACGGCCGACCTCGCCGCCTCCTCCGGGGCGACGCACGTCTACTCCGTCCCGATCCCCGGGTCGCGTGGGGTGCAGCGCTTCCTCGCGCGGCTCGGCTTCGGCCCCGTGGCCGGGCACCGCGTCGTCTCGACCGCGGTGCTGCAGCGCCGCCTCGCGGCCGACCTCGCGCCCGCGCGCCGCGGTGCGCGCTCGCTCGAGGACCTCATCGCCCGCCGCCGCCGCGCCCGGACCGAGACCATGTCCGGGCCGGTCGACCTGCGCGACTTCCAGGCCGAGTACAGCCGTCGCGCGGGCGTGGTGACGCCGGCCGAGACGCGCGAGACGCTGCCCGGCTGAGCAGGCCCGCCCGCCGGCCGGCGCCCTCCGGTCAGCCCGTGGCGAGGATCATGCACGTGAGGCGCGCCGTGCACACGCGCCGGCCCGCGTCGTCGGACACGACGATCTCGTAGCTCGCGGTGGTG
Organism: Cellulosimicrobium composti; assembly: GCF_009711085.1. Lineage (GTDB taxonomy): Bacteria > Actinomycetota > Actinomycetes > Actinomycetales > Cellulomonadaceae > Cellulosimicrobium > Cellulosimicrobium composti. The sequence continues at coordinate 5,685 of NZ_WMKA01000027.1, forward strand.
CGCCCGCGGTGGACCGCGACCGCCTCCCCGTGCACCCACCCGTCGCGCACGCCCCGGTGGTGCGTCGCGTTGACCTCGATGCCCACCGCGGCGCGGCCGGGTCCGCCGTGCAGCTGCGCGGCGATCGAGCCGAGCGTCTCCGCGAGCACGACCGACGCGCCGCCGTGCAGCAGTCCCGCCGGCTGCGTGTTGCCCGCGACGGGCATCCGCGCCGTGACGCGCTCCGCGCCCACCTCCTCCAGCTCGATCCCCATGCGCTCGATGAGGGTGCCCTCGGTGCGCAGGCCCATGGCCTCGTAGGCGTGGCGGGGGACGTCGGGGCTGGGCGGGGCGTCGGCGGCGGGCCCGGCGGGCCGGGCCTCGGGGTCGAGGCCGTGCGTGTCGGTCATGGGCGATAGGTTGGCACCCGTGACGACCTCCGCGCGACCCCGCCTCCTGCTCATCGACGGACACTCCATGGCCTACCGCGCGTTCTTCGCGCTCCCGGCGGAGAACTTCTCGACGACGACGGGGCAGCACACCAACGCGGTCTACGGCTTCACGTCGATGCTCATCAACCTGCTGCGCGACGAGGAGCCGACGCACGTCGCGGTCGCGTTCGACGCCGGGCGCCAGTCCTTCCGCACCGAGATCCTCCCGAGCTACAAGGGCACGCGCGAGTCCACTCCCGAGCCGTTCCGCGGCCAGGTGCCGCTCATCAAGGAGATCCTCGAGACGCTGAACATCCCCACGCTCGAGCGCGAGGGCTACGAGGCCGACGACATCTTCGCGACGCTCGCCACGCAGGGCGCGGCCGCGGGGATGGAGGTGCTCGTCTGCTCGGGCGACCGCGACTCGTTCCAGCTCGTGGGCCCGGACGTGACGGTGCTCTACCCCAAGAAGGGCGTGTCGGAGCTCGCGCGCATGGACGCCGCGGCCGTCGTCGAGAAGTACGGGGTGCCGCCCGAGCGCTACCCCGACCTCGCCGCGCTCGTGGGCGAGACGTCGGACAACCTGCCGGGCATCCCGGGGGTCGGCCCCAAGACGGCGGCCAAGTGGATCAACGCCTACGGCGACCTCGACGGCCTGCTCGACCACGCCGACGAGATCAAGGGCAAGGCGGGGGAGAACCTGCGCGCGCACCTCGAGCAGGTGCGTCTCAACCGGCAGCTCAACGCGCTCCTGCGCGACCTCGAGCTCCCCGTCGGGCCCGACGACCTCGCCGCGCGCCCGTGGGACCGCGAGGCCGTCCACCGGGTCCTCGACGCGCTCGAGTTCCGCGTCCTGCGCGACCGCCTCTTCGCGATCGCGCCCGAGGGCGAGGTCGAGGCGGAGGCCGGGTTCGACGTCGACGTCGCCGACGTCCTGCCGGGCGGGCTCGGCGCGTGGCTCGCCGAGCACGGCGACCGGCGCCTGGGCGTCGAGGTCGCCGGCAAGGCCGTCCGCGGCGGCGGCGACGCGTGGGGCCTCGCCCTGTCCGACGACGCGGGTGCGGCCGTCGCCCTCGAGCTCGCGGAGGTCGCGGGCGCCGACGACGAGGCGCTCGCCGCGTGGCTCGCGGATCCCGCGCGGCCCAAGGTCGTGCACGGCGCGAAGGCGGCGTGGCACGAGCTCGCCGCGCGCGGGTACGACCTCGCGGGCGTCACGTTCGACACCGAGCTCGCGGCGTACCTGTGCCACCCGGACCAGCGCGGCTACGACCTCGGCGACCTCGTCGTGCGGCACCTGCACCGCGAGCTGCGCCCGGACACCGAGTCGGGCAGCGACGCGCAGGGCGCGCTCGACCTCTCGCTCGACGGGGGCGGCGAGCAGGAGCGCGACGCCGTGCGCGCGCTCGCGGTCGCGCAGCTCGGGGACGTCCTCGCGGGCGAGCTCGAGGACCGCGGCGCCACGACGCTCCTCACCGACCTCGAGCTCCCGCTGTCCGGGGTGCTCGCGCGCATGGAGCAGCGCGGCATCGCGGCCGACGTCGAGTACCTGCGCGAGCTCGAGCAGCACTTCGGGGACCTCGTCGCCACGGCGGCGGGCGAGGCGTACGCCGTGATCGGGCGGGAGGTGAACCTGGGTTCGCCGAAGCAGCTCCAGGAGGTCCTGTTCGACCAGCTCGGCATGCCGAAGACGAAGAAGATCAAGACGGGGTACACGACGGACGCCGCGGCGCTCGCGGACCTGTTCGCCAAGACGCAGCACCCGTTCCTCGAGCACCTGCTCGCGCACCGTGACGCGTCGCGCCTGCGCCAGACGGTCGAGGGCCTGCTCAAGTCGGTCGCCGACGACGGCCGGATCCACACGACCTTCCAGCAGACGATCGCGGCGACGGGCCGCCTCAGCTCGACGGACCCCAACCTGCAGAACATCCCGATCCGCACGGAGGCGGGGCGCCGGATCCGGCGCGCGTTCGTCGTGGGCGAGGGCTACGAGACGCTCATGACGGCGGACTACAGCCAGATCGAGATGCGCATCATGGCGCACCTCTCCGGCGACGAGGGCCTCATCGAGGCGTTCCGCTCGGGCGAGGACCTGCACTCCTACGTCGGCTCGCGCGTCTTCGAGGTCCCCGCGGCCGAGGTCACGCCCGCGATGCGCTCGAAGATCAAGGCGATGTCCTACGGACTCGCGTACGGGCTGTCGGCGTTCGGGCTCTCGCAGCAGCTCACCATCGAGGTGGGCGAGGCGCAGAAGCTCATGGACGACTACTTCGAGCGCTTCGGCGGCGTGCGGGACTACCTCACCGGTGTCGTCGACGAGGCGCGCGCGACCGGGTACACCGCGACGATCCTCGGCCGCCGGCGCTACCTGCCCGACCTCACGAGCGACAACCGCCAGCGACGCCAGATGGCCGAGCGCATGGCGCTCAACGCCCCCATCCAGGGCAGCGCGGCGGACATCATCAAGGTCGCGATGCTCAACGTGCAGCGCGCGGTCGACGAGCGCGGGCTGCGGTCGCGGCTCCTGCTGCAGGTGCACGACGAGCTCGTGGTCGAGGTCGCGCCGGGCGAGCGCGACGCGGTCGAGGAGGTGCTGCGCACGCAGATGGGCGCCGCCGCGGACCTCGACGTGCCGCTCGACGTGTCGGTGGGCGTCGGCGCCACGTGGCACGACGCCGGCCACTGACGCCCGGGGGTCAGCCCGGCAGGCGCGTGCGGAAGATCGCCGTGCCGGGCAGGTAGGCGCCGCGCACGGGGCCCCACCCGCCCCACACCTCGGTGTTGCCCGCAGGCCACTCCGGCTCGACGACGTCGTGCAGCTCCAGGCCCGCGGCGACGACCTCGCGCACGTGGTCGCCCAGCGTGCGGTGGTACTCGGCGTACACGACACGTCCCGCGGCGTCGGTCTCGACGTACGGGCGCCTGTCGTAGTACGAGCGGTTCGCGGTGAGCCCGTGCTCGCTCGGGTCGTCGGGGAACGCCCACCGGGTCGGGTGCGTCACCGAGAACGTCCACGTGCCGCCCGGGCGCAGCACGCGCGCGACCTCGCGGTGGACGGCGTCGGCGTCGGGCACGAACGGGATCGCGCCGAACGACGTGAACGCGACGTCGAACGTCGCGTCCGCGAAGGGGAGCCTCCGGGCGTCGGCCTGCACCATCGGCACCCGGACGCCGGTCGCCCGGTCGAGCGCCGCCCCGGCCGCGAGCATCCCGCCGGACACGTCCGTGGCCACCACGCGGGCTCCCTGCGTCGCGAGCCACCGCGAGCACTGGGCCGCGCCCGCCCCGACCTCGAGCACGCGACGCCCGGCGACGTCGCCGAGCAGGCGCGCGTCGCGCTCGCGCAGGCCCTCCGGGCACCAGCAGAAGTCGGCGGCGCCGAGGAACGCCCCGTGCTCGTCGAGGTACTCGTGGGCGTTGGCGTCCCACCACGCGCGGCCCGCGCGCCCACCCTCGGTGGCCGGGACGTCCCGGTAGCCCGCGTCCGCCGTCGGCCCCGGCGCGGTCGCGTGGGGTCCGGGCTCGTGCCCTGCCGCACCGGGCGCGGCCGGCTCGTGCGGTGCTGGCGAGGAGGGTGCGCTCATGCGGCCATTGTCCCGGTCGCGCGGGCGCGGCAGGTCCCGTGCGCGCCGCACGGCCCCCAGGACCGGGACCTTGGTCGTCGGCCTGCCCGAGGACCGGGACGGACGATGACCTGCGTCGCGGCGATGACTAGGGTTGACGCTGACGCGGCGCCGCGGAGGTCGGTGCCTCCGTCGACGCCGGGCGCGTGCGCGAGGACGCGCGACGACGACGAGACGGAGGAACATCGGTGCGCATCGGACTTCTCACCGGCGGAGGCGACTGCCCCGGGCTGAACGCGGCGATCCGGGCCGTGGTCAAGCAGGGGACGGGGGAGTACGGGCACACGATCATCGGCTTCCGCAACGGGTGGCGCGGCGTCGTCGACGGCGACGTGCACCCGCTCGGTCGCCAGGACATCCGCAACGTCCTGCCGGTCGGCGGCACGCTCCTCGGGACGGCGCGGTTCCACCCGCGACAGGAGGACGGCAGCATGGACGCCGTCCTCGCGACGGTCGAGGCGGAGCGTCTCGACGCGCTCATCTGCATCGGCGGGGACGGCACGCTCCACGCCGCGAGCCGCGTCGCGGAGGCGGGCGTGAAGATCGTCGCGATCCCCAAGACCATCGACAACGACGTCGAGGGCACGGACCTGTCCATCGGGTTCCACACGGCCGTGAACATCGCGACCGAGGCGCTCGACCGCGTGCACACGACGGCGGAGAGCCACAACCGCGTCATGGTCGTCGAGGTCATGGGCCGCCACGCGGGCTGGATCGCCGTCAACGCGGGCATCGCCGGCGGCGCCGAGGTCGTGCTCGCGCCGGAGGAGCCGTTCGACATCGACCAGGTCGTCAAGTTCCTGCGCCACCGCCACCGCGCGCACGCGAACTTCTCGATCGTCGTGGTCGCGGAGGGCGCCGTGCCGCGCGAGGGGTCGATGGAGTTCACGCAGCAGCTCGGGCGGTTCGGGGAGATCGTCGCCGGGTCGGTCGGCGAGCGCGTGAGCGCCGAGATCGCGGAGCGCACCGGGTTCGACACGCGCCTCACCGTGCTCGGCCACGTGCAGCGCGGCGGCGAGCCGACGCCCACCGACCGCATCCTCGGGAGCCGGTTCGGGGTGGCGGCCGTCGACGCCGTGAGCGCGGGGACGTCGGGGGTCATGACGGCGCTGCGCGGGGAGCGCGTCGAGCTCGTCCCTCTCGCGGAGGTCGCGGGCCGCCCCAAGCGGGTCCCGGAGGAGCTGCTGCGCGTCGCGCGCGTGCTCGCCTGACGCCCTGCCGCGTGCGCCGGCCGCGGCGCACGCGGCCGCGTTGACCCGCGGGGTGACACGCGGATAAGGTGGACGCCGGTGCATTGCGCCTGCCTTCATCCCGGACCACGACGACCACCAGGACGTCGCCGCACCGGGGCGTCGGGGGGCGGTGCGCCGAGAACCCTACCCGCTCGACTACACCTGTCCGCATCGGAGCATCGAACTCAATGACCATCTCTACCCCCGCGAAGTCCGCACCCCAGGTTGCCGTCAACGACATCGGCACCGAGGAGGACTTCCTCGCCGCCGTTGACGCGACCATCAAGTACTTCAACGACGGCGACATCGTCGAAGGCACGATCGTCAAGGTGGACCGCGACGAGGTCCTCCTCGACATCGGCTACAAGACCGAGGGCGTCATCCCCTCCCGCGAGCTGTCCATCAAGCACGACGTGGACCCCGGTGAGGTCGTCAACGTCGGCGACGCGGTCGAGGCCCTCGTCCTCCAGAAGGAGGACAAGGAAGGCCGTCTGATCCTGTCCAAGAAGCGCGCCCAGTACGAGCGCGCCTGGGGCACGATCGAGAAGATCAAGGAGGAGGACGGCGTCGTCACCGGCACCGTCATCGAGGTCGTCAAGGGTGGTCTCATCCTCGACATCGGCCTCCGTGGCTTCCTCCCGGCCTCCCTGGTGGAGATGCGTCGCGTCCGCGACCTCCAGCCGTACGTCGGCAAGGAGATCGAGGCGAAGATCATCGAGCTCGACAAGAACCGCAACAACGTCGTCCTCTCGCGCCGTGCGTGGCTCGAGCAGACGCAGTCCGAGGTCCGCTCCACCTTCCTGCAGACGCTGCAGAAGGGCCAGGTGCGCCCCGGTGTCGTCTCCTCGATCGTCAACTTCGGTGCGTTCGTGGACCTCGGCGGCGTCGACGGTCTCGTGCACGTCTCCGAGCTGTCCTGGAAGCACATCGACCACCCGTCCGAGGTCGTCGAGGTCGGCCAGGAGGTCACGGTCGAGGTCCTGGACGTCGACTTCGACCGCGAGCGCGTCTCGCTGTCGCTCAAGGCGACGCAGGAGGACCCGTGGCAGACGTTCGCCCGGACCCACGCGATCGGTCAGGTCGTGCCGGGCAAGGTCACCAAGCTCGTCCCGTTCGGTGCGTTCGTGCGCGTCGAGGACGGCATCGAGGGTCTCGTGCACATCTCCGAGCTCGCCGTCCGCCACGTCGAGCTGCCGGAGCAGGTCGTCAACGTCGGTGACGAGGTGTTCGTCAAGGTCATCGACATCGACCTCGAGCGTCGCCGCATCTCGCTCTCGCTCAAGCAGGCCAACGAGGGCGTGGACCCGGAGTCGGACGACTTCGACCCCGCGCTGTACGGCATGGCCGCCGAGTACGACGAGCAGGGGAACTACAAGTACCCCGAGGGCTTCGACCCGGAGACCAACGAGTGGCTCGAGGGCTTCGAGGCGCAGCGCGAGGCGTGGGAGGCGGAGTACGCCAAGGCCCACGAGCGCTGGGAGGCGCACCGCAAGCAGGTCGCCGAGGCCGTCAAGGCCGACTTCGACGCCGCGTCGGGCGACTCGGGCTCCTCGAGCTCGTCGTCCTCGAGCACGTCCTACTCGTCGGCCCCGGCCACCGAGGCCACGGGCACGCTCGCGTCGGACGAGGCGCTCGCCGCGCTCCGCGAGAAGCTCACCGGCAACTGATCTCCTGACGCTCCGCCGCCTGGCGGAACCGTCGCAGGTCGCACGAAGGCCCGCCACCCCTCGGGGTGGCGGGCCTTCGCCGTGTCATGACGCCCCCCGCTCCGCCGAGCATGTGGTTGCCTCCCGCCACGAGCCCGTGACGGGAGGCAACCACATGCTCGGCGGGAGGTAACCGCATGCTCGCGTCAGGCGACGGGCACGGGGGACTCGGCGAACTGGGTCCGGTAGAGGTCGGCGTAGCGGCCGCCGCGGGCGAGCAGCTCGGTGTGCGTGCCCGTCTCGACGACCTCGCCCGCGTCGAGCACGACGATGAGGTCGGCCTCGCGGACCGTCGAGAGCCGGTGCGCGATGACGAGCGACGTGCGACCGCGCAGCGCCTCCGCGAGCGCGGCCTGGACGGCCGCCTCGGAGCCGGAGTCGAGGTGCGCCGTCGCCTCGTCGAGCACGACGAGCTGCGGCGCCTTGAGGAACACGCGGGCGATGGCGAGGCGCTGGCGCTCGCCGCCGGACATCCGGTAGCCGCGGTCGCCGACGACGGTGTCCATCCCGGACGGGAGGGCCGCGACGACGTCCCACACGTGCGCGCGCCGCAGCGCTGCCTCGAGCTCGGCGTCGCTCGCGTCGGGCTTCGCGTACCGGAGGTTCTCGGCGATCGAGTCGTGGAAGAGGTGGGCCTCCTGCGTGACGACGCCGACGGCGTCGTGCAGGCTCTCCTGCGTGACCTCGCGCAGGTCGCGGCCGGCGATGCGCACGTGGCCCGCCGTGGGGTCGTACATGCGCGTGACGAGCTGGGACACGGTGGTCTTGCCCGCACCGGACGACCCGACGAGCGCGACCATCGCGCCGGCGGGCACGGAGAACGACACGCCGCGCAGGGTGTCCGTGGTCGGGTCGGTGCCCTCGACCGCGACGGACTCGAGCGACGCGAGCGACACCTCCGACGCGCTCGGGTAGCGGAACGTCACGCCGTCGAGCTCGAGGCTCGCGCCCCGCCGCTCGATGTCGTCGGCGAGGTCGGTCGCGTCGGGCGCGTCGGTGACGGTCGGCTCGAGGTCGAGCACCTCGAGCACGCGCTCGAAGCTCACGAGCGCGGTCATGACGTCGACCTGCACGTTGGACATCGCGGTGAGGGGTCCGTAGAGGCGCCCGAGGTAGGCGGTGAGTGCGACCACGGTGCCGACGGTGAGCGTGCCGGAGATGGCCATGACGCCGCCGAGGCCGTAGACGATCGCGACCGCGACGGACGCGACGACCGTGAGTCCGACGCGGAACACCGTGCCGTACATCGCCTGCTTGACGCCGATGTCCCGCACGCGGCGGGCCTGCGCGGCGAAGCGGGACGACTCGCGACCCGGGTCGCCGAAGACCTTGACGAGGTGGGCCCCGGCGACGTTGAACCGCTCGTTCATGGTCTGCGCCGCCTCGGCGTTGAGCTCGTAGCTCTCGCGCGTGATCGCGGCGAGGCGCTTGCCCACCCACCGGGCGGGGAGGACGAACGCGGGCAGGAGCGTGAGCGCGAGCAGCGTGAGCTGCCACGACATGGACAGCATCGCCGCGAGCACGAACACGACCGTGAGCAGGTTGGAGAAGACGTTCGACAGGGTCGACGTGAAGGCCTGCTGCGCGCCGAGCACGTCGCCGTTGAGGCGCTGCACGAGCGCGCCGGTGCGGGTGCGGCTGAAGAACGCGAGGGGCATGCGCTGCACGTGGTCGAACACGGCGGTGCGCAGGTCCACGATGAGGCCCTCGCCGATGCGCGAGGAGAACCAGCGCTGCGCGACGCCGAGGCCGCCCGAGAGGACGGCGAGGCCTGCGGCGACGAGCGAGAGCGCGACGACGACGCCGACGTCGCCGGCCGCGATGCCGTCGTCGATGATCCGCTGGAACAGCAGCGGCGTCACGGCGCCGGCGGCCGCGTCGATCGAGATGAGCACGAGGAACGCCGCGAGCGCGCGGCGGTAGGGACGGGCGAACGCGAGGACGCGGCGGATCGTGCCGCGGTGCAGGCGTCGCGAGGTGACGGTGGAGTCCTGGCGGAACGAGCGCATGCCGCGCCCGCCGCCGGAGCCGGGGAAGGATGAGGGGAAAGACATGGGGCCTCCTGAGTGGGGGAGGGGCGCGTCGTCCGCGGGGGCCGTGAGCCTGCCGGCGGGCGCGGTCTCGTGGACCGCTCGCGCGACTACGATAGTGAGTCTACCTCACAATGAGCCAATACCACAAGTCCCGGATTCCCCGGTACGCTCGCCTCGTGACGAGCGATGCGAGCCAGCGTGCCACGACCCGAGCGCGCACGGCGGACGAGACGGCCCCGTCCGACGAGGCGGGGGAGTTCCTCACGCTCCTGCACGCGGCGCTGCGCAGCGTGCGGCGCGAGGCGAGCGAGCGGCTTGAGCCCGCCGGGACCACGCCCGGGCAGTTCCGCATGCTGCGCTTCCTCGCCCGGTGCGACGGCCCGTGCCGGCTCGGCGCGGTCGCGTCGGCGCTCGACGTCGCCCCGCGCTCGGTGACGTCCAAGGTCGACGACGCGGAGCGCGCCGGCCTCGTCCGGCGCACCCCCGACCCGCACGACCGCCGCGCCACGCTCGTCGAGCTGACCCCGCAGGGCCGCGACGTGGTGGAGCAGGTGGGGGCCGAGCGCTCGTCCAGCGCGGGCACCCTCCTCGCACGTCTCGACGCCACCGAACGCGCAGAGCTCCTGCGCCTCCTGCGCGTCGTCGCGGGCGAGGGCGCCGACGGCGACCGCGGCGCCGGACCGGGCGCGCCGCCGGGCGGCCGCCCGGAGGGCGAGAAGGGTGCGGCTGCGGCCGACGCGCGCGGCTGAGCAGCCCGACGGGCGCGAGGCTGGGCCGCTCGCCGGGCGCGCGTGAGGCAGGGCTGCCCGCCCGCTCGACGCGCTCGTGCCGAGGAGGGTGCTCCGAGCGGGACCGAGGTGCAGCGGGTCGAGCCGGGCACCCCGGCGCGAGGTCGTCCGCCGGCTGGCAGGATGGAGCGCATGTTTCGCATCGGCCTGACCGGAGGGATCGCGGCGGGCAAGTCCGTCGCGCTGGCGCGCTTCGCCGAGCTCGGCGCCGTCGTCATCGACTACGACACGCTCGCGCGCGACGCCGTCGCGCCCGGCACGGTCGGTCTGGACGAGGTCGTCGAGGCCTTCGGGCCCGGCGTGCTCGGGCCGGACGGCACCCTCGACCGCGCGGCGCTCGGCCGGCTCGTCTTCGGCGACGACGCCGCGCGCGAGCGCCTCAACGCGATCGTCCACCCGGAGGTGCGCCGGCTCGCGGCCGAGCGCGAGGCCGCGGCGGGCGCGGCCGACCCCCGGGCCGTCGTGGTGCACGACATCCCGCTCCTCGTCGAGACCGGCGACCCGGCGCGCTTCCACTGCGTCGTGGTCGTGCACACGCCCGCGGACGTGCGCGTGCGGCGCCTCGTCGAGGGTCGCGGCCTGGACGAGGGTGAGGCCCGTGCGCGCCTCGCGGCGCAGGCCGACGACGACGCGCGCCTCGCGGCGGCCGACGTCACCCTCGACGGGTCCGGGACGCCGGAGTCCCTCCGGGCGCAGGTCGACGCGCTCTGGGAGCGCGTGCGCGCGGAGGTCGACGCCGAGGTCCGCGCGGAGATCGAGGAGCACGAGGCGTGACGGTCGTCGTGAGCGGGTTCGAGCCCTTCGACGGGGCGGCGACGAACCCCTCGTGGGAGACCGCGGCCCGGCTCGCGGAGCGTGGCGAGGAGCTCGTCGGCGAGCGCGTCGTCGCCGTCCGGCTCCCGGTGACGTTCGACGGCGCGTGGCCGGCGCTCGAGGGCGCGATCCGCGAGCACGACCCCGACGTCGTCGTCGCGCTCGGGCTCGCGGGCGGGTCCGCGCGCGTGCGACTCGAGCGCGTGGCGGTCAACGTGCGCGACGCGCGGATCCCCGACAACGCGGGCGCGCAGCCCGTCGACGTCCCGGTCGTGCCGGGCGGCCCGGTCGGCTACTTCTCGACGCTCCCGCTCAAGGCGTCGCTCGCCGCGGTCCGCGAGGCGGGCGTGCCCGTCGAGGTGTCGAGCACCGCTGGCACCTACGTCTGCAACGACGTCTTCTACGCGCTCCAGCACGGCTGGGGCGCCGCGCCCGGGCGGCGCGCCGGGTTCGTGCACGTCCCCGACGCCGGCGCCGTGCCGGTCGAGGACCAGGTCGCGGCGGTCGCGGCCGTCGTGCGCCAGGCGCTCCGGGGCGCCGCCGAGCCCGTCCTCGCGGCGGGCACCGAGAGCTGAGGCCCGCGCGGCGGGTCCAGCAGGGTACGGCCCGACGGGGCCTGGCAGGTGCGGCCCGCCGGGCCCCCGCGCGTGCGCCCGTCGTCAGGCCGCCGCGCGTCGGCGTGCGACCACGAGGATCGTGGCGCCCGCCGCGAGCAGCAGGGCCGCCACCACCGCGAGCACGGCGACCGACGCGCCGGTCGTCGCGAGGCCGCCGTCCGACGCCACGCCGGTGGGCACCGCCGTCGGCGTCGCGGCCGCGGTGGGCGTCGCGCCGGTCGCGGCGGCGGGCGTCGCCTCCGCCGTGGGCGCACCGGGCTCCTCGGCGGGCGGGTTCTCCGCGGTCGTCGTCGGCGGCACGGTCACGCCCTCGCCCGGGTTCGGCCCCTCCGGGGACGGCTCGGGCTTCGGCTCCTCGACGAGCGGGGTGGCCTCGCACGGCCCGGCGAACGGGTAGTTGTGGTGCTCGATGCCCGCACCGCCGGTGTAGGCGACGGCGCCGTTCGCGAAAACGCGGCCGTTCGTCGACGTCGCGACCGTGAGCGTCGAGTCCTCGCGCGGCACCACGACGGTCCCGGGGAACTGGTCGTTCGTGCCGAGCCGCACGTGCGTCGCGTCGGGGAAGCTCCACAGGAAGTGCGCCGCGAGGTGCTGCGTCGCCTGGTAGACCCGCACGCCGTCGTACGCGACGTACGTCAGGCCGGGGACGCTCACGTCCTCGCCGGTCACCGTGAGCAGCACCGGGCCGGTGCCGGTGACGTGCAGCTCGCGCAGGGTGGCGGCGGCGTCCGCGGTGAGCACGTAGCGCTCCCCGGCCTCGACGGTCAGCGCACCGCCCGTCGGCGTCGCCGCGACCGCGCCGTCCGCCGCGTCCGCCGCGATCCCGGCGGCGAGCGCGGGGAGGTCCGCGTACGGGGCGAGCGCCGTCGCGCGGCCCACGCCCTGCGTCACGGTCCCGCTCGGGCCGTGCACGCTCTCGGTGCTCGGCGCCGGACCCGTGACCGCCCCGCCGACCACGACGTTGCCCCCGCGCGACGCGTGGAGGCCCACCTGGGTGCTCGCCGCCGTCGCGAGGTCGCCGCCGACGACGAGCATGTCGGTCCCGCCCGCGGGCGTGATTGCGGAGCCCCCGCCGCCGGCGGTCCCGACGTTGAGCGTGCCTGCGCCCGAGAGGTCCGCGTCGCCGCCGACCACGACGCGACCCTCGAGCTCCGTCGCCGTCGTGACCGTGAGGCCGCCGCCCGCCCAGATCCCGACGCCGTTGTCCTCCACGGCGGTGAGCTCGTACACGCCGACGGGACGCGTGGTGGGGTCGGTGGCGCAGACGTCGTCCGCGCCGACGGTGGTCGTGGCGCTCGCGGGAGCGGCGAGCCCGACCGTCGTCAGAGCGACGGCGGCGAGCAGGGCGGTTCCGCGGGGGCGCGCGGGGTGCAGGCGCATGGTGTGGGCTCCAGGTCGAGTGCTTCGTCGGTTCGCTAGCGGTGCTGACTAACTCGCCGCAGACGTCGTCGCCTGCGCCGCGGTCGTCGTGCCGTGCTCCGCGGACGTCGAGGAGCACGGCTGGTCGAGGCCAACCTAGAGGTTCGGCACCACGCCTTCCAAATCGCCTCCTGGTCCCTGGTGACGGCGGGCGTCGTCCGTCGGTCGCGCGGGCACCGACCGGCCCACGACGTTCGTGTGGGCGCCGCGACGTACCGTGGAGACATGCGTCCCGTGACCGATCTCCAGCGCGCCACCGCCCCGTTCGAGGTCATCTCCGAGTACGAGCCGTCGGGCGACCAGCCCACGGCGATCGCGGACCTCGCCCGCCGCGTCCGGGCGGGGGAGAAGGACGTCGTCCTGCTCGGCGCCACCGGTACCGGCAAGTCCGCGACGACCGCATGGCTGATCGAGGAGCTCCAGCGCCCGACGCTCGTCATGGCACCCAACAAGACCCTCGCAGCGCAGCTCGCCACCGAGTTCCGCGAGCTGCTGCCGAACAACGCGGTCGAGTACTTCGTCTCGTACTACGACTACTACCAGCCCGAGGCGTACATCGCGCAGACGGACACCTACATCGAGAAGGACTCGTCGATCAACGACGAGGTCGAGCGCCTGCGGCACTCGGCGACGAGCTCCCTGCTCACGCGGCGCGACGTCGTCGTGGTCGCGTCCGTGTCGTGCATCTACGGCCTCGGCACACCGCAGGAGTACGTGGACCGCATGGTGCGGCTCGACGTCGGCATGCAGGTCGAGCGTGACGACCTGCTGCGCCAGTTCGTCACGATGCAGTACACGCGCAACGACATGGCGTTCACGCGCGGCACGTTCCGCGTGCGGGGCGACACGGTCGAGATCATCCCCGTGTACGAGGAGCTCGCGGTCCGCATCGAGTTCTTCGGCGACGAGATCGAGAGCATCCAGACGCTGCACCCGCTGACGGGTGAGGTCATCCGCTCCGAGCCGAGCATCCACGTGTTCCCCGCGACGCACTACGTCGCCGGGCCCGAGCGCATGGAGCGCGCGATCTCGTCGATCGAGGCCGAGCTCGCGGAGCGGCTCGACGAGCTCGAGCGCCAGAACAAGCTCCTCGAGGCGCAGCGCCTGCGCATGCGCACCACCTACGACATCGAGATGATGCGCCAGATCGGCACGTGCTCGGGCATCGAGAACTACTCGCGGCACATCGACGGCCGCGAGTCGGGCTCGCCGCCGAACACCCTGCTCGACTACTTCCCCGAGGACTTCCTCCTCGTGATCGACGAGTCGCACGTCACCGTGCCGCAGATCGGCGCGATGTTCGAGGGCGACATGTCGCGCAAGCGCAGCCTCGTCGACCACGGCTTCCGGCTCCCGAGTGCGATGGACAACCGTCCGCTGCGCTGGGAGGAGTTCGTCGAGCGGATCGGCCAGACGGTCTACCTGTCGGCGACCCCCGGCGACTACGAGCTCTCGATGGCGGACGGCGTCGTCGAGCAGATCATCCGCCCGACGGGCCTCGTCGACCCGGAGGTCATCGTCAAGCCGACCACCGGGCAGATCGACGACCTTCTGCACGAGATCCGCGAGCGCGTCGAGCGCGACGAGCGCGTGCTCGTCACGACCCTGACCAAGAAGATGGCCGAGGACCTCACGGACTACCTGCTCGAGAAGGACGTGCGGGTCCGGTACCTGCACTCGGAGGTCGACACGCTGCGCCGCGTCGAGCTCCTGCGCGAGCTGCGCCTCGGCGAGTACGACGTGCTCGTCGGCATCAACCTCCTGCGCGAGGGTCTCGACCTGCCCGAGGTCTCGCTCGTCGCGATCCTCGACGCGGACAAGGAGGGCTTCCTGCGCTCGCCCAAGTCGCTCATCCAGACGATCGGCCGCGCGGCCCGCAACGTGTCCGGCGAGGTGCACATGTACGCGGACAAGATCACGCCCGCGATGGCCGCGGCGATCGAGGAGACCGAGCGTCGCCGCGAGAAGCAGATCGCGTACAACACCGAGCACGGGATCGACCCGACGCCGCTGCGCAAGCGCATCTCCGACGTGACGGACATGCTCGCGCGCGAGGACGTCGACACGGCCGAGCTCCTCGCGGGCGGGTACCGCCAGCCGGGCAAGGCGGCGAAGGGCAAGGCCCCGGTACCGGGCTCGCCCAAGGAGGGCGCGTCGTCGGGCAACCGCCTCGCGGGCGCGGCGGCGAGCGACCTCGCAGAGCTCATCCAGGAGCTCAGCGACCAGATGCACGCCGCCGCGGGCGAGCTCCAGTTCGAGCTCGCGGCGCGGCTGCGCGACGAGATCTCCGGGCTCAAGAAGGAGCTGCGCCAGATGCAGGCGGCCACGGCCTGAGGCCCGCCCGCCCCTGAGGGCGGCGCACGGGGTCCCCGGGCGGGGACGCGGCGGGGCGTCGTGGTGTCCGAGCGCGCCGCGCGGTGTCGAGCGCGAGGACCATGGCCTATGCTGGCTCCTCGTGTGAAGGGGAGTATTCCTCGTGCGGTGATGTCGTCATCACGGCCGGCGCAGTCGTCGGCCCGGTGTCACCGGTCCCACAACCATCAGCCCGCGTCCCGTGCGGGTGCGGGTGGCGGTGCGTGGCGGAAGAGACCTTCGGTACATCGTGCTCCCCACGTACCGGAGGAATCTTCATGGACGTACCCGTCTGGGTCTGGCTCGTCACCGTCGGCGTCATCCTCGCGATGCTCGCCGTGGACTACGTGGGGCACGTGCGCACACCGCACGCCCCGAGCCTGCGCGAGGCCACGTGGTGGTCCGCGGGTTACGTCGCCGTCGCGGTGCTCTTCGGCGCGATCGTCTGGGCCGTGTGGGGGTCGACGTACGGCGGCGAGTACTTCGCCGGCTACATCACCGAGAAGAGCCTGTCGGTCGACAACCTCTTCGTCTTCGTCCTCATCATGACGAGCTTCCGCGTCCCGCGGCTGTACCAGCAGAAGGTGCTGCTCATCGGCATCACGATCGCGCTGGTGCTGCGCACGATCTTCATCTTCCTCGGCGCCGCGCTCATCGAGAACTTCAGCTGGGTCTTCTACGTCTTCGGCGCGTTCCTGCTCTACACGGCGTGGACGCAGGTCAAGGCCGGCTCCGGGCACGACGAGGAGTTCCACGAGAACGCCGCGCTGCGGCTGACGCGCCGCCTGTTCCCGACGACCGAGTCGTACGTCGAGGACCGGATGACGACGAAGGTCGACGGCAAGCGGTACATCACCCCGATGCTCATCGTGATGATCGCGATCGGCAGCGCCGACCTGCTGTTCGCGGTCGACTCGATCCCCGCGATCTTCGGCCTCACGCAGGAGACCTACCTCGTCTTCGCGGCGAACGCCTTCTCGCTCCTGGGCCTGCGCCAGCTCTACTTCCTCATCGACGGCCTCCTCGACCGTCTGGTGTACCTCGCGTACGGCCTCGCCGCGATCCTCGGGTTCATCGGCGTCAAGCTCGTGATCCACGCGCTGCACACCAACGAGGTGCCGTTCGTCAACGGCGGTGAGCACATCACCGTCGTCCCGGAGATCCCGACCGCGCTGTCGCTCGGGTTCATCGTCGTCGTGCTCGCGATCACCACGGTCGCGAGCCTGGCCAAGGACCGCGCCGACCGCCGGCGCTCCGTCGAGAGCTCGGAGGGCTCGCACTGATGGTTCACGAGCTCCCGCTCTGGTTCGAGTGGGCGGCGCTGTCCGCGCTCGCCGTCCTGCTCCTCGTCGACCTGCTCGTCGTGGGGCGTCGTCCGCACGTCCCCTCGATGCGCGAGAGCGCGCTGTGGGTCGGCTTCTACGTCGCGCTCGCGCTGGTGTTCGGGGCGATCGTGGGTGCGGTCGGGGGAGCGGCACCGGCGGGCGAGTTCTACGCCGGGTGGCTGACCGAGTACAGCCTGTCCGTGGACAACCTCTTCGTGTTCGTCATCATCATGGCGAGGTTCGCGGTGCCGCGGGACCAGCAGCAGCGCGTGCTCATGGTCGGCATCATCGTCGCGCTCGTCCTGCGCGGCGGGTTCATCCTCGCGGGCGCGGCGATCATCGCGCAGTTCGTCTGGGTGTTCTACCTGTTCGGCGCGTTCCTCATCTACACCGCGGTCAAGCTCGTCGCGGGCGGGGACGAGCCCGAGGAGTACCGCGAGAACGGCGCGGTGCGCGCCCTGCGGCGCGTCCTGCCGCTCGGGACGCAGTACGACGGCGGCCGGCTGCGCACGGTCGAGGACGGCAAACGCGTGTTCACGCCGCTCGTGGTGGTGTTCCTCGCGATCGGGAGCACGGACCTGCTGTTCGCGTTCGACTCGATCCCGGCGATCTTCGGTCTCACGCAGGACCCCTTCATCGTGTTCACGACGAACGTGTTCGCGCTCATGGGCCTGCGCCAGCTCTACTTCCTGCTGGGCGGGCTGCTCGAGCGGCTCGTCTACCTCCCGATCGGGCTGGCGGTGATCCTCGGGTTCATCGGGGTGAAGCTCATCCTCGAGGCGCTGCACGAGAACACGCTGCCGTTCCTCAACGGCGGCGAGCACCTCGACGCGGTCCCGACGGTGCCGATCTGGCTGTCGCTCGTCGTCATCGTCGGGGCGCTGGCGGTGACCACGGTCGCGAGCCTCCTGCGCACGCGCGCGGCCCACGCGCGGGACGAGCAGGACCCTCCGGCGGACGCTCCCGTCGCGTCGTCCGCGGCGGACGCCGCGGACGGCTCGGGCGACGCGTCGGACGACGAGCCGGTCGAGGTGCCGCACGACGACCCGGGCACCGGCGAGGTGACGCCGACCTGGGGCTCGCGTCCGCAGGACGACGGGGCGCGCTGACGACGGACCGCGCGGACCGCGGCGGGCTGACGGCGGGCGTGCCGACGGCGGGCGCCGGCGACGCGTCAGGCGCGGTCGGCCCAGTCGCCGATGACCGGCGACCACGGCCGGACCGCGCGCTCGGCCACGAGCCCGGCGCGCGCGAACGGGTCCTCGTCGAGCACCGCAGCGACCGCGGCGGGCGTCTCGCCGTCCAGCACGAGCAGCGCCCCCGCGGGCGCGCCCTCGTGGGCGGGCAGCGGGCCGGACGCGAGCAGCGTGCCCCGCTCGTGCAGGCCACGCAGGAACGCGCGGTGCTCGGGGCGCAGCGCGTCGAGGTCGGCGGCGCGGTCGGCGTAGACGTAGGTGACGGCGTGGATCGGCATGAGGGTCAGTGAACCAGCCCGGCCCGGCCCGCGGTCGCCGGGTCCGCGCCTCGGTCGTCCGGACGGCCCACCCTCGGTGCTGCGGCTACCAGCCGCGCTCGCGCCACGCGCCGACGTGGGGCCGCTCGGCGCCGAGGGTCGTGTCGTCGCCGTGGCCCGGGTAGACCCACGTCGCGTCGTCGAACCGGTCGAAGACGCGCTGGGTCACGTCGGTGAGCAGACGGTGGAAGCGCGCCGGGTCGCGGTCGGTGTTGCCGACGCCTCCGGGGAACAGCGAGTCGCCGGTGAAGAGGTGCACGCGCCCCGCGACGGCCTCCGGCTCGCGCACCGCGCCCGGCTCGCGGTAGGCGAGCGCGACGGAGCCCGGCGTGTGGCCGCGCAGGGCGACCACCTCGAGCGTGAGGTCGCCGAGCTGCAGGACGTCGCCGTGCCCGAGCCGGCGCGCGACGTGCACGCCGGTCGCGGCCGCCACGGCGTCGGCGTCGGGGTCGCCGACCGCGACCGCCGCACCCGTGCCGGCGACGACCGCGGCGAGCGCACGGGAGTGGTCGGCATGGCGGTGCGTCGTGACGAGGAGGTCGAGGCGCGCCGACGGCGAGCCCTCGCGCACGAGCGCGAGCACGTCGTCGGGCGAGTCCGCGGCGTCGACGAGGACCTGGGCGCCCGTGCGGCGGCACGTGAGGAGGCAGACGTCGTTCGCGAGCGGCCCGACCGCGAGCTTGCGGATCTCGACGGCGTCGAGGCGCCGCAGGTCGCTCGGGCCGCCCACGACGACTCGTCCGGTGTACGTCATGGCGTCAGTGTGCCGCGTCCGGCGACGGCCCGAGGACCCGACGTGCGCCTGCGGTGAGCGTTCGCCGGGGGAGCGGCGAAGGTGACGTCGAACACCTGTGCGAATGTCGGTGGTCGGTCGTACGATGCTTCGGTGAGCAATCGCCTCGTCATCTCCGGTGCCCGCGAGCACAACCTGCGCAACGTCGACCTCGACCTCCCGCGGGACCGGCTCATCGTCTTCACGGGGCTCTCCGGCTCGGGCAAGTCGTCGCTCGCGTTCGACACCATCTTCGCGGAGGGCCAGCGCCGCTACGTCGAGTCGCTGTCCGCGTACGCGCGCCAGTTCCTCGGCCAGATGGACAAGCCCGACGTGGACTTCATCGAGGGCCTGTCGCCCGCGGTGTCGATCGACCAGAAGTCGACGAACCGCAACCCGCGGTCGACCGTCGGCACCATCACCGAGGTGTACGACTACCTGCGCCTGCTGTTCTCGCGCGCGGGCACGCAGCACTGCCCGGTGTGCGGCGAGCGCGTCACCGCGCAGACGCCGCAGCAGATCGTCGACCGCCTGCTCGAGCTGCCCGAGGGCACGCGCTACCAGGTGCTCGCGCCGGTCGTGCGCGGGCGCAAGGGCGAGTACTCCGAGCTCTTCAAGGAGCTGCAGACCAAGGGCTTCGCGCGCGCCCGCGTCGACGGCGAGGTGCGCACGCTCACGGACGTGCCCGCGCTCGAGAAGAAGCTCAAGCACGACATCGAGGTCGTCGTCGACCGCCTCGTCGCGCGCGAGGGCGTGCAGCGCCGCCTGACCGACTCGGTCGAGACCGCGCTCGGCCTCGCCGGCGGCCTGGTCGTCGTCGAGCTCGTCGACGCCGACCCGGACGACCCGGCGCGCGAGCGCCGCTTCTCCGAGAAGCGCGCGTGCCCCAACGACCACGAGCTCGCGCTCGACGAGATCGAGCCGCGCACGTTCTCGTTCAACGCTCCCTACGGGGCGTGCCCCGAGTGCACGGGCATCGGCTTCCGCCTCGAGGTCGACCCGGACCTCGTGATCCCCGACGAGGAGAAGTCGCTGCGCGAGGGCGCGGTCGCGCCGTGGGCGCAGATCTCCTCGGAGTACTTCGAGCGCGTGCTCACGGCGCTCGCGGACGACCTCGGGTTCTCGATGGACACGCCGTGGCGTGCGCTGCCCGAGCGGGCCAAGAAGGCCGTGCTGCACGGGCAGAACCACCAGGTGCACGTGCGGTACAAGAACCGCTGGGGCCGCGAGCGGCAGTACTCGACGGGCTTCGAGGGCGTCATCACGTTCCTCGAGCGCCGCCACACGGAGACCGAGTCCGAGTGGTCGAAGGAGAAGTACGAGGCCTTCATGCGCGAGGTCCCGTGCCCCGTGTGCCAGGGTGCGCGCCTCAAGCCCGAGGTGCTCGCGGTCAAGGTCGGCGGCAAGTCCATCTGGGACGTGTGCCGCCTGCCGCTGCGCGAGGCCGCGGCGTTCCTCGGCTCGCTCGAGCTCGGGGCGCGCGAGCGCGCGATCGCGACCGAGGTGCTCAAGGAGATCCACGCGCGGCTGGGCTTCCTCCTCGACGTCGGGCTCGACTACCTGTCGCTCGAGCGTCCCGCGGCGACGCTGTCCGGCGGCGAGGCGCAGCGCATCCGGCTCGCGACGCAGATCGGCTCCGGCCTCGTCGGCGTGCTCTACGTGCTCGACGAGCCGAGCATCGGGCTCCACCAGCGCGACAACCGCCGTCTCATCGAGACGCTCACGCGCCTGCGAGACCTGGGGAACACGCTCATCGTCGTCGAGCACGACGAGGACACCATCCGCACGGCGGACTGGGTCGTGGACATCGGCCCGGGCGCGGGCGAGCACGGCGGCCGCGTCGTGCACTCGGGCGACTACGCGGGCCTCCTGGAGGCCCCCGAGTCGGTGACGGGCGCGTACCTCTCGGGCCGGCGCAGCATCCCGCTGCCGGCGCAGCGCCGCCCCGTCGACCCGGCGCGCCAGGTGAAGGTCGTCGGCGCGCGCGAGCACAACCTCACGGGCATCGACGTGAGCTTCCCGCTCGGCACGTTCACCGCCGTCACGGGAGTGTCCGGCTCCGGCAAGTCCACGCTCGTGAACTCGATCCTCTACACCGTGCTCGCCAACGAGCTCAACGGCGCGCGCCAGGTGGCCGGCCGGCACACGCGCGTCACGGGGCTCGAGCACCTCGACAAGGTCGTGCACGTCGACCAGGGGCCGATCGGACGCACGCCGCGGTCGAACCCCGCGACGTACACGGGCGTGTGGGACCACGTGCGCAAGCTCTTCGCGGAGACGACCGAGGCCAAGGTCCGCGGGTACACGCCGGGCCGCTTCTCGTTCAACGTCAAGGGCGGCCGCTGCGAGGCGTGCTCGGGCGACGGCACGCTGAAGATCGAGATGAACTTCCTGCCCGACGTCTACGTCCCGTGCGAGGTGTGCCACGGCGCGCGCTACAACCGCGAGACGCTCGAGGTGCACTTCAAGGGCAAGACCGTCGCCGACGTGCTCGACATGCCGATCGAGGAGGCCGCGGAGTTCTTCGCCGCGGTGCCGGCGATCTCGCGGCACCTCAAGACGCTCGTCGAGGTCGGTCTCGGGTACGTCCGCCTCGGTCAGCCGGCGCCGACGCTCTCGGGCGGCGAGGCGCAGCGCGTCAAGCTCGCGAGCGAGCTGCAGAAGCGCTCGACGGGCCGCACGATCTACGTGCTCGACGAGCCGACGACGGGCCTGCACTTCGAGGACATCCGCAAGCTGCTCGGCGTGCTCCAGTCGCTCGTCGACAAGGGCAACAGCGTCCTCGTGATCGAGCACAACCTCGACGTCATCAAGAGCGCGGACTGGGTCGTGGACATGGGCCCCGAGGGAGGCTCTGGCGGTGGCACGGTCGTCGCGGAGGGCACGCCCGAGCAGGTCGCGCGCGTCGAGGCCAGCCACACGGGGCGCTTCCTCGCGGAGATCCTCGACCAGCACGACCCCGTGCCGGTCGGGACCGCCCCGGCGGCGTCCGCGCCGGCTCCCGCGGCGAAGGGCGCGAAGGGCAAGGGCCGCTCCGCGGCGGCACGCCGGGCGACGGACGAGAAGCCGAAGGCCGGCGCGCGGCGCAAGGCCTCGGCGGCGTAGCGTCCCCGGCCGCCGTCGAGCTGGCGTCCGGGGCCGCCGGAGCGCGTCAGGCGGCGGCGCGTCGCGCGGGCGCCGGCTCCACGAGCACGCGGAAGTTCACCGAGCGTGCGATGAAGCAGTGGTCGTGCGCGCGCTGGTGCAGCGTGGCGAGCGACTCCTCGTCCGTCCCGGGGCCGTCGTCGACCACGACGCGCGGGTGGAGCGTGACGTCGGTGAACTGCCCCTCGCCGCCCGACTCGACGCGCATCGTGCCGGTGGCGTCGTCGACGTACTCGCGCACGACGACGCCCGCGGCCGCCGCGAGGTGGAGGAACCAGAGCATGTGGCACTGGGAGAGGCTGACGACGAACAGCTCCTCGGGGCTGAAGCGCTCCGGGTCGCCCCGGAACGCGGGGTCGGACGACCCGGGCAGCGGGGGCCGACCCGGCAGGAGGACGTCGTGGTCGCGGCTGTACGACGTGTAGGCGGCAGTGCCCTTGTCGCCCGCGCCGGTCCAGCGGACGGTGGCGGTGTACCCGTGCTGTGCGCTCATGGCCGTCACCCTAACGGGCGGTGACGCCCGTCACACCGAAATTCGCCCGTGCCCGCGGACCCGGTTCCGGGGCTCGACCCACCGCCGCGACGTCGGTGGCCTGACCTAGGCTGGAGACCATGGCTGACCCCGCGACGTACCGCCCTGCGCCGGGGGAGATCCCCACCTCGCCGGGCGTCTACCGGTTCCGTGACGCGCACGGTCGCGTGATCTACGTCGGCAAGGCCAAGAACCTGCGGGCGCGCCTGTCGAGCTACTTCCAGGACGTCGCGAACCTGCACCACCGCACGCAGACCATGGTGACGACCGCGGCCTCGGTCGAGTGGACGGTCGTCGGGACCGAGGTCGAGGCGCTGGCCCTCGAGTACACGTGGATCAAGGAGTTCGACCCGCGGTTCAACGTCAAGTACCGCGACGACAAGTCCTACCCGTACCTCGCCGTGACGATGGGGGAGGAGTTCCCGCGCGCCCAGGTGATGCGCGGGGCCAAGCGCCCCGGCACCCGGTACTTCGGCCCGTACGGCCACGCGTGGGCGATCCGCGAGACGCTCGACCTGCTGCTGCGCGTCTTCCCCGTGCGCACGTGCTCGGCCGGCGTGTTCAAGCGCGCGCACCAGACGGGCCGGCCCTGTCTGCTCGGCTACATCGACAAGTGCTCCGCGCCGTGCGTCGGGCGGATCACGCCCGAGGACCACCGGGCGCTCGCGGAGGACTTCTGCGACTTCATGGCGGGGGACACCCAGCGCTTCGTGCGCCGGCTCGAGCGCAAGATGAACGAGGCGGCCGCGGCGATGGAGTACGAGGCCGCGGCGCGCCTGCGCGACGACATCGCGGCGCTCCAGCGCGCGACCGAGAAGAACGCGGTCGTCCTCGCGGACGGCACGGACGCGGACGTGTTCGCGCTCGTCGGCGACGAGCTGGAGGCCGCCGTGCAGGTGTTCCACGTGCGCGGCGGGCGCATCCGCGGCCAGCGCGGCTGGATCGTCGAGAAGGTCGAGGACGTCACGGACGCGGAGCTCGTCGAGCACCTGCTCCAGCAGGTGTACGGCGCGGCCGAGGAGGCGATCGCGGCGGACGCCGGCGCGCGCTCCGGCCGTGCGGGCGCGCGCGACGCCGTGCCGCGCGAGGTGCTCGTCCCGGTCCTGCCGCCCGACACCGACCAGGTGACCACGTGGCTCTCGGGCCTGCGCGGCGCGCGCGTCGACGTGCGCGTGCCCCAGCGGGGCGACAAGAAGGAGCTCGCCGCGACGGTCCGCGCCAACGCGGAGCACGCGCTCGCGCTGCACCGCACGCGCCGCGCGGGCGACCTCACGACCCGCAGCCAGGCGCTGCGCGAGATCCAGGAGGCCCTCGACCTCGAGTCGGCGCCGCTGCGGATCGAGTGCTACGACGTCTCGCACAACCAGGGCACGTACCAGGTCGCGTCGATGGTGGTCTTCGAGGACGGCCTCGCGCGCAAGAGCGAGTACCGGCACTTCACGGTGCGCGGCCCGGACGGCGACGGCGCGGCGGACGACACCGCGGCGATGTACGAGGTCATCACGCGCCGGTTCAAGCGCTACCTGGCCGACCGGTCGCGCTCGGGCGAGGTCGAGCTCGACCTCGAGGCGGACGACGTCGCCGACGCCTCCGACGCCGCGGGGCGCCGGGCCGAGCGCGCCGCCGAGGCCGCGGGCTACGTCCCGCGCAGCGGCGAGGTCGACGCCGACGCGCCCACCGACCGGCGTGCGCGGTTCGCGTACCCGCCGAACCTCGTCGTCGTGGACGGCGGCCCGCCCCAGGTGGCCGCCGCCGCCCGCGCGCTCGAGGACCTCGGGATCGACGACGTCGCGCTGTGCGGTCTCGCCAAGCGCCTCGAGGAGGTCTGGGTGCCCGGGGAGGAGTACCCGGTCATCCTGCGCCGCTCGTCCGAGGGGCTGTACCTGCTCCAGCGCGTGCGCGACGAGGCGCACCGGTTCGCGATCGCGCAGCACCGCAGGCAGCGCAGCAAGGGCATGACGGCGTCGGCGCTCGACGACGTCCCCGGGCTCGGCCCGGCGCGCAGGACGGCGCTGCTCAAGCACTTCGGGTCGCTCAAGCGGCTGCGCGCCGCGAGCGTCGACGAGATCGCGAGCGTGCGGGGCATGGGCGAGCGCACGGCGCAGGCCGTGGTCGCCGCGCTGGGCGGCGCGGCCGAGCAGGCCGCGCCCGACGCGTCCGGTGCCGCCCAGGACACTCCGGCGGGCGACGGGGCCACGGCCCGCGCGTGAGCGGCTGGCATGCTGGTGCCATGACCTCGGAGCCGACCCCGGACCTCAGCCCGCAGGCGTCCTCCGCCCGCGTGCCGGAGCCCTCCCCGATCACCGTCCCCAGCGGCATCCCCGCCATCGAGGCCGCGACGCCCGCGCCCGAGTCCCGCGACCCGGAGGTGCTCATCATCACGGGCATGTCCGGCGCCGGGCGCACGCGCGCGGCGGCGGTGCTCGAGGACCTCGACTGGTACGTCGTCGACAACCTGCCGCCGCGCATGATCGTCCCGCTCGTCGACCTCATGACGCGCTCCGGGTCGGCGCTCGAGCGGATCGCGGCCGTCGTCGACGTGCGCGGGCGCGAGTTCTTCACCGACCTCGTCGAGGTGCTCGACCACCTGCGCCAGATCGGCGTCTTCTACCGGATCCTGTTCCTCGACGCGTCCGACGAGGTGCTCGTGCGCCGGTACGAGCAGGTGCGGCGCCCGCACCCGCTCCAGGGGGAGGGGCGGATCCTCGACGGGCTCGGGGAGGAGCGCCGCCTCCTCGCGAGCCTCGAGGAGCGCTCCGACGTCGTCATCGACACCTCGGAGCTCACCGTGCACGACCTCGCGCGCGAGGTGCGCGCCGCGGTCGCCGACGGCACGCCCGAGACGCTGCGGATCAACGTCGTCTCGTTCGGGTTCAAGTACGGGCTCCCGCTCGACGCGGACCACGTCGTCGACGTCCGGTTCCTCGCCAACCCGTACTGGATCACCGAGCTGCGCCACCTCACCGGTCGCGACGCCCCGGTGCGCGACTACGTGCTCGGCCGGCCCGGGGCCCTCGAGTTCGTCGACCGGTACGTCAGCGCGCTCGAGCCGGTGCTGGCCGGCTACCTGGGGGAGGAGAAGCGCTACGTGACCATCGCCGTGGGCTGCACGGGCGGCAAGCACCGCTCCGTCGCGATCAGCGAGGCCATCGCCGCCCGCCTGCGCGCGCAGGGCCAGCGCGTCATCGTCACGGCACGGGACCTCGGCAAGGAGTGAGCGACGTGGTCGCCAAGCGCAACCCCGCGGTCGTCGCCCTCGGCGGCGGGCACGGGCTGTCGGCGAGCCTCTCGGCGCTGCGCCTCATGTCCGACCGTCTCACCGCGGTCGTCACGGTCGCCGACGACGGCGGCTCGTCGGGGCGGCTGCGCGCCGAGCTCGGCGTCCTGCCGCCCGGCGACCTGCGCATGGCGCTCGCGGCCTTGTGCGACGACTCGGAGTGGGGCCGCACCTGGAGCTCGCTGCTCCAGCACCGGTTCACGTCCGAGGGCGACCTCGACAACCACGCCGTGGGGAACCTGCTCATCGTCGCGCTGTGGGAGCTGCTCGACGACCCGGTCGCCGGGCTCGACTGGGTCGGCAAGCTCCTGGGCGCGCGGGGGCGCGTGCTCCCGATGGCGTCCGTGCCGCTGCGCATCGAGGCCGACGTGCGCACGGGCGACGCCCTGGAGACGGTCGTCGGGCAGAGCCGCGTCGCGGTCACCCACGGGCGGATCGAGCAGCTGCGCCTCGTGCCCGCCGACCCGCCCGCGTGCCCCGAGGCCGTGCAGGCCGTCGAGGACGCGGACTGGGTCGTGCTCGGCCCGGGCTCCTGGTTCTCGTCCGTCATGCCGCACCTGCTCGTGCCCGAGCTCGCGCGCGCCCTGCACGAGACGCCGGCGCGGCGCTGCGTCACGCTCAACCTGTCGAGCGAGACGGGGGAGACGTACGGGCTGTCCGCGACGGACCACCTCGAGGCGCTGCACAAGCACGCGCCGGGACTGCGGATCGACGCCGTCGTCGCGGACCCGTCGGCGGTGGAGGACACCGAGCAGCTCGCCGACGCCGCGGCGCGCATGGGCGCGCGCCTGCTCCTGCGCCAGGTCCGGCGCGGTGACGGCACCCCGCGGCACGACGCGCTGCGGCTCGCCGCGGCGTACCGCGACGTGTTCGACGACTTCCTCGGCGACGTCGGCTCGCGCGCGCGCTGAGCCGTCCGACAGGGCACGACGGGGCCCGCGGCGGTGGTCGGTCCGCCGCCGCGGTGCGCCGTCATCGGTGGCAGGATGTCCCGCATGGCGCTCACGGCACAGGTGAAGGACGAGCTGGCTCGGCTGCGGGTGGACAAGACGTCGTGCCGCAAGGCGGAGGTCTCCGCGATGCTCCGCTTCTCGGGCGGGTTGCACCTCATCTCGGGCCGCGTCGTCATCGAGGCGGAGCTCGACACCGCGATCGCCGCGCGCCGCCTGCGCGAGACCATCGCGGACGTCTACGGGCACACGAGCGAGCTCATCGTGGTGTCCGCCGGCGGGCTGCGCAAGAGCAGCCGGTACGTCGTGCGCGTCGTGCGCGACGGCGAGTCCCTCGCCCGCCAGACGGGTCTGCTCGACCAGCGTGGCCGGCCCGTCCGCGGGCTGCCGCCGCAGGTCGTCTCGGGCGGCGTCGAGGAGGCCGAGGCCGCCTGGCGCGGCGCGTTCCTCGCGCACGGCTCGCTCACCGAGCCGGGACGCTCGTCCGCGCTCGAGATCACGTGCCCGGGCCCCGAGGCGGCGCTCGCGCTCGTGGGCGCGGCGCGCCGCCTGGGCGTCTCGGCGAAGTCCCGCGAGGTGCGCGGCGTCGACCGCGTCGTCATCCGCGACGGGGACGCGATCAGCGCGCTCCTCACGCGGCTCGGCGCGCACGAGGCGGTGCTCGTGTGGGAGGAGCGTCGCGCGCGGCGCGAGGTCCGCGGGACCGCGAACCGGCTCGCCAACTTCGACGACGCGAACCTGCGCCGCTCGGCGCGCGCCGCGGTCGCCGCGGGCGCGCGGGTCGAGCGGGCGTTCGAGATCCTCGGCCCCGACCTGCCCGACCACCTCCGCCAGGCGGGCGAGCTGCGGCTCGCCCACAAGCAGGCGTCGCTCGAGGAGCTGGGCCAGCTCGCCGACCCGCCGCTGACCAAGGACGCCGTCGCCGGCCGCATCCGGCGACTGCTCTCGACGGCGGACAAGCGCGCCGCCGAGCTCGGGATCCCCGACACGGAGGCGGGCCTGAGCCCCGAGCTGCTCGACCTGTGACGGTCGGGGCCCGCGCCCGCACCCGCCCGAGCGGCACGCGCCACGCTCGACCCGTTCCGGCGCGTCCCCGTGCCGCTCCGATGCCTGGACGTCACGCACCGGCGGGACGATGGTCCCGAGGCGTGGGATCCAGGTCACATGCTGGCGTGGTGTTGGTATAGGCTCGGATGCGTCAGGTGACAACGACGTGCTCCTTCGCTGACACCCCTCGTGGGCGTGGGTGGTCCCGGCTGTCGCCGTGACGATCCCGCGGGCACGGAGGGTGCTGTGCCGGGATCCGGGCAGCGGGGCACGAACGCCATCACCACCTGCGTACGACGGCGTACGTGATCGTTCGGCATCAACCGTGTGCGTCGGGACAACCGGCGCGCCCTGAGGAGGGCATTGTGACCATCCGCGTCGGTATCAACGGCTTCGGTCGTATCGGACGGAACTTCTACCGCGCCATCGTCGAGTCGGGCGCCGACATCGAGATCGTGGGCGTCAACGACCTCACGGACAACAAGACGCTCGCGCACCTGCTCAAGTACGACACGGTGCTGGGCCGCTTCCCCAAGAGCGTGGACTTCGACGACGAGAACATCATCGTCGACGGCGTCAAGATCCGTGCCCTCGCCGAGCGCGACCCCGCGAACCTCCCCTGGGGCGAGCTGGGCGCCGACATCGTCATCGAGTCGACCGGCTTCTTCACCGACGCGACCAAGGCCAAGGCGCACATCGACGCCGGTGCCAAGAAGGTCATCATCTCGGCCCCGGCCAAGAACGAGGACGCCACGTTCGTCATGGGCGTGAACTCGGACCAGTACGACCCGGCCGCGCACCACATCATCTCGAACGCGTCGTGCACCACGAACTGCCTCGCGCCGCTGGCGAAGGCGCTCAACGACTCGATCGGCATCGAGCGTGGTCTCATGACCACGATCCACGCCTACACGGGCGACCAGAACCTGCAGGACGGCCCGCACCGCGACCTGCGTCGCGCCCGCGCCGCCGCGCAGAACATCGTGCCGACGTCGACGGGTGCCGCCAAGGCCGTGTCGCTCGTGCTCCCGGAGCTCAAGGGCAAGCTCGACGGCTACGCGCTCCGCGTGCCGGTCATCACGGGCTCGGCGACGGACCTCACCTTCACCGCCTCGCGCGAGGTCACGGTCGAGGAGGTCAACGCCGCGCTCAAGGCCGCCGCCGAGGGCCCGCTCAAGGGCATCCTCGAGTACGTCGACGACGAGATCGTCTCGAGCGACATCGTCACGAACCCGCACCAGAGCATCTTCGACTCGAAGCTCACCAAGGTGATCGGCGACCAGGTCAAGGTCGTCTCCTGGTACGACAACGAGTGGGGCTACTCGAACAGCCTCGTCGCGCTCACGCAGCTCGTCGGCGACAAGCTCTGAGACACCCGCTGACGCAGCCCGACCCTGCGTAGCACCATGCGTCCGCGTGCGCGTCCCGGCACCGCCCGGTGACGCGCACGCGGACGTCCTCATGTGCGGGCACGGCCGGCCCCCGGCACGGGCCCGCACGACGGCGACCGAACCGTAGGAGACCGCATGAAGACCATCGACTCCCTGGGCGACCTGCGCGGCAAGCGCGTCCTGGTCCGCTCCGACTTCAACGTCCCGCTCGACGGGACGACCATCACGGACGACGGGCGCATCCGCGCCGCGCTGCCCACGCTGAAGAAGCTCACCGACGCCGGTGCGAAGGTCGTCGTCACCGCGCACCTCGGTCGCCCCAAGGGCGAGCCGGACGCGAAGTACTCGCTCGCGCCCGTCGCCGCGCGCCTCGGGGAGCTGCTCGGCGTCCCCGTGCACCTCGCGCAGGACGTCGTGGGCGAGTCCGCGCGCGAGACCGTCGCCGCGCTCGGCGAGGGCGAGGTCGCGCTGCTGGAGAACATCCGCTTCGACGCGCGCGAGACCTCCAAGGACGACGCCGAGCGTCAGGCGCTCGCGCACGACCTCGCGGAGCTCGCCGACGTGTTCGTCTCCGACGGCTTCGGCGTCGTGCACCGCAAGCAGGCGTCGGTCTACGACGTCGCGCAGGTGCTGCCCGCCGCGGTCGGCGAGCTCGTCCTCAAGGAGGTCGACTCGCTGCGCAAGGCGACCGAGGACCCGGAGCGCCCGTACGTCGTCGTGCTCGGCGGCTCGAAGGTGTCCGACAAGCTCGGCGTCATCGCGAACCTGCTCACCAAGGCGGACCGCCTGCTCATCGGCGGCGGCATGGTCTTCACGTTCCTCGCGGCCAAGGGCTACGGCGTCGGCAAGTCCCTCCTCGAGGAGGACCAGATCGACACCGTCAAGGGCTACCTCGCCGACGCCGAGAAGAACGGCGTCGAGATCGTGCTGCCGACGGACGTCGTGGCCGCCGACTCGTTCGCCGCGGACTCCCCGCACGAGGTCGTCGCCGCGGACGCCATCCCGGCGGACAAGATCGGCCTCGACATCGGCCCCGAGTCGGCCCAGCTCTTCGCGAGCAAGATCGCGGACGCGAAGACCGTCGTCTGGAACGGCCCGGCGGGCGTGTTCGAGTTCGACGCGTTCTCGGGCGGCACGCGCGCCGTCGCGCAGGCCCTCGTGGACGCGACGGCGAACGGCGCGTTCACCATCGTCGGCGGCGGCGACTCGGCCGCGGCCGTGCGCATCCTCGGCTTCGACGAGGCCGGGTTCAGCCACATCTCGACCGGCGGCGGCGCGAGCCTCGAGTTCCTGGAGGGCAAGGACCTGCCCGGGATCTCCGTCCTCGAGGGCTGACGCCCCTCCCGTACCCCTCCCGCTCCGCCCCGCTCCTGCGGGGCGGGGCGGGCCCCACAGAGAGAAGAAGGACCGTGGCGAACACCCGCACCCCGCTCATGGCGGGCAACTGGAAGATGAACCTGGACCACCACCAGGCGACCCACACCGTGCAGAAGCTCGCGTGGACCCTCAAGGACGCGAAGCACGACTACGCGGCCGTCGAGGTGGCCGTGCTGCCCCCGTTCACCGACCTGCGCTCCGTGCAGACCCTCGTGGACGCGGACAAGCTCGAGCTGAAGTACGGCGCGCAGGACGTCTCGGCGCACGCCGAGGGCGCGTACACCGGCGAGATCTCGGCGACGATGCTCGCCAAGCTCGGCGCGAGCTACGTCGCGATCGGCCACTCCGAGCGCCGCCAGTACCACGGCGAGACGGACGCGCTGGTCAACGAGAAGATCGTCGCCGCCGTGGGTCAGGGCATCGCCCCGATCGTCTGCGTGGGCGAGGGTCTGGACGTCCGCAAGGCGGGCGAGCAGATCCCCTACACGCTCGCGCAGGTCGAGGGCGCGCTCGCGGGTCTCCCCGCCGCGCAGCTCGCGACGCTCGTCATCGCCTACGAGCCCGTGTGGGCCATCGGCACGGGCGAGGTCGCGACGCCCGAGGACGCGCAGGAGGTCTGCGGCGCGATCCGCGGCGCCCTGGGCGACCTCTACGACGCGGACCTCGCGAACGCGACCCGCATCCTCTACGGCGGCTCGGTGAAGTCCTCGAACGTCGCCGCGATCATGGCGCAGCCCGACGTCGACGGCGCGCTCGTCGGCGGCGCGAGCCTCGACCCGGAGGAGTTCGCCCGCATCGCGCGCTACCAGTCGCACGCGACCGGGGCCTGACCTCCGCGGACGCGTCGCCCGACGGCTCCGGGGAGCAGATCCCGGGGCCGTCGGGGCCGGACGTGAGACGCCGGCGGCCGGGGTTGGCCGCGGCGGCCTCGCGTCGCCTACTCTTGTCCCCTGTGCAGCGGGTCACGCCCGCTCACCACAACCGTGCGGTCGCGCTCGACATCGGTCGGGCCGGCCCTGAGCCTCAAGGACGTACTCGTGGACGTGCTGCGCATCATCCTCCAGATCCTGCTGGTGCTGACCAGCGCCTTCCTCACCCTGCTCGTGCTCATGCACAAGGGGAAGGGCGGCGGTCTGTCCGACATGTTCGGCGGCGGGATCTCGAGCTCGGTGGGCAGCTCCGGCGTCGCCGAGCGCAACCTCAACCGGATCACCGTGGCCTTCGCCCTCGTCTGGGCGGTCGTCATCGTGCTCCTGGGTCTTCTCCAGAAGGTGAGCTGACCCGCACGCCCTGACGGGGCGTCGGGAGGGCTCGAGGAAGTCGCAGGGGGGCAGCCGCGCGACCCAGCGCGGTACGGGCAGAGCGAGTGCCGACGACGGCACGGACGGGGGAGAGCACGTGGCAGGTGGTAACGCGATCCGCGGGTCGCGCGTCGGGGCGGGACCGCTCGGGGAGTCCGAGCGCGGCGAGATCGCGCCGCGCTTCTGGGTGTCCTACTGGTGCGCGAACGGTCACGAGACGCGGCCGAGCTTCTCCTCGGAGGCGGACATCGAGGCTCCGGAGACCTGGGACTGCCCGCGGTGCGGCTTCCCGGCCGGCCAGGACCGCGAGAACCCGCCGACGCCGCTGCGCAACGAGCCGTACAAGACGCACCTCGCGTACGTGAAGGAGCGCCGCAGCGACGAGGACGGCGTGGCCATCCTCGACGAGGCGCTCGCCGCGCTGCGCGCCCGTCGCGGCGTCTGACCGCCCCTCACCGACGACGGGGCCGCCGCTCACCGGCGAGGGCAGTCCCGGGGCGCGCCGCACCCGGAAGGCGTGACTCGCGCTGTTCCGTCGCGGCTCAGCCGCGCACGCGCGCGAGGACGAACCCGTCGTAGCCCTTGGAGCCGACGGTCTGCACGGCCGTGGCGTCGAGGCGCGGGTCGTCGACGATGCGCGCGACCATCTCCCGGACCCCGAGGACGTTGGGGTCGGTGCTCCGCGGGTCCGCGACCGCCCCGCCGCGGACGGTGTTGTCCACGACGACGAGCGTGCCGGGCCGCGAGAGCCGGACCGCGAGGTCGAGGTACACGGGGTTCGACGGCTTGTCCGCGTCCACGAACACGAGGTCGAACGGCTCCGTGCCCTCGTCGACGAGCCGGCGCAGCGTGTCCGCCGCGGGACCCACGACGACGTCCACGACCGCGGAGAGCCCGGCCGCGGCGAGCGACTCGCGTGCCACGGCCGCGTGCGCCGGGTCGATCTCGCACGTGACGAGGGTGCCGCCGTCCGGCGGGAGCGCGCGGGCGAGCCAGATCGTCGAGTACCCGCCGAGCGTGCCGACCTCCAGGACGCGTCGCGCGCCCGTGGCGAGCGCGAGGAGCTGCAGGAGACGGCCCTGCGCGGCCGAGACCTGGATCTCGGGGAGACCGGCCGCCCGTGCGCGCTCCGACGCGGCGGCGAGCACGTCGTCCTCGCCCACGAGCGGGCCGAAGTAGGCGTCGACCGCGTCCCACGTCGCTGCGGGGTCGGTCGGGCCGGCGAGGTCGTCGGGCGCGCCGGTCGTCATGCGGGATCAGCCTCCGCGCGGTCGCCCGCGGCCGCCACGTCGACGAGCCACAGGGTGCGCTCGGTGCCGGCGACCGCCGCGGCGGGCGTCTCGCGGGCCGGTGCTCCGCCGAGCGCGGCGGCGACGGCGGGCGCCTTCTCGGCGCCGGCCGCGACGACCCAGACCTGCCGTGCCCGGGCGATCGCCTCGAACGTCAGCGTCACGCGCTCGGGCGGCGGCTTGGGGGAGCCGTGGACGCCCGCGGTCGGCACGCCCTGCACGTCGAGGCCGGGGTGCCCGGGAAAGAGCGACGCGACGTGGCCGTCCGGCCCCATGCCGAGCAGGAGGACGTCGAACTCGGGCACGGCGGCGCCGGCGGGCGCGTGCTCGGCGAGCGTCGCGGCGTACGCCGCGGCGGACTCCTCGGGCGTGGCCGCGGCGTCGGCCGACGGCATCGGGTGCACGTTCTCGGCCGGGAGCTGCGGCAGGTGGTCGAGCAGCGCGTCGCGCGCCTGGGTCTCGTTGCGCTCGCCGTCGCCCGACGCGAGGAACCGCTCGTCGCCCCACCACAGGTGCACGCCGGTCCAGTCGACCGCGTCGCGCGCGGGGTGGCGAGCCAGCGCGGCGAGGCTCGCGATGCCGACGGTGCCGCCCGTGAGCACGACGTGCACCGGGCGGCGCACCGACTGCACGTCGAGGAGCCGCGTCACGAGGCGCGACGCGACCGCCTCGGCGAGGACCCCCGCGTCGGGGTGCACGACGACGAGGCGCGCGTGGGCGGCGTGGGCCTCGGGCTGCGTGGCGCTCATGCGCCCACCTTCTGCAGGCCCTTGGTGAGCACCTCGCCGTAGATCTCGTCCGGGTCGAGGCGGCGCAGCTCCTCGATGAGGGCCTCGCTCAGGGTGCGGATGGGGAGGGCGACGCGGCGGTCGGGCTTGCCGGGCTGGCTGATCGTCACGATGCGGCCGTCGGGGCGGTCGAGGACGATCGGGCCGCTCTTGCGCTCGAGCGTGACGCGCGTGATCGCCTCGGCGCCACGCCGTCGCACGACCTGCGCCGGGCACCGCAGCCGCGACCCGAGCCACGCGGCGAGCAGGTCGAGCGACGTGTGCTTCGCCTGGCCCTCGACGACGACGCTCGTCACCGGCTCGTACGGCGGCTGGTCGAGCGCGGCGGCGATGAGGCCGCGCCACAGCGTGACGCGCGCCCACGCGAGGTCCGAGTCGCCCGGGCCGTACGTCGTCGCGAGCTGCGCGAGCGTCGCCTCGGGGTCCTTGGCGGTGATGGAGTCCGTGATGCGCCGCTGCGCCATCACGCCGACCGGGTCGTCGTCGGGCGACGCGGGCGGCTGCCCCGGCCACCACACGACGATCGGGGCGTCGGGCAGCAGCAGGGGCATGACGAGCGTGTCGGCGTGCTCGAGCAGCGGGCCCGCCGTGCGCAGCACGACGACCTCGGACGCGCCGGCGTCGCCGCCGACGCGGATCTGGGCGTCGAGGTGCGGGGTCGTGCTCCGCCCGGACGGTGCGACGACGATGACGCGGCACGGGTGCTCGCGGCTCGCGTCGTTCGCCGCCTCGATCGAGGTCTCGACGTCGGACTCGCGGGCGATGACGACGAGCGTCAGGACGCGGCCGAGCGCGATCGCGCCGCCCTCGTCGCGCAGGCGCACGAGGCGCTTGTTCACCGCGTTCGTCGTCGTGTCGGGCATGTCGATGATCATCGCGGGGTCCTCGCCGGTCGGAGGGTCGTGCCGCGCCGGCGCGCACGACGGGGTCGGGGGGTGTCGGGCAGGAGCGCCGCGCTCCGCGAGGGCGGCGCCCCGAGAGCGGTCACGGGCGCCGCCACGAGCGGCCGTCGCGCGCGAGCATCGCGTCGGCGGACTCCGGTCCCCACGTGCCGGAGCGGTACGGCTCGGGCGCGCCCTTCGCCTCCCAGTGCGCCGTGATGGGGTCGAGGATCTTCCAGGAGAGCTCGACCTCCTCGCGGGTGGGGAACAGCGGCGGGTCGCCGAGGAGCACGTCGAGGATGAGCCGCTCGTACGCCTCCGGGGAGGACTCCGTGAACGCGTGCCCGTACCCGAAGTCCATCGTGACGTCGCGGACCTCCATCGCGGTGCCCGGGACCTTGGCGCCGAAGCGCATCGTCACGCCCTCGTCGGGCTGGACGCGGATGACGAGCGCGTTGTTGCCGAGGTCGGACGCCTGCGACGTCTCGAACGGCAGGTGCGGAGCCTTCTTGAACACGACCGCGACCTCGGTGACGCGACGCCCGAGGCGCTTGCCCGTGCGCAGGTAGAACGGCACGCCCGCCCAGCGGCGGTTGTCGATGTCCACGCGGATCGCCGCGTACGTCTCGGTCCTCGAGTCCGCGGGGATGCCGTCCTCGTCGAGGAAGCCGATGACCTCCTCGCCGCCCTGCCAGCCCGCGGCGTACTGCCCGCGCGCGGTGTGCCGCGACAGCTCGTGGGGGAGCCGGACGGCGGAGAGCGCCTTGATCTTCTCGGCGCGCAGCGACGGCGCGTCGAACGACACGGGCTCCTCCATCGCGACGAGCGCGAGGAGCTGGAGCAGGTGGTTCTGGATGACGTCGCGCGCGGCGCCGATGCCGTCGTAGTAGCCGGCGCGGCCCCCGATGCCGATGTCCTCGGCCATCGTGATCTGCACGTGGTCGACGTAGTTCGCGTTCCAGATGGGCTCGAACATCTGGTTCGCGAAGCGCAGGGCGAGGAGGTTCTGGACCGTCTCCTTGCCGAGGTAGTGGTCGATGCGGAAGACCGAGTCGGGCGGGAAGACCTCCGACACGACGGCGTCGAGCTCGCGCGCGCTCGCGAGGTCGTGGCCGAACGGCTTCTCGATGACCACGCGCCGCCACGCGTCCTCCGCCGAGCGGGACAGCCCCGACTCGGCGAGCTGGCGGCACACGACGGGGAACGCGCTCGGCGGGACCGAGAGGTAGAACGCGTGGTTGCCGCCCGTGCCGCGCTCGGCGTCGAGCGTCTCGACCGTCTCGCGCAGGCGCTCGAACGCCTCGTCGTCGTCGAACGAGCCCTGGACGAACCGGATGCCCTCGGAGAGCTGGCGCCACGTCGCCTCGCGGAACGGCGTGCGCGCGTGCTCCTTGACGGCGTCGTGCACGACCTGCGCGAAGTCCTGGTCCTCCCAGTCGCGGCGCGCGAAGCCCGTGAGCGCGAAGCCCGGCGGCAGCAGGCCGCGGTTGGCGAGGTCGTAGACCGCGGGCATGAGCTTCTTGCGGGCGAGGTCGCCCGTGACGCCGAAGATGACGAGCCCGCACGGGCCCGCGATCCGGGGCAGGCGCAGGTCGAGGGGGTCGCGCAGAGGGTTGTGCTCTGGCGTGATCTTGGCCGGTCTCACCTGGTGGCACCGTTCCGTTCGGGGAGGGGTCGGAGGACTGCAGAAGGACTGGGGCGTCTGCGGATCATAGGGGCGTCGCCACGGGGTGCGCCGCCGTTCCCGCAGGTCGGACGCGCGGCCGGGACGCCGGCCGCGCACCGGAGGTCAGGAGGAGGCGAGGCGGCGGAGGTTGTCGCGCGTCGTGGCGAGGAGCTCGGTCCAGCTGTCCTCGAACTTGCGCACGCCCTCGGCCTCGAGGCGGTCGGTGACCTCGACGAGCGACACGCCGAACGACTCGACGGTCTCGATCGTGCGGCGGGACGCGGCGGCGGTGCCCGTGACGGTGTCGCCCGTCACGACGCCGTGGTCCGCGAACGCCTGGAGCGTCGACTCGGGCATGGTGTTCACGACGCCGTCCGTGACGAGCTCGTCGACGTAGAGGGTGTCGCGGTACTCCGGGTTCTTCACGCCCGTGGACGCCCACAAAGGCCGCTGCGGGTGCGCGCCGGCGGCGGCGAGCGAGCGCCACCGGTCGGTCTGGCGGAACTCCTCGTACGCCTCGAACGCGAGCCGGGCGTTGGCGACCGCGGCCTGGCCGCGCAGGTCGAGCGCCTCCGGCGTGCCGACCTTCTCCAGCGCCGCGTCCACCGCGGTGTCGACGCGCGAGACGAAGAACGACGCGACGGAGCCGATCGGCGCGAGGTCGGTCCCGGCCGCGCGGGCCTGCTCCAGGCCGGCGGCGAAGGCGTCCATGACCGCGCGGTAGCGCGCGAGCGAGAAGATGAGCGTGACGTTGACGCTGATGCCCTGCGCGAGGGTGCGCGTGATCGCGTCGAGGCCCTCGACGGTCGCGGGGATCTTGATGAAGACGTTGGGCCGGTCGATCGTGCGCCACAGGCGCTCGGCGGTCTCCACGGTCGCGTCCGCGTCGTGCGCGAGGCGCGGGTCCACCTCGATCGACACGCGCCC
The DNA here is from genome assembly GCF_009711085.1 of Cellulosimicrobium composti. Lineage (GTDB taxonomy): Bacteria > Actinomycetota > Actinomycetes > Actinomycetales > Cellulomonadaceae > Cellulosimicrobium > Cellulosimicrobium composti. The sequence continues at coordinate 42,855 of NZ_WMKA01000027.1, forward strand.
GTCGACGCCGTCCGTGGCGTCGTACACGGGGCGCAGGAGGTCGGCGGCGGCCCGCACGTCGTCCGTCGTGATGCTCTCGACGGCGGCCTCGACGGCCGCGTCGTCGGTGCCCGCGGCCGCGAGGTCGGCGAGCTGCGCGTCGTACGCGTCGCCCTTCGCGACGGCCGCGGCGAAGATCGTGGGGTTCGTCGTGACGCCGACGACGCCGCGCGTCGCGACGAGCTCGGCGAGGTTGCCCGAGCGCAGCCGTTCTCGGGAGAGGTCGTCGAGCCAGATCGACACGCCCGCTCCCGTGAGCTGCTCGATGGGGCCGGGGACCGCGGTGGACTGCGTCATCGGACTTCCTCTCGGTGGTGCTCTCGCTGCGGACGTGCTGCCCGGGCCGTGCGACCCGACCCGGACCGTCCCGAGGTGGGGCCGCACGCGGCCCCACCTCGGAATCTACGAAGGGTCAGAGCTGGTCGCCAGTGCCGCCCTCCGACGGGGAGGCCGCGGCGCCCGGGGCGTCGCCGCCACGGGCGGCCGCGATCGACTCGCGCGCCGCCGCCGCAACGGCCTCGGACGTGATGCCGAACTCGCGGTACAGCACCTGGTAGTCGGCCGACGCACCGTAGTGCTCGAGGCTCACCGTGCGGCCGGCGTCGCCGACGAGCTCGCGCCAGCCCTGCGCGACGCCCGCCTCGACGGACACGCGCGCACGGACGCCGGACGGCAGGACGGACTCGCGGTATGCGTCGTCCTGCCCGTCGAACCACTCGCGGCTCGGCAGGGACACGACGCGCGCCTGCACGCCCTCGGCGGCGAGGATCTCGCGCGCCTCGACGGCGAGCTGCACCTCGGAGCCCGTGCCGATGAGGATGACGTCGGGCGTGCCCTCCGTGTCGAGGAGCACGTACCCGCCGCGCGCGGTGCCGGACGCGTCGGCGTAGCCGTCGGTCCCGCGCGGGAACGTCGGGACGTTCTGGCGCGTGAGGACGATGCCGGCGGGGCGCTCGGTGTTCTCGAGCACCGTGCGCCAGGCCCACGCGGTCTCGTTGGCGTCGGCCGGTCGGACGACGTCGAGACCCGGGATGGCGCGCAGCGCCGCGAGGTGCTCGACCGGCTGGTGGGTCGGGCCGTCCTCGCCGAGGCCGATCGAGTCGTGCGTCCACACGAACGTCGTCGGGATCTCCATGAGGGCCGCGAGGCGCACCGCGGGGCGCATGTAGTCGCTGAACTGCAGGAACGTGCCGCCGTAGGCGCGCGTGCCGCCGTGCAGCACGATCCCGTTGAGGATCGCGCCCATCGCGTGCTCGCGGATGCCGAAGTGCAGCGTGCGGCCGTACTCGTGGCCGGGGAACTTCTTCGTGGCGTGCTCGACGGGCACGAACGACGGCTCGCCGTCCATCGTCGTGTTGTTGGAGCCCGCGAGGTCGGCGGAGCCGCCCCAGAGCTCGGGCAGCACGTCCTTGAGGGCCGTGAGCACCTTGCCGGACGCGGAGCGGGTCGCGACGGCCTTGCCCGGCTCGAACGTGGGGAGGGCGTCCTCCCAGCCCGCGGGGAGCTCGCGCTTCTCGAGGCGCGAGAGGAGCTCGGCGCCGGACGGGTTGGCGGTCCTCCACGCCTCGAACGCGGTGTCCCACGCGGCGCGGGCCACGCCCTGGCGCTCGCCGACGGCGCGCGTGTACGCGAGCACGTCGTCGTCGATCGCGAAGGTCGCGTCGGGGTCGAGACCGAGCTCGATCTTCAGGCCGCGGATCTCCTCGGCGCCCATCGCGGAGCCGTGGATGCCGCCCGTGTTCTGCTTGGTGGGCGACGGGTAGCCGATGATCGTGCGCAGGGCGATGATCGACGGCTTGCCGGTCTCGGCCTTGGCGGCCTCGACGGCGGCGTGCAGCGCGTCGACGTCCTCGGCGTACCCGGTGCCGCCGTTCGTCCAGTCGACCCGCTGGGTGTGCCAGCCGTACGCCGCGTAGCGCGCGAGGACGTCCTCGGTGAACGCGATGTCCGTGTCGTCCTCGATGGAGATCTTGTTGTCGTCCCAGATGACGACGAGGTTGCCGAGCTGCTGGTGGCCGGCGAGCGAGGACGCCTCGCTCGTCACGCCCTCCTGCAGGTCGCCGTCGGACGCGATGACGAAGACGTGGTGGTCGAACGGCGACTCGCCCGGGGCGGTCGACGGGTCGAGCAGGCCGCGCTCGCGGCGGGCCGCGAAGGCCATGCCGACCGCGGACGCGAGGCCCTGGCCGAGCGGGCCGGTCGTGATCTCGACGCCGCGGGTGTGCTTGTACTCGGGGTGGCCCGGGGTCTTGGAGCCCCAGGTGCGCAGCGCCGCGATGTCCTCCATCTCCAGGCCGTACCCGGCCAGGAAGAGCTGGAGGTAGATCGTCAGCGACGAGTGACCCGCGGAGAGCACGAACCGGTCGCGGCCGACCCACTGGTCGTCCGACGGGTCGTGGCGCATGACCTTCTGGAACAGCAGGTAGGCGGCCGGCGCCAGCGAGATCGCGGTGCCCGGGTGGCCGTTGCCCACCTTCTCCACGGCGTCGGCGGCGAGCGCCTTGATCGTCTTGACGGCCCGGTCGTCCAGGTCCGTCCAGTCCAGGGGCGTGTGAGCAGGGGACAACGCGTTCACCGAACCTCATTCCCGTCCGGAGCGCGCGCCCCGGATCCTCGCGACAACTCGAAGCAACCGTTGAACTATTCCCGGGCTCGCGCCGCAGCGGCGTCGGGCCGGGGCCGGTCGCGTCGCCCGGCGCCCAACGGCACGACAGGCGGAACGACGCGGGGACGGCTGCACACCCAGCCTATACGGGGTCGCCGTTCTCGCCCGGGGGGTGCCCACGTGCTGGATTTCGGTCGGATGTCACACAATCGCCCGGCCGGTCGGGTCGGCCCCGGCGCAGGTGGGGACGTACGATGAGCGAGGACGACCGGCGGTCCGTCCCAGCTCGCCCCCACCTCAGAACGGAACACCGAAGCGCGTGCACACCACGAGCCAGGCACCGATCGACGGGACCGGAAGCCCGTCGAGCGCCGTGCCGACCCCCCAGGACGCCCCCGCGACCGGCGCCGCGCCCGCGCGTGAGGCCGCGCGCGCGACCGTCGCCCTGCGCGAGCGGGTGGGTGCCTACGTCGCCCTGACCAAGCCGCGCATCATCGAGCTCCTGCTCGTCACGACGGTGCCGACGATGATCCTGGCGCAGGGCGGGCTGCCGGGCCTCGGGCTCATCCTCGCGACGCTCGTGGGCGGGACGCTCGCCGCCGCGTCGGCCAACGTCTACAACTGCTACCTCGACCGCGACATCGACCAGGTCATGAACCGCACCAAGCGGCGCCCGCTCGTCACGGGCGAGGTGTCGCCGCGGGCCGCGCTCGTGTTCGCGACCGTCCTCGGCGTCGTGTCCCTCGTGTGGTTCGCGCTGCTCGTCAACGTCGTGTCGGCGTGGCTGACGTTCGCCGCGATCGCGATCTACGTCGTCGGCTACACGATGATCCTCAAGCGCCGCACGCCGCAGAACATCGTGTGGGGCGGCATCGCGGGCTGCATGCCGGTGCTCATCGGCTGGTCGGCGGTCACGGGCTCCCTGAGCTGGGCGGCGCTCGCCCTGTTCCTCGTCATCTTCTTCTGGACGCCGCCGCACTACTGGCCGCTGTCGATGAAGTTCAAGCGCGACTACGCCAACGCGGGCGTGCCGATGCTGCCCGTCGTCGCCGACGACCGCCGGGTGGCGGTCGAGATGGTCGTGTACAGCGTCGCGATGATCGCGTCGTCGCTCGCGCTGTGGCCGCTCGCCCAGATGACGTGGGTGTACGGCGTCGTCGCGACGGCGCTGGGCGCGTGGTTCCTCGCGTCGTGCCTGACGATGCTGCGCCGCGCGCGCGTCAAGGCGGACGGCAACGGCGGCAAGGTGGGGGAGATGAAGGTCTTCCACGCGTCGATCACGTACCTCACGCTGCTGTTCGTCGCCGTGGCGGTCGACGTCTTCCTGCCCCTGTGAGCCCCGTGGTGCCGGGAGGGCAGTGAGGCGATGAGCGGCGGCGAGGCGCACGTGCCCGAGGCGCTGGACCGCGCCGCGCGCGAGTACCTCGCGCACCTCGCGGTCGAGCGCGGGCTGTCCGCCAACACGGTCGCGGCCTACCGTCGCGACCTCGCGCGCTACGTCGCGTTCCTCGCGTCGCGCGGGAACCACGCCGTGCGCGACGTCGAGCCGGACGACGTCGCCGACTACGTCGCCGCGCTGCGCACGGGCGCCGACGGCGGGGCGAGCCTGTCGCCGTCGTCCACCGCGCGCTCGGTCGCCGCCGTGCGCGGCTGGCACCGCTTCTGCGCGGCCGAGGGCCTCGCCGACGGCGACGTCTCGGCCGACGTGCGCCCCCCGGCCCAGGGCCGGCGCCTGCCGAAGGCGATCTCCACGGACGAGGTCGCGCGCATCCTCGACGCCGCCGGGCTCGGCGACGGTCCCGCGCCCCTGCGCGACCGCGCGCTCCTCGAGCTCGTGTACTCGACCGGCGCGCGCATCAGCGAGGCCGTGAGCCTCGACGTCGACGACCTCGACCTCGAGGGCGGTGCCGTCCGTCTGCTCGGCAAGGGCAGCAAGGAGCGCGTCGTGCCGGTCGGGTCGTTCGCGCGCCGCGCGCTCGACGCCTACCTCGTGCGCGGGCGTCCCGGGCTCGCGGCGCAGGGCCGCGGCACGCCCGCCGTGTTCCTCAACACGCGCGGGGCCCGGCTGTCCCGGCAGAGCGCGTGGGCGGTGCTGCGCACCGCGGCGGAGCGCGCGGGGATCGAGCACCCGGAGCGGATCTCACCGCACACGCTGCGGCACTCGTTCGCGACGCACCTGCTCGCGGGCGGGGCGGACGTGCGCGTGGTCCAGGAGCTGCTGGGCCACGCCTCGGTCACGACGACTCAGATCTACACGCTCGTCACGCCGGACACCCTGCGCGAGGTCTACGCGGCCGCGCACCCCCGCGCGCTGGGCTGACGACGGCGGTCGGCCGCAGCCGTCGCGGGCCGCAGCCGTCGCGAGCCGCCGTCGCGGGCGACGACGGAGCTCGGCCGCATGCCCGACGGCGACCTGACGGCGACCCGGAGGGCTCCGGGCGGGAACGCGGCGCGCGGGCGCGTGCGCACGAGCGGCGACGAGGTCCTGCGATACCGTGGCGGACGTGAGCAGCCAGGCCGAGACCCAGCCCGAGATGCGCGGCGCGCCCAGCTCGCACGGCGACGCCGTCCGTCCCCTCGTCCCCGAGACGCCCCGACCGGGCGACGGCGCGACCCCCGGGAGCGCGTCGAACGGCGCGAGCCACGAGGCCGCGCCGGCTCGCGTGGACGTCGTCGGCCGCCCGCTGCCCGAGTTCCCCGACCCCGCGCCGCTCGTGGTGCACGGCCCGGGCCGCATCATCGCGATGTGCAACCAGAAGGGCGGCGTCGGCAAGACGACGACGACGATCAACCTCGGCGCCGCGCTCGCCGAGTACGGCCGCAAGGTGCTGCTCGTCGACTTCGACCCGCAGGGGGCGGCGTCCGTCGGTCTCGGCGTCAACCCGCACGAGCTCGACCGCACGGTCTACAACCTGCTCATGGAGCGCGGGGCGGACATCCACGACGTCCTCGTCCCCACGGACGTGGAGAACCTCGACCTGCTGCCGGCCAACATCGACCTGTCGGCGGCGGAGGTCCAGCTCGTCGGCGAGGTCGCGCGCGAGTCCGTGCTGTCGCGCGTGCTGCGTCCCGTCGTCGACGACTACGACGTGATCCTCGTCGACTGCCAGCCGTCGCTCGGCCTGCTCACGGTCAACGCCCTGACCGCCGCGCACGGCGTGCTCATCCCGCTCGAGTGCGAGTTCTTCGCGCTGCGCGGCGTCGCGCTGCTCGTCGAGACGATCGAGAAGGTGCGCGACCGGCTCAACCCGCGCCTCGACGTCGACGGCATCCTCGCGACGATGTTCGACTCGCGCACGCTCCACTCGCGCGAGGTCGTGGCGCGCGTGCACGAGGCGTTCGGCGACAAGCTGCTGCAGACCGTGATCGGGCGCACCGTGAAGTTCCCGGACGCGTCCGTCGCGGCCGAGCCCATCACCGTCTACGCGCCGACCCACCCCGGCGCCGTCGCGTACCGGCAGCTCGCGCGGGAGCTGGTCGCCCGTGGCGACGCCGCCTGAGCCGCCGCCACCCACGGAGCCGCCCGCGCGGACCGGGTTCGAGGTCCGGCTCGACAACTTCAGCGGCCCGTTCGACCTGCTGCTGTCGCTCATCACCAAGCACAAGCTCGACATCACCGAGGTCGCGCTCGCGCGCGTGACGGACGACTTCATCGCGTACATCCGCGAGGCGGAGCGCGCCGCAGCCGCGGCGCGGGCCGCGGGGGAGGACCACCCCGGGTGGGACCTCGGGACGGCGAGCGAGTTCCTCGTCGTCGCCGCGACGCTCCTCGACCTCAAGGCCGCGCGCCTGCTGCCCACGGGCAGCGTCGAGGACGACGAGGACCTCGCGCTGCTGGAGGCGCGCGACCTGCTGTTCGCCCGGCTGCTCCAGTACCGCGCGTACAAGGACGTCTCGGGCGTCCTCGCGGAGCGGTTCGAGAGCGCGGGGCGCCGCTTCCCGCGCGTCGTGCAGCTCGAGCCGCACCTCGCCGCGCTGCTGCCCGAGCTCGTGTGGACCATGGGTCCCGACCAGCTCGCGGCGCTCGCCGCACGCGCGCTCGCCCCGAAGGCGCCCCCGCCCGGCGTCTCGCTCGACCACCTGCACGCGCCCGCGGTGAGCGTGCGCGAGCAGGCGGGCATCGTCGTCGACCGCGTGCGCAGCCACGGTACGACGACGTTCCGCGCCCTCGTCGCGGACGCGGGGGAGACCGCGGTGGTCGTCGCGCGCTTCCTCGCGCTGCTCGAGCTGTTCCGCCAGGCGCTCGTCGCGTTCGACCAGGTGGCGCCGCTCGGCGAGCTCACGGTGCGGTGGTCGGGCGACGACGACGCGCCCGAGCCGGCGCTCGCGGACGTCGGCACCGAGTTCGACGAGGGCGCCGACGTCGCGCCGGGCGCCCTCGAGCCCACCGACCAGGAGGTCCCCGCGTGACGCAGCCCGACGCCCCGACCGGCGCCCCGACCCTCGCCGGGCCGGGCGGTGCCGAGCCCGGCGCGAGCCCCGAGGCCGCCGTGCCCGACGTGCACGACCTGCCGGGCGGCCTGCCGTCCGCGCTCGAGGCCGTGCTCATGGTCGCGGACGAGCCCGTCCCGGCGGTCGAGCTCGCCGCGGCCCTCGCCGTCCCGGTCGACGCGGTGCTCGATGCGCTGCACGACCTCGCCGCGGAGTACCGGGGCGACGACGGCGGCCGTCCCCGCGGGTTCGAGCTGCGCGAGGCGGGCGGCGGGTGGCGCGTGTACTCCGCGCCCGCGCACGCCGAGCTCGTCGGGCGGTTCGTCCAGGGCGGCCAGACGGCGCGGCTCACGCAGGCGGCGTTGGAGACTCTGGCCGTCATCGCGTACCGTCAACCGGTCAGCCGCGGCCAGGTGTCGGCGGTGCGAGGGGTCAACGTGGACGGCGTGGTGCGCACTCTCGTGGCGCGCGGGCTCGTGGCCGAGGTCGGTCAGGACCCGCACACCGGCGCCGGCCTGTTCGGCACCACGGGCTACTTCCTCGAGCGCATGGGCTTCACGTCGCTCGACGAGCTGCCCCCGCTCGCGCCGCACCTGCCGGACATGGACGACCTCGAGGGCCTGGACGGGCTCGCCGACCTGCGCGCACCCGTGCGCCGGGACGGCCCCGCCGCGCCCCCGACGGGCACCTCCCAGGACGCGGCCGACGACGAGGGCGGCGCACCGGCGCTGGCCCCGCTGCTGCACGACGTGGCGTCCGACGCCACGCACGAACCGACGGACGAAGGACACGCATGAGCTCGAGAGACGGACGCCAGCCTGGTGACGGGGGGCGCGGGCGCGCCCCGCGGGACGGGTCGGGCGACGCGCGTCGCGGCGGGCCCCGTGGCGGGGGCGCAGGCCGCGGTGGCTCCGGCGCAGCGGGCGGTTCCGCGGGCCGTGGGGC
>NZ_WMKA01000028.1 GCF_009711085.1 Cellulosimicrobium composti
ACCCGGGTCGCGGCGCGCGCCCAGGGCGCCCGCCACGAGGCGAGCGGCCTCGGGCATCGTCACGGGTCGCGGCTCGACGGCGTCGTAGCAGCGCGCCGCGAACGTCCCGGCGGCGGGCCGGGCCTCGGGGTCCTCGCGCAGCGCGGCCGCGAGCTCGGCGTGCAGGGCGGCGAGGTCGCGCGCCTCGGCCGGGTCCTCCGGCCCGGCGTAGGACGGGTGGCTCGACGCGGGCGGCGGCACGAGACCGAGCACGAGACGCGCAAGGTCGCGCACGTCGTCGGCGCTCGTGCCGGTCGCGGGCGCCAGCGGTGGCCGCAGGACGGCACGACCGGCCGGGGTCACGCGCACGCACGCGGCGTCGAGGCCGCCGTGCACGCGCGCGTCGCGGTGCAGCGCGGCGAGCCCCTGCGCGACGGGCACGAGGACCGTGACGGCCTCGGCCGCCCGGAACGGCTCGCGCGCGGCCGCGAGCTCGTCGAGCGGCAGTCCGTCGACGTGGTCGACGAGCACCACGAGCGACGACTCCCCGGCCTGGAGCACGCCCCGCACGCCCGCGAGGTGCTCGTGGTCCTGCGACAGCGCGTCCAGGTGCTCGACGAGCGCGGCGCGCGCACCGGGCTCGGCCGGGACCTCGACGCGTGCGACCTCGCACACCGCACCCGTCGCGTCGGTCGCCACGACGCCCCCGGGCGCTCCGGGCTCGCGGCGCGGCGTCCACCCGGACGCCACGAGCACCGGGAGGACGTCGGCGGGCTCCGCGGGTGGTCGGGGACGGCGGGGGTGCGGCGACGGCATGCCCCCATCTCACCGTGCGCCGGGGGCGTGCGAGCCGTCGTCCACAGGACGGATCGTCTCGGCGGGTCAGACGTCGAGCAGGCGACCCTCGCGCGCGCTGCGGCGGGCGGCGTCGAGCACCTCGGCGGTCCGGACGGCGTCGTGCGGGTCCACGGGGACCGGGCCCCCGTCGAGGAGCCACGCCGCGACCGCGCGGTAGAAGTCCGCGTGGCCGCCCGGAGCCTGCGGCACGGGCTCGCGCTCGCGCCCGTGGGTCAGCCAGCCGAGCGTGCCCGCGGGGGCGACGTCGTCGAACACCTCGAACGGCGAGGCGTCGTTCTCGAACGTCGTGACGACGTACGCGCCGGCCGTCCCGAGCACGCGCGTCCGAGGGCCGGGCGCGCCGACGACGGAGCCGGCCCACAGCCGGCTCACGACCGTGTGCCCGTCGGCGTCCGGGGCGTGGTGGAGCACGAGGAAGACGTCGTCCTCGGTCGGGGTCGTGTGCGAGCGCAGCTCCGCGCCGACCCGCGTGACGCGCCCGAAGAGCTGGGTCGCCGAGTCCACGAGGTGCGGCCCCAGGTCGAGGAGGAGGCCGCCGCCGACGGGGTCGTTCTCCTTCCAGCGCTGCTGCGGCACCGGGCGCCAGCGCTCCCAGCGCCGCTCGAACGTGTGCACGCGACCGAGGTCGCCGCGCTCCAGCACGGCCTCCAGCGTGAGCTGCTCGGGGTCCCAGCGGCGGTTCTGGAACACCGTGAGCGGCGTGCCCGCCTCCTCGGCCGCCGCGACGACCGCGCGGGCCTCCGCCGCGCCGAGCGCGAGCGGCTTGTCCACGACGACGGGCACGCCCGCGCGCGCGAGCGTGGTCGTGTGGTCGGCGTGCAGGGCGGACGGGCTCGCGACCACGACGACGTCGTACGCGTCGCGGTCGGCGACGAGGCCCGCGAGGTCGTCGTGGAGACCCGCGCCGGGCCAGTCCTCGACGGCGGCCTCGCGGCGCTCGGGCGAGCGGACCACGACGGCCGTGACCTCGTGCCCGGCCTCGCGCACGAGGCGCGCGTGGATCCCGCGCCCCGCTCCCCCGTACCCGACGATCCCGACCCTGAGCGTGCGTGCGGCGCTGTCCATGGCGACCAATCTAGCCGCGCGTCGCGCCGGCGCCGGGAGGCTCCGCGACGTGGTCGGAGCACTCTCTCGGACCTGGCAGAATGTCGGCGTTGGTCCGGTATGGATCGCTGCGTACCGTCTCGCACGGGTCGGGCCGAGAATCGGTTTCGGGAAGGTCGTCCCTTGAGCACCACGAGCCGCCGAGTCCCTCGTCGGAGTGTCCTGCGCTACGTCCTCATCGCGCTCGCGTTCGCGATCGTCGTCGCGAACGTCGTCAACCAGCAGTCGGTCGCCGCGGACGACGCGCCCGACCCCTCCCCCGGCAGCGCGCTCGAGGCGCTCTCCCGGCTGGAGGTCAAGGGCCCGGGCCCCGACACCGGCTACGAGCGCGCGCTGTTCGGGCCCGCGTGGGCGGACGTCGACGGCAACGGGTGCGACACGCGCAACGACATCCTCACGCGCGACCTCACCGACATCACGTACTCGACGCGCGGCGACGTGTGCGAGGTGCGCACCGGGACCTTCCAGGACCCGTACACCGGCGAGACGATCGACTTCCGCCGGGGCAACGCGACGAGCATGGCCGTCCAGATCGACCACGTCGTCCCGCTGCTCGACGCATGGCGCAAGGGCGCCCGGACCTGGGACGACGAGACGCGTCGGCAGTTCGCGAACGACCCGCTCAACCTGCTCGCGTCCGACGGCCCGGCCAACCAGTCCAAGGGGGCGCGGGACGCGTCGGCGTGGCTCCCCCCGAACCACGCCTTCCGCTGCCCGTACGTCGCGCGCCAGATCGCGGTGAAGACCGCCTACGAGCTCGCGGTCACCCCGTCGGAGTCGGAGGCGATGGCGCGGGTGCTCGAGGACTGCCCGGCCGAGCCGCTCCCCGCGGGCTGATCGGGGGCTCCCGGCCCGCGGTCGAGCCGACCGAGCGCGCTCGGCCACCACGCGCGCCGCCCGACGTCGTGCACGAGGGCGGGCACGAGCAGCGACCGCACGACGAGCGTGTCGACGAGGACGCCGAACGCCACGATGAAGGCGAGCTGCGCGAGGAACAGCAGCGGGATGATGCCCAGCGCGGCGAACGTCGCGGCCAGCACGACGCCCGCCGACGTGATGACGGACCCCGTGACCGCGAGACCCCGCAGCACGCCCCGGCGCGTCCCGACCCGCAGGCTCTCCTCCCGCACGCGCGTCATGAGGAAGATCGAGTAGTCGACCCCGAGCGCGACGAGGAAGCAGAAGGCGTAGAGCGGCACGGCCGGGTCGGCGCCCGGGAAGTCGAGCACGTGGTTGAACACGAGCGCGGCGACGCCCAGCGCGGCCCCGAACGACAGCACGTTCGCGAGCATGAGCAGCACCGGCGCGAGCACGGACCGCAGGAGCAGGACGAGGATCAGCAGGATCACGACGAGCACGACGGGCACGATCACCCGCAGGTCGCGCTGCCCGGCGAGCTGCGTGTCGAGCCGCTCGGCGGCCGCGCCGCCGACCAGCGCGTCGGGGGACACGTCGTGCACGGCGTCGCGGAGCGCGGAGACGGTCTCCACCGCCTCCTGGCTGTCCGACGGCGCGTCGGTCGTGACGTCGACCCGCACCTGCCCGTCGACGACGAGCGGGTCGCCCTGGGCGGGCGCCCCGGGCGCGACGGCGGGCTGGTCGGTGACGGGCGTCGCCGCCGCGACCCCGGCGGTGCCCTCGGCGGCCGCGACGACCGCGTCGAGGTCCGCCTCCGGCGCGATCACGGTGGCGGGCTGCGCGGACACGCCCTCGAAGTGCGCGGTGAGCGCCTCCTCGCCCGCGACGGAGTCGACGTCCGCGAGGAAGACCTCCGAGTCGCCCGTCCCGTCGGCGTCGAGCGTCGGGACGAACGCGGCGCACGCGGCGAGCACGACGGCCGTCGCGATCCACACGCGACGGTCGTGCCGGCCGACGAAGCTCGCGACGCGCGACCACACGCCGTGACCCTCGATGCTCACGCTGTTCTCGCTCTCGGGCGTCGCGGCGGTGGCCGCGTCGTCGTGCGCGGCGTGGTCGCCGTCGTACCGGGGCATGCGCGGCCAGAACAGTGCGCGGGACCGCTGCCCGGCGACGAGCAGGAGCGCGGGCAGGAGCGTGAGCGCCGCGACGAACGCGGCGCCGATGCCGATCGCCGCGACGGGCCCGAGGCTGCGGTTGGACGACAGGTCGGACAGGAGCAGGCAGAGCAGGCCCGCGACGACGGTGCCGGCGCTCGCCGCGATCGGCTCGACCGAGGCCCGCACGGCGCGGCGCAGCGCCGTGGCCGTCGACCGGACGAGGCGCAGCTCCTCGCGGTAGCGCGCCACCACGAGCAACGAGTAGTCGACGGCGGCCCCGACGACGAGGATCGACAGGATGCCCTGGGACTGCCCGTTGAGCGTCAGCACGTCCGCCGCCGCGAGCTCGTAGACGACGAGACCGGCGAGGGTGAGCGCGAGCACGGCCGTGAGGATGACGATGAACGGCAGGATCGGCGAGCGGTAGACGACCGCGAGGATGACGAGCACCGCGCCGAGCGCGACGAGCAGGAGCACGGTGTCGATCCCGCCGAACGCGGTGACGAGGTCGGCCACGAACCCGGCGGGCCCGGTGACCCGGACGTCGAGCGCGGTGTCCGCGAGACCACCCGCGGACGACCCCTCGGCGGCGAGGTCGCGCAGCGCGCCGACGGCGAGCTCGCTCACGCTGTCCTCGTCGGCGCCGATCCGGTCGGACGCGACGGACGCGTCGAGCGACACGACGACGAGCGCCGCCTCCCCGTCCTCCGACGGCACGAGCACGGGGTCGGCGACGGAGACGTCGCCCACGGTCGCGGGCTCGTCGCCCGACGTGCCCTCGAGCGGGGCGCCGGGGAGAGCCTTCGCGTAGGCGTCGAGCGCGGCCAGGTCGTCGGGCGTGAGCGCGCCACCGTCCCGGGAGGTCGCGACGACGAGCGCCGGCAGGGTCTCGGAGTCCGTGAACTCCTGCGCGACCTCCGCGGCCCGCGTGGACTCGGCGCTCGCGGGCAGGAACGCCGCGGCGTCGTTGGTCTGGACGCTGCTCAGCCGGCCCTGCGCCTGGCCGCCCAGGGCGCCGATGGCCATCCAGAGACCGATGACTGCGACAATGACCAGTCCGCGGAGGAACCCGCTCGTCCTATTGCTCAGCATGCTGAGGAATGGTGCCATGGTGCTGGGAGGTTTGCACGTTGGAGTACTCACCGAGCGACAGCACCGGGCCGTACGCCGGCCCGGACGTCGGCGACCCCGCGCCCTCGGACCCCCGGGAGTGGGCGACCGGGCGACTGCTGTTCGCCGTCGCGCGCCGGATCGAGCGGGAGTGGAACGCCCACCTCGGCCGGTGGGACCTCAACCACGCCGGGTTCCCCGTGCTCATGCACCTGCTCGGCGGGCCGCAGTCGCAGCGCGCCCTCGCCGACGAGTCGGGTGTGACCGAGCAGACGATGAGCCGGATCGTGGCGCGGCTCGAGCGCGCCGGGTACGTGACGCGCACTGACGACCCGGCCGACCGCCGTCGTCGCCTCGTCGCGATCACGACGGACGGGCGCGAGGCAGGGCTCGCCGCCGCGCGCCGTCGTCCCGCCGAGGAGCTCGCGACGCGCGGTCTCGGCGACGAGCAGGTCGCCGCGCTGCGCGAGGCGCTGCTCACACTTCTCGAGACCCTGCCCCGCTCCCCCCACGACGAGGACTAGCCTGTCCGGATGGACCTGCTCGCGCTGCCGGGGATCACGGACTACCACGCGGCCTGGGAGCTGCAGCGGACGGTGCACGACGACGTCGTCTCGGCTGCTCGGCCCGACACCCTGATCCTCGTGGAGCACCCCGACGTCTACACCGCCGGGCGCCGGACCAACCGCTCCGAGCGGCCCGACGACGGCACGCCCGTCGTGGACGTCGACCGCGGCGGGAAGATCACGTGGCACGGGCCCGGCCAGCAGGTCGTGTACCCGATCGTCCGGCTCGTCGAGCCCGTCGACGTCGTCGCGTACGTGCGCGCGCTCGAGGAGGCCGTCATGGCCGTCTGCGCGCGCCTCGGGCTCGCGACGATGCGCGTCGAGGGGCGCAGCGGCGTGTGGGTCGCCGCGGACGAGACGCGCCGCGAGCGCAAGGTCTGCGCGATCGGCGTGCGCGTCGCGCGCGGCGTGACGATGCACGGGCTCGCGCTCAACTGCGACCCGGACCTGTCGCGCTTCGACCGGATCGTCCCGTGCGGCATCGAGGACGCCGACGTGACGTCCCTCACGGCCGAGCTCGGGCGCGACGTCACGCTCGCCGAGGTCGCCCCGCTGCTCGTGGCGGCCCTGGAGGACGCGCTCGCTCCGCTGCTCGCCGCGAGCGCCGCCCCGGCGCCCGCCCCCGACGCCCCGCAGGACGCGCTCGCGGGCTAGGCTGGTCGCACCAGGGAACGTTCGCGCGCCGGAGTACGGGTGGGTCGGCGCGCGGTAGGACGTACCCCGAGGACCGCACCGCATGACCACCACCGTCGCGCGCCCAGCGTCGCCCGACAGCGCCGCCGCGCCGTCCCCCCTTCCGCCGCCGCCCGCGGCGCCTCTCCCCGCAGCCCCGGCCCGCACCGGCTACGCGCGCCTGCCGCAGCTCGCGGGGCGCGCGTTCCTCCCGGTCGCCTTCCTCGCCCGGCTCCCGTTCTCGATGCTCACGATCGGGACGCTGCTGCTCGTGACGTCGACCACGTCGTCCGTCGCGCTCGGCGGGCTCGCGTCGGCCGCGACGGCGCTCGGGACCGCGGTCGGGGGCCCGACCCAGGGCGTCCTCGCCGACCGCGTCGGCCAGCGCCGCGTCCTGCTCGTGTGCGTGCCCCTCGCGACGCTCGCCGTGCTCGGCCTCGTGCTCGCGGCCTCGACCCCCGGCGCGACGGCGGCCGTCCTGGTGGCCGCCGCGGCGACCGGCGCGAGCGCTCCGCAGGTCGGCCCGCTCGCGCGCGTCCGCTGGCTGCGGCTCGCCCACGCCGAGCCGCGGACCGTGGGCGCCGCGATGAGCTACGAGAGCACGGCGGACGAGGTGAGCTTCGTGCTCGGCCCCGCGCTCGTCGGCGTGCTCGCGTCCGCGGGCTCGCCGCAGGCCGCGGTCCTCGCGGCCGCAGGCGGCATCGCCGTCTTCGGCACGGCGTTCGCGCTCCACCCCACGGCGCGCGCCGCCGCACCGCACGCGCCAGACGCCGAGCCGGCACCCGGGACGACGGACGCACCGGTGGGCGCGATGCCCGCGCCCGCGACGCCCCGGGTGGGCACGGCGGCGCTCGTGCGGCGCGAGGGCGTCGCGCTCGTCGGCATGCTCGCGATGGGTCTGCTCTTCGGCGGGACGCAGGCCGCGCTCACCGCGCTGACCCGCGACGCGGGCGTGCCCGGCAGCGCCGGCCTCGTGTACGCCGTGATGGGCGTCGGCTCGGCCGTGACGGCGCTCGCCGTCGTCGCGCTCCCCCGCCGCTGGGGCCTGCGCGGCCGCTGGGTCACGTTCGCCGCCGGGCTGCTCGCCGGGACGCTCGCCCTCGTGCTCGCGGCCGCCGGCGGCTCGCTCGCCGCGGTCGTCGTCGCCGTCGCCGCGACGGGCCTGTTCGTCGGGCCGGTCATGGTCACGGTGTTCACGGTCGCCGGCGAGCGTGCGCCCGCCGGGCGGACCGCGGCGGCGATGACGCTCGTCGCGAGCGCGAACGTCGTCGGCGTCGCGATGGGCGCGTCGGGCGGCGGTGCCCTCGCGGACGGCGTCGCGACGACCGCCGCGTTCGCCCTGCCCGTCGTCGCGGCGGCCCTGCTCGTCGTCACCGGGGTGTCGTTGACGTCACGTCCACAGGTCGACCGCGACCGCGTAGTCTGACCGGAGTCCGGCGTCGTACCCGGGCGCGCGCACCCACCGTGCGCCGCCCACCCGCCTGCTCGGCGACGTCGGCTCTCACTCGCCACGACGACCGGGAGACACCCGTGACGATCGCACCAGAAGGACGGCGCATGCTGCGGGTCGAGGCCCGCAACGCCGCGACGCCGATCGAGAAGAAGCCCGAGTGGATCAAGACTCGCGCGACCATGGGCCCGGAGTACTCCGAGCTCAAGGGACTCGTGAAGCGCGAGGGTCTGCACACGGTCTGCGAGGAGGCGGGCTGTCCCAACATCTTCGAGTGCTGGGAGGACCGCGAGGCGACGTTCCTCATCGGTGGCGACCAGTGCACGCGGCGGTGCGACTTCTGCCAGATCGACACGGGCAAGCCGGCCGACTTCGACGCCGACGAGCCGCGCCGCGTCGCGGAGTCCGTCCAGGCGATGGGCCTGCGCTACTCCACCGTCACGGGCGTCGCGCGCGACGACCTGCCCGACGGCGGCGCCTGGCTCTACGCGGAGACGGTCCGCCAGATCCACGCGCTCAACCCGGGCACGGGCGTCGAGCTGCTCATCCCGGACTTCAACGCGATCCCCGAGCTCCTCGACGAGGTGAACGACTCGCGCCCGGAGGTGCTCGCGCACAACCTCGAGACCGTGCCGCGCATCTTCAAGCAGATCCGCCCCGGCTTCCGGTACGAGCGCTCGCTGTCGGTGCTCACGCGCGCCCGCGAGGCCGGCCTCGTCACGAAGTCAAACATCATCCTCGGCATGGGCGAGACGATGGACGAGGCGAAGGAGGCGCTGCAGGACCTGCACGACGCCGGCTGCGACCTCGTGACCATCACCCAGTACCTGCGCCCGTCGCTGCGTCACCACCCGGTCGACCGGTGGGTCAAGCCCGAGGAGTTCGTCGAGCTCTCCGACGCGGCCGAGGAGATCGGCTTCCTGGGCGTCATGTCGGGTCCGCTCGTGCGCTCGTCGTACCGCGCGGGCCGGCTGTGGGGCCAGGCGATGACGCGTCGCGGCATGCAGGTCCCCGAGGCGCTCGCGCACCTCGCGGAGCCGACGACGTCGCGCCAGGAGGCCGCGAGCCTGCTGGCCCGCGCGCCCCACTAGACTGAGCGGCATGGCCCGCAAGAACTCGGACAGCACCGGCGCGCCCGCCGGCGAGCAGGTCGCGAAGCAGAAGAAGCCCAAGAAGCAGCGCTGGTACCACCAGGTGTGGGCCGCGTACCAGATGACGCGCAAGCAGGACCCCGCGGTCACGTGGGTCATGCTCGCGGTGTTCGTCGGGATCCTCGTGGTCGCCCTCGGGATCGGCCTGTGGTGGGGACAGTGGGTCTACACGCTCATCGTCGGCCTGCCGTTCGCGGCGCTCGGCGCGATGTTCGTCCTGACCCGTCGCGCCGAGCGTGCGGCGTACCAGCAGATCGAGAGCCAGCCGGGCGCGTCGCGCGCCGCGCTCGGGACGATCCGTCGCGGCTGGACCTTCGACGAGGAGCCCGTCGCGATCGACCCGCGCACGCAGGACCTCGTGTTCCGCGGCGTCGGCCGCGCGGGCGTCGTGCTCGTCAGCGAGGGCCCCGCGCACCGCGCCAAGCGCCAGCTCGAGGCGGAGCGCAAGCGCGTCGCGCGCGTGCTGCCCAACGTGCCCATCACGCTCATCCAGGTGGGCGACGACGAGGGCCAGGTCGCGCTGCCCAAGCTGCCGCGCACGGTGCAGAAGCTCAAGCCGACGCTCACCAAGCCCGAGACGGCCGAGGTGTCCAAGCGTCTGCGGGCGCTCGGCGTCTCGCGCCTGCCGATCCCCAAGGGCATCGACCCGACGCGCGCCCGCCCCGACCGCAAGGGCCTCAAGGGTCGCTGACCCGCACCGCACGCACGACGACGCCCGGCCGGGCGAGGTCTTCCCTCACCGGCCGGGCGTCGTCGTCTGCGGGCGACGCCGCCACGGTCAGGTGCGGACGAGGACCGTCCCGGCGGCGCGGTCGTGCAGGCCGCGGCCGTCGGAGTCCCACACGACGGCCGGGATGACGAGGCACAGGAGCACCGTGCGCAGCACGCCGCGGCCGATGCCGACCATGCGCGCGGGCTCGGCGAGCCGCCGCACCCGCATGCCCATGAGCCGGTGGCCGACGGTGAAGCCGAGCGTGCTCACGAGCAGGACGTTCTCGATCGCGAAGACCAGCGGCTGCGCCCACACGGGCAGCGCGGAGATCCCCTCGAAGAAGCCCGGCACGGCCGGACGGAAGAAGAGGAAGGCGACGAGGGTGGCGAGCACCCAGTCCACGAGCAGCGCGACGACGCGCCGCCCGAGCGTCGCGAGCGACCCCGGGCCCTCGGGCGGGAGGCCGAGCCTCGCGCCGCGTCCGCCCTGCTGACCGCCCGGGGTGCCCTCGAGCCACGAACCCATGTCCTCGCGTGAAACCACGGGACAAGGGTACGTGTCGCGGGGTGGACGGCCCCGACGGCGCCGGGCCGGGCGGCGGTATCGTGCCGAACGGCACACCGCCAGCCGGCGGCTGCCGCGCGCCCTCGCGTAGCACGACCGTCACACGGGGACGCGGGACGTAACACGACCGAAACAATGGGTACACGGCGGGGAAACCGCCTCGGCCTAGGTTCGTGGGCGCCACGACAGCGGCAGGTTCGCCGCGCAGCCCGACGGCACCACCCGATCAAGGAGCAACGGATGTTCAACAACGCGGAGGAGGCAATCGCCTTCACGCGGAACGAGGGCGTCGAGTTCGTCGACGTCCGGTTCTGCGACCTGCCCGGCATCATGCAGCACTTCAACATCCCCGTCTCGCAGTTCGACGAGTCGGCGTTCGAGGACGGCCTGATGTTCGACGGCTCGTCGATCCGCGGCTTCCAGGCGATCCACGAGTCCGACATGAAGCTCGTGCCGGACGTCAAGACCGCGTTCGTGGACCCGTTCCGCAAGCGCAAGACGCTCGTCGTGAACTTCTCCATCGTCGACCCGTTCACGGGTGAGCCGTACTCGCGCGACCCGCGCAACATCGCGGCGAAGGCCGAGGCGTACCTGCGCTCGACGGGCATCGCGGACACCGCGTTCTTCGCGCCCGAGGCCGAGTTCTACGTCTTCGACGAGGCACGCTTCGCGACGAACCAGCACTCGAGCTTCTACCACCTCGACTCGGTCGAGGCGGCGTGGAACACCGGTCGCGAGGAGGAGGGTGGCAACCTCGCGTACAAGACGCGCTACAAGGGCGGCTACTTCCCCGTCTCCCCGTCGGACCGCTTCGCGGACCTGCGCGACGACATGGTCGCGTCCCTCGAGACGGTGGGCCTGTCCGTCGAGCGCGCGCACCACGAGGTGGGCACCGCCGGCCAGCAGGAGATCAACTACCGCTTCAACACGCTGCTCCACGCGGCCGACGACCTGATGAAGTTCAAGTACGTCATCCGCAACGTGGGCTTCGAGGCCGGCAAGTCGGTCACGTTCATGCCGAAGCCGATCTTCGGCGACAACGGCTCGGGCATGCACTCGCACCAGTCCCTCTGGAAGGACGGCGAGCCGCTGTTCTTCGACGAGAAGGGCTACGGCGGCCTCTCGGACATCGCCCGCTGGTACATCGGCGGTCTGCTCAAGCACGCGCCGGCGCTGCTCGCGTTCACCAACCCGTCGGTGAACTCGTACCACCGCCTCGTGCCGGGCTACGAGGCCCCTGTCAACCTCGTCTACTCCGCGCGCAACCGCTCCGCGTGCATCCGCATCCCCGTCACGGGCTCGTCGCCCAAGGCGAAGCGCGTCGAGTTCCGCGTGCCGGACCCGTCGAGCAACCCGTACCTCGCGTTCGCCGCGATGCTGCTCGCCGGCATCGACGGCATCAAGAACCGCATCGAGCCGCCGGAGCCGATCGACAAGGACCTCTACGAGCTGCCGCCGGAGGAGCACGCGCAGATCGCGCAGGTCCCCGCCTCGCTCGGTGAGGCGCTGGACGCGCTCGAGGCCGACCACGAGTTCCTCACGCAGGGCGACGTGTTCACGCCGGACCTCATCCAGACGTGGATCGACTACAAGCGCACCAACGAGATCGACCCGATCCGCCTGCGCCCGCACCCGCACGAGTTCGAGCTCTACTACGACATCTGACGGGCGGGCCCCAGGGCCCTGCCGCGGATGACCGGGAACGGCGTCCGACCGCACGCACCGCGTGCCGGTCGGGCGCCGTTCGCCGTGCTGCGGTCAGACCGCCGGGCGCACGGCCTCGGGTGCGGCGTCCGCAGCCGGCACGTGGGCCGACGGCAGCCCCGACCCCGGGCGGAACCCGGCGTAGTGCTCGGCCTCGGCGCGCGCGCACTCGTCCTGGTAGACGTGCCCGCCGCCGAGGTACACCGCCATCTCCTCGCGCTTGCCCGGGACGTTGCCGCCGAGGAACCACGCGCCGGCCTTGCGGCCCTCCTCGTACATGACGGTGGCCCGGGCGGCGCGGTCGACCTCGGCGCGCCACCACTCCTCCGCCTCGCGCGTCGCCTCCAGCTGGGCGATGTCGTTCTCGCGCGCGTACGCGATCGCGCGCTGCAGCCACTGCGCCCCGCGCTGCACCGGGACCGTGAGGTTGGACAACGGCGTCTGGGGGCCGAGCGACATGAAGAAGTTGGGGAACCCGTGGACGGAGATGCCGAGGTAGGTCCGCAGGCCGTCGCGCTCCCAGCGCTCGCGCAGCGTGACGCCGTCGCGCCCCACGACGTCGAACGCCGTGAGCGCACCCGTCATGGCGTCGAACCCGGTGGCGAGGACGAGCACGTCGAGCTCGTGCTCGTCGTCCCCGACGACGACGCCGCGGGGCGTGACACGCGTGATCGGCGTCCTGAGCACGTCGACGAGCTCGACGTTGTCGCGGTTGAACGCGGCGTAGTACCCGTGGCCGGTGGGTGGGCGCTTGCCCATGAAGGTGTAGGTCGTGGGGCTGAGGAGCTCGGCGGTCCGGGGGTCGTCGACGATCTCGCGGATCTTGCCGCGCAGGAACTCGGAGGCGAGGGCGCTCGCCTCGGGGCTCGAGACGAGGTCGGTGAAGCACTCGTTGGCGAACCGGAAGCCGCCCGCCTCCCAGCGCGACTCGAACACGCGGCGGCGCTCGTCGTCGTCGACCTCGAGCGCCGACCGCGTCGGGATCTCCATGGGCACCCCGAACGGGTGGCGGCACGCGCGCTCGAAGACCTCGTCGTAGCGCGCGCGCAGCGCCGCGAGCTCGTCCTGCGTGACGGGCGGGCTCGTCGTCTCCAGGACGTAGTTGGGGGTGCGCTGGAAGACGGTGACGTGCGCGGCCTCGGCGGCGAGCTCGGGCAGCATCTGGATGCCGGACGCCCCGACCCCGACGAGGCCGACCCGCTTGCCCGCGAGCGACACGCCCTCGTGGGGCCACCGCGCGGAGTGGTACGTCGGCCCGGCGAACGTCTCGAGCCCGGGGATGCGAGGGATCACGGGCCGCGACAGCAGCCCGGTCGCGGACACGAGGTACGTCGCGTGCAGCCGTGATCCGTCGTCGAGGGTGACGGTCCACCGGTTCGTCGCGCCGTCGTGGTCGGCGCGCTCGACGCGGGTGCCGAGACGGATGTCGCGGCGCAGGTCGAGCCGGTCGGCGACGAACTCGAGGTACGCGCGGATCTCCCCGCCGCGCGGGTACCGCTCGCTCCAGTCCCACTCCTCGCGCACCTCGCGGGAGAACGAGAACGCGTAGGCGAGGTACTCGGAGTCGGTCCGCACACCGGGGTACCGGTTGGCCCACCACGTGCCACCGATCCCGGCGGCGGCGTCGACCACGAGCACGCGCAGCCCGATCTCGCGCAGGTGGTGCAGCATCGCGAGCCCTGAGTACCCGGCCCCGATCACGACCGCGTCGTACGTCTCGCCGTCGCCTGTGGTGGTGGTCATGCGGGACTCCCCGTGTCGGTCCGTCAGGACGCCGCGGGCGTCCGCCCGGCGACGCGACATACCGTGCCACGGGCGGGCGCGTCGTGCGCGCCGGACGGCGCGCTCAGAACGGCCAGACGACCGGCACGTACAGGACCGCGGCGACGAGGAACAGCAGGGCGAGGGGCAGGCCGAGCCGCCAGTAGTCGCCGAACCGGTACCCCCCGGGCTGCAGCACCATGAGGTTGACGGGCGTGGCGATCGGCGTGAGGAACGCGGCCGCGCCCGCGACGGTGAGCGCCATCATGAACGGCTGCGGGCTGGTTCCGAGGCTCTGCGCGAACGACAGCGCGACCGGCGCCATGACGAGGACGGTCGCGACGTTCGAGATGAACTGGCCGAGCACGATCGTCAGGACGCACACCACGAGGAGCGCGAGCCGCGGCGACCCGTCGCCGACGACCGCGAGCACCGCGTCCGCGATCTCCTCCGCCGCCCCGGACGACACGAACGCCCCGGAGAGCGGGATGAGGGCCGCGATGAGCACCACGGTGTCCCACGAGATCGCGCGGAACGCCTGCGGGACGGTGACGACGCGCGCGAGGACGAGGGCCCCGGCCGCGAGCAGGCCCGCGATCACCGGCGGGACGACGCCCGTCGCGAGCAGGACGATCGTCACGACGAGCACCGCGAGGCAGCGCCGCCAGCCGCGCCCGAGCGGCACACCGCGCTGAAGGCTGCGCGACGAGTCGACGGCGATGACGTCGGGCGACTGCGTGTACCGGTGGAGCGCGTCCCACGGGCCGCGCACCAGCACGGCGTCGCCGGGCTGGAGCGTCATCGCGCCCGACGGCTCGTCCGAGCTCGGGTCGGTCGACCGGCCGTCGCCGCGGCGGAGCGCGACGACGACGAGGTTCTCGTCGCGCGTGGTCATCCCGGGGCTGACGATGCGCCCGCTGAGGGTCGAGCGCGGCGCGATGACCACCTCGACGACCCCGACGCCCCCGGTGAACAGGCGCCGGGGGTCGAGGTCCGCACCGTAGTTCTCGCGCCACGTGCGCACCCGCTCGCGCGGGTCCGCCGCGGGCTCGGCGAGGCGCTCCGGCACGCGCTCGGGCAGCAGCCGGTCCCCCAGCGTCACGACGAGCACCGCGGTGACGAGGACGAGCGGCAGCCCGACGAGCGCGAACTCGAAGTACCCGAACTCGCGACCGCCCGCCTCGGCGGCCGCCTCCGAGACGATGATGTTCACGGGCGTGCCCGTGAGGGTGAGCAGCGACCCGGCCCCGGCGGCGAACGCGAGCGGGACGAGCATGCGCGACGGCACGATGCCGGCGCGCGCCGCCGCGACGACGGCGACGGGCAGGAGCGCCGCCACGGCCCCGTTGATGCTGATCACGGCCGCGAGCAGAGCGGTGACCCCGACCATGAGCGCGAGGAGCCCGGCCCGTCCGAGCGACGCGCGCCGTTCGAGCCACTGCCCGATCCACGCCGTCACCCCTGTGGAGTCGAGGGCCTCGCTGAGCACGAACAGCGTCGCGATGAACAGCACGATCGGGTCGCTGAACCCTGCGAGCGCCTCGTCGAGCGGGAGCACGCCCGTGGCCCACAGCGCCACGGGCACGAACAGCGCGACGACGACGAGCGGCAGACGGTTGGTCATGAAGCCGACGACTGCCAGCGCCAGGACGACGAACGTCGCGACCGTCGGATCGATCATGCGCACTCCCGGACGTCTCGGCCGTCGCCACCCCGCGACGTCACGATGCCACATCCCGCGCGCGGCCGGCGCGCCCCCAACGGCCGTGGCCCCCTGCGCGGTCAGGCACGCTCGCCCCGCGCGACGAACGCCGCCCCCACGAGCAGCAGGACGAGCGCCGCGACCACGAGGCCGAGGAGCGCGAGCGCGCGGGTCCCGCGCACGGGACCCGCGTCCACGAGGCGCGCGCACGCGGCGCACGCGAGCGCGGCCAGCGCCCACGCCGCCGTGCCCCCGAGGGGCTCGGGTCGGCGCCAGACGACCGCCAGCACGACGGCGAACACCGTGAGCGCCGCCGCGACCCACGCCGCCCCGCGCAGCCGCCACGCGAAGAACGACCCGCCGCGCGCGGCACGGTCCGGGGACGGCGCGGCGGGGGTGCGGAGCGCACGCGGCTCGTGCCGCGCGTGGAGCCCGGGGCCGGGTGGCTCGCGGCGGCGGGCCACCGGTCAGTCCTCGCCGTAGAAGAGGCGCTCCATGACGGCGCGCGCCCGCCGGGCCGTGCGCAGGTAGTGGTCCTCGAGCTCGGCGCCCGTGTCGACGTCCGGGAGGTCGAGCACGCGCGCGAGGCCGGTGAGCGCGAACCGGTCGTGCGGCAGCACGTCGACCGTCGTGCCGGTCGTGCGCCCCGACCACAGCACGAGCGCGCTGCGCAGCCGCGAGGCGAGGAGCCACGCCTCGCCGAGGACCGCGGCGTCGTCCTCGGCGACCAGGTCGGCGGCCACGGCGGCGTCGAGCGCCTCGACCGTCGACGTGGTGCGCAGCGCCTCGACCGCGTGGGCGTGCTGGAGCTGGAGCAGCTGGACGGTCCACTCGACGTCGGACACTCCTCCGCGCCCCAGCTTGAGGTGCCGCGACGCCTCGACGCCGCGCGGCAGCCGCTCGGACTCGACGCGCGCCTTGATGCGGCGGACCTCGCGGAGCTGCGCGAGGTCGAGCCCGCCCGCGGGGTACCGGCGCCGGTCCACGGCGGCGGCGAACCGCTCGCCGAGCCCGGCGAGGTCGCCGGCGACGGGGCGGGCGCGCAGGAGCGCCTGGGCCTCCCACACGCTCGACCACCGCTCGTAGTACTCGGCGTACGAGGCGAGCGAGCGCACGAGCGGGCCGTTGCGCCCCTCGGGGCGCAGGTCGGCGTCGACGGGCAGCGCGGGCTCGGGCCCGACGGCGGACAGGAGCTGGCGCAGCCGGGTCGCGACCGCGAGCGCGTAGGCCTGCGCGTCGCGCTCCGCGGCGCCGGGCACCGGGTCGTGCACGAACATCACGTCGGCGTCCGAGCCGTAGCCCATCTCGCGTCCCCCGAGCCGGCCCATCGCGACGACGAGCATGCGCGCGGGCGCGGAGCCGACGTCCTGCGGGTCGTGGCCGAGCTCGTCGCGCGCGACGAACTCCGCGATCCGCAGCGCGCCCGCGAGCACGACGTCGGCGGCGTCGGAGATGCTGCGCGCGGCCTGCACCGCGTCGACGACGCCGAGCAGCTCGGCCGCCCCGGTGCGCGCGAGCTCGCGCCGTCGGACGGCGCGCAGGCTCACGGTCGCGGGGTCGACCTGGTCCGCGCGCGTGAGGATCGCGTCGGTCTCGGCGGCGAGGCGCGCGATGCCGCGCGGGGCGAGGTCGGCGTCGGACGCGAGCCAGCGCACGGACTCCGGCGAGCGCGCGAGCGCGTCGGCCATGTACCGCGAGTTCGACAGCAGGTGCGCGAGGCGCTGGGCGGCGGACCCGGAGTCGCGCAGGAGCTTGAGGTACCAGTGCGTCGTCCCGAGCGTCTCCGACAGCGTCCGGAACGCGAGCAGGCCCGCGTCGGGGTCGGCGCCCTCCGCGAACCAGCCGAGCATGACGGGCAGGAGCTGGCGCTGGATCGCCGCGCGCCGGCTGACGCCCTCGGTGAGCGCCGTGACGTGCCGCATGGCGCCCGCCGGGTCGCGGTAGCCGATCGCGGCGAAGCGCGCCTTCGCGGCCTCGGGCGCGAGGCTCACCTCGTCCGGGGAGAGCTGCGCGACCGCGGGCAGGAGCGGGCGGTAGAAGATCTCCTCGTGCAGGCCGCGCACCTCCCGGCGCGTCGCGCGCCAGCGCTCGCCCAGCCCGGACGCGCCCTCGGCGCGCATCCCGAGCGAGCGCGCGAGGCGCCGCAGCTCGTCCTCGGCGGTCGGGACGAGGTGGGTGCGGCGGAGCCGGAAGAGCTGGATGCGGTGCTCGAGCGAGCGCAGGAACCGGTAGCAGACCCCGAGCCGGGCCGCGTGCTCGCGTCCCACGTACCCGCCGGCGGCGAGCTCGCCGAGCGCGGTGAGCGTGCTGCGGCTGCGGATCGACTCGTCGGCGCGACCGTGCACGAGCTGGAGGAGCTGGACCGTGAACTCGACGTCGCGCAGGCCGCCCTTGCCCAGCTTGAGCTGGCGGTCCGCCTCCGCCGCGGGCACGTGGTCCTCGACGCGGCGGCGCATCGCCTGCGAGTCCTCGACGAAGTTCTCCCGGCCCGCCGCGGACCACACGAACGGCGCGATCGCGTCCTCGTACGCACGCCCCAGGTCCCGGTCCCCCGCGACCGTGCGCGCCTTGAGCAGCGCCTGGAACTCCCACGTCTTGGCCCAGCGCTCGTAGTACGCGACGTGGCTCGCGAGCGTGCGCACGAGCGGGCCCTGCTTGCCCTCGGGCCGCAGCGCCGCGTCGACCTGCCACAGCGCGGGCTCCCCGGACGTGCCCGAGCACACGCGCGCGAGGCTCGTCGCGAGCCGCGCGCCGACCGTCGTCGCGTGCTCCTCGTCCTGGCCGTCCGCCGGCTCGACGACGTAGATCACGTCGACGTCCGAGACGTAGTTGAGCTCCCGCGCCCCGCACTTGCCCATGCCGATGACGGCGAGGCGCACGCCCGCGCCGTGGTCGTCGAGCTCCGCGCGCGCCACCGCGAGCGCGCCCTCGAGCGCGGCGGCCGCGAGGTCGGCGAGCGCCGCCCCGACGGCCGGCATCCGCGTGAGGGGGTCGGGCACGGTGAGGTCGGTCGCCGCGATCCGCAGGATCCGCTCGCGGTAGGCGCGGCGGAGCGCGTCGACGCGCTCGGGGCCGGGCGCGTCCGCGACGGGCACGGCCGCGTCGGGGTCCGCGCCCACGGCGCGCAGCAGCTCGGCGCGCACGTCGCGCGCGTCCACCCCGGTCCCGGGGGCGGGGTCGGCGACGACCCGCAGCAGCTCCGGGCGCCGGACCAGGTCGTCGCCGAGCGCCACGGAGGCGCCGAGCACGGCGAGCAGGCGCTCGCGGGCTTGTCCGGGACGCAGGCACGTGCGCGCGAGGTCGGCGAGCGGGCCGCGCGCCTCGACCTCGGGGCGCAGCGCGCCCGCGAGACGCACCACCTGCAGGAGCGCGAGGTCGGGGTCCGCGGCGGACCCGAACGCCGTGAGCAGCTCGTCGTCGACGGCCTGCCCCGCGTCCGTGGCACCCCCGCCGTCCGCGGCCTGCGCGTCCGGCCGCGCGCCGCCGTCGAGCAGCAGCGCGAGGTCGGCGTCGGCGAGCAGGCTCGCGGACCGCGAGATGTCGGCGAAGCCGACGCGCGCGAGGCGACCCGTGAGCGTCGGCCGGCGGGACCCGCCGGACCGACCTGACGTCGTCGTGGACCCGCTCACAGGACCTGGAGGAACCGCTTCAGCTCGAACGGCGTCACCTGGGCGCGGTAGCCGTCCCACTCCTGCCGCTTGTTGCGCAGCACGAAGTCGAAGACGTGCTCGCCGAGGGTCTCGGCGACGAGCTCGGACTTCTCCATGACGGAGATCGCCTCGTCGAGCGACTGCGGGAGCGGCTTGATGCCGAGCGCACGGCGCTCGGCGTCGGTGAGCTCCCACACGTCGTCCTCGGTCTCCTCGGGGAGCTCGTAGCCCTCCTCGATGCCCTTGAGCCCCGCGGCCAGCATGACCGCGAACGCGAGGTACGGGTTGGCGGCCGAGTCGAGCGCGCGGTACTCGACGCGGCTCGAGTTGCCCTTGCCCGGCTTGTACATGGGCACGCGCACGAGCGCGGAGCGGTTGTTGTGGCCCCAGCACACGTAGCTCGGCGCCTCCGCGCCGCCCCACAGGCGCTTGTACGAGTTGACGTACTGGTTCGTGATCGCGGTGATCTCCGCCGCGTGCACCAGCAGGCCCGCGATGAACTGGCGCGCCGTCTTCGACAGCTCGAACTGGGCGCCGGGCTCGTGGAACGCGTTGCGGTCGCCCTCGAACAGCGACAGATGCGTGTGCATGCCCGAGCCGGGGTGGTCCGCCATCGGCTTCGGCATGAACGACGCGAACACGCCCTGCTCGAGCGCCACCTCCTTGACGACCGTGCGGAACGTCATGAGGTTGTCGGCCGTGGTGAGCGCGTCGGCGTAGCGCAGGTCGATCTCGTTCTGGCCCGGACCGGCCTCGTGGTGGGAGAACTCCACCGAGATGCCCATCGACTCGAGCATCGTGATCGCGGCACGACGGAAGTCGTGCGTGCTGCCGCGCGCGAGGTGGTCGAAGTACCCGCCCTGGTCGACCGGGACGAGCGGCGACTCGGCGTCGGCCGGCTGGTTGAACAGGTAGAACTCGACCTCGGGGTGCGTGTAGAACGTGAACCCCTTGTCGCTCGCCTTCGCGAGCGCGCGCTTGAGCACGTTGCGGCTGTCCGCGAGCGACGGCTCGCCGTCCGGCGTGAGGATGTCGCAGAACATCCGCGCGGTGCCGTGGCGCTCGCCGCGCCACGGGAGCACCTGGAACGTCGTCGGGTCGGGCCGCGCGATCATGTCGGCCTCGTACACGCGCGTGAGGCCCTCGATCGAGCTGCCGTCGAACCCGATGCCCTCGGCGAACGCCGACTCGAGCTCCGCCGGCGCGACCGCGACCGACTTGAGCATGCCGAGCACGTCGGTGAACCAGAGCCGGATGAAGCGGATGTCGCGCTCCTCGACCGTGCGGAGCACGAACTCCTGCTGCCTGTCCATGCGGTACATCCTGCCTGATCCGTGTGACGAACGGGTGACACGGTCGTGTGGCGGACGTCGCGCGCCGCGACGCCCCCGCGCACGAGCCGCGCGCGCCGCTCGTCTAGGGTGGACGCATGGCTGATCTGCGCGTCGCGCTGGCACAGGTCGACACGTGCGTGGGGGACCTCGACGGCAACGCCGCGCTCGTCCTCGAGCGCACCCGCGAGGCGGCGACGGCGGGCGCGCAGCTCGTCGCGTTCCCCGAGATGACCCTCACCGGGTACCCGATCGAGGACCTCGCCCTGCGCGCGTCGTTCCGTCGCGCGGCGTGGGACGCCGCCGCGGACATCGCGGCGCGCCTCGGCGCCGAGGGGCTGGGCGGGATCACGGTCGTGCTGGGCACGGTCGGGACGTCGGGCGCCCCGCGCGGCGCGGGCGCCGCCGAGCGCGAGGCGTCGGGCTCGCCCGCGGACCTCCCGACGAACCGCGCGGTCGTGCTGCGCGACGGCGTGGTGCAGGCCGCGTACGACAAGCACCACCTGCCGAACTACGGCGTGTTCGACGAGTTCCGCATCTTCGCGCCCGGCGAGACCACCACGGTCGTCGAGGTCGAGGGCCGCCGCGTGGGCGTCGCGATCTGCGAGGACATCTGGCAGGAGGGCGGCCCGGTCGCCGAGATGGCCACGCTCGACGAGGCGGGGAACGGGCTCGACCTGCTGCTCGTGCTCAACGGCTCCCCGTACGAGGAGGGCAAGGGCCACGTCCGCACCGACCTCGCCGCGCGGCGCGCGCGCGAGGTGAGCGCCCCCGTCGCGTACGTCAACCTCGTCGGCGGCCAGGACGACCTCGTGTTCGACGGCGGCTCGTTCGTCACCGACGCGACGGGCGCCGTCGTCGCGACCTCCCCGCAGTTCGTCGAGGACCTGCTCGTGTGGGACCTGCCGGCCGACGGTGCGCCGCGCGGCCCGCGCGCGCCCGAGCTGCACCCCGACGAGGAGGTCTACCGCGCGTGCGTCACGGGCCTCGCCGGGTACGTGCGCAAGAACGGCTTCCGGTCCGTCGTCCTCGGCGTCTCGGGCGGCATCGACTCCGCGCTCACCGCAGCGATCGCCGCCGACGCGATCGGGGGCGAGAACGTCGTCGGTGTCTCCATGCCGTCGCGCTACTCCTCGGAGCACAGCAAGGACGACGCCGCGGACCTCATGAAGCGGCTCGGCGGGGACTACCGCGTCCAGCCCATCGCGCCCATGGTCGAGGCGTTCCAGGGCGAGCTCGAGCTCGAGGGCGTCGCGGAGGAGAACCTCCAGGCGCGCGTGCGCGGCGTCGTCGTCATGGCGATCTCGAACCGCGAGGGACACCTCGTCATCGCGCCCGGCAACAAGTCCGAGCTCGCCACGGGCTACGCGACGATCTACGACGCGGGCAGCATCGGCGGGTTCGCCCCGCTCAAGGACGTCGACAAGTCGCGCGTGTGGCAGCTCGCGCGGTGGCGCAACAACCTCGCGGTCGACCGCGGCGAGATCCCGCCGATCCCCGAGTCGTCCATCACCAAGCCCCCGTCGGCGGAGCTGCGGCCCGGCCAGACCGACCAGGACTCGCTGCCGCCGTACGACCTGCTCGACGAGGTGCTCGACGCGTACATCGAGCACGCCGAGGGCCGCGCGGAGCTCCTCGCGCGCGGGTTCGACCCGGAGGTCGTCGACAAGGTCGTCACGCTCGTCGACCGCGCCGAGTGGAAGCGCCGCCAGTACCCGCCGGGCCCCAAGGTCACCGCCCTCGCGTTCGGCCGCGACCGCCGCCTGCCCATCACCAACCGCTGGCGCGAGCCCGTCGACTGACGCCGCCACCCCGCGCGTCGCCCGACCCGTCCCCGTACCCAGGAAAGGCCGTCATGTCTGCTCACACCGCCCCCGAGCCCGCCCCGACCGGCGGCACGGGACAGCGCCGCTTCCGCGTGCACCACCTCGCCGAGGCGAAGGCGCGCGGCGAGAGGATCACGATGCTCACCGCGTACGACGCGGTGACGGCACGGATCTTCGACGACGCGGGGATCGACCTGCTGCTCGTCGGGGACTCGATCGGCAACACGATGCACGGTCACGCGACGACGCTGCCGGTCACGGTCGACGACCTCATCCCGGCGGCGCGCGCCGTCGCGCGCGCGGCCCGGCGTGCGTTCACCGTCGTCGACCTGCCGTTCGGGTCGTACGAGGCCGGCCCGGAGCAGGCGCTCGCCACGGGCGTGCGTTTCCTCAAGGAGGCGGGCGTGAGCGGCGTCAAGCTCGAGGGCGGTCGCCGTGTCGCGCCGCAGATCCGCGCGCTCACCGACGCGGGCATCCCCGTCGTCGGGCACCTCGGCTTCACGCCCCAGTCGGAGAACCTGCTCGGCGGCCCGCGCGTGCAGGGCCGCGGTGACGACGCGGCCGAGCGCCTGAGCGAGGACGCGCTGGCCGTCGCCGAGGCCGGCGCCGTCGCGGTCGTGCTGGAGATGGTCCCGGTCGAGGTCGCGGCGCGCATCACCGAGATCCTGCTCGTCCCGACGATCGGGATCGGCGCGGGCGCCGCGTGCGACGGCCAGGTGCTCGTGTGGACGGACATGGCGGGCATGACCGACTGGTCGCCGCGGTTCGCCAAGCGGTACGCGGAGATCGGCGCGGCGCTCGGGCAGGCCGCCGCCGACTACGCCGCGGACGTGCGCGCCGGGACGTTCCCCGACGAGGCGCACAGCTTCACGCGCTGACCGGGTCCGGGCGGCGTCAGCCGTCCGCACCCGCCCACGCGGTGATCCCCGCCGCGACGGCGTCGGCGTAGCGCTGGCGACCCTCCTCGGACTCCATGACGGCCGCCTCGTCGGGGTTGCGCATCTCGCCGAGCTCGAGCATGACCGCGGGTCGCTCCGCGTGGTTGAGCGTCGCGAGGTCGGCGCGCCGCTGGAGCGGCCCGTCGTCGGCGGCGACCGTCGACGACGGCGCGAACCCGGCCGCGCCGAGCGCCGCCACGAGGTCGTGCGCGAGCGCGACGCTCGGCTCCCCCTGCGCCCCGTGCACGGGCGGGTCCGCCACGATGGCGAAGAACCCGTGCGCGCGGCGGTCCGACGTGCCGTTCGCGTGGAGCGACACGAGCAGGTCCGCGCCCTCCTCCTGGGGGAGACGCCCGCGCGCGTCGACGCACGGGCCCACGCCCGCGTCGTCGGGCCGCGTGAGCACGACGACCGCGCCGAGCTCGGCGAGCCGCGCCGCGAGCCGCCCGGCCACGTCCCACGTGAACGCGTGCTCGGGGTAGCCGGCGTCGGTGGACGCGCCCACGGTGTTGCACGCCTTGGTGCCGCCGCGGCCGTCGGGAACGGGCGCGTTGACCGTGAGCGGGTTCGCGCCGTTGCCGCCGTTGTGCCCGGGGTCGACGGCGACGGTGAGCCCTGCGAGCGGGGGCGGCGGCGCCGTCTCGGTGACCTCCGGCTCCGGGGCGGCCGTCGTGGGGTCGGGCGCGGGCGCCGAGGCGACGGCGTCCCCCGAGGGCGCGACCGTCGTCGTGCCGCCCCCGGAGCCCGCCCGGACCTGCAGCGCGAGCAGGAACGTCAGCGCGCCCACGGCGAGCCCTGCGAGGAGCAGGCCGAGGCGTCCCGACCAAACGCGCGCGCGGCCGGGAGGCGGGGCGTGCGTCACTCGCCGCGCTCGCGGCGCTCTTCCTCGTCCCAGGCCTCCGACCGCTCGCGCGCGGTCTGCAAGGCCCGCTCGGCGGCCTCGCGCGTCGGGTACGGCCCCATGCGGTGCGACCACGAGCCGCTCGGGCCCCGGTGCACCTCGCCGGTGCGGGTGTCGTAGTAGTACTCGCCCTCGACAGCGGGCTCGCCGCCGTCGGTGAAACGTGATCCGGTGCTCATGCCCCGATCCTCCCCCATCCTCGCCCGCGCGGCCGTCCGCGACGCCCCGCCTTCGTAGACTGGCCGGCATGAACCCGAGCCCGTCCCCCGTCCCGCCCGACGCCGCCGCTCCCCCGCGCGCACGACGCCGCGGACCGCTCGTGCCGGGCGTCGTCGGCCCGCGGCGCGAGGTCCCGGCGTCGATCGAGCGCCCGGAGTACGTGGGACGGCCCGGCCCGCGCCCGTTCACCGGGAGCGAGGTCAACGACCCCGAGACCGTGGAGCGGATCCGCGTCGCGTCGCGGCTCGCCGCGCAGGCGCTCGTCGAGGTCGGTCGGCACGTCGCCCCCGGCGTCACGACCGACGAGCTCGACCGCGTCGGGCACGAGTTCCTGGTCGACCACGGCGCGTACCCGTCCACGCTCGGCTATCGCGGGTTCCCCAAGTCGCTGTGCACGTCGCTCAACGAGGTCGTGTGCCACGGCATCCCGGACTCCACGGAGCTCGTCGCGGGCGACATCGTCAACGTCGACGTCACCGCGTACGTCGGTGGCGTGCACGGCGACACGAACGCGACGTTCACGGTGGGCGAGGTCGACGAGGAGTCGGCGCTGCTCGTGGAACGCACGCGCGAGGCTCTCGCCCGGGGCGTCAAGGCCGTCGCGCCCGGACGCCAGATCAACGTCGTCGGGCGCGTGATCGAGCGGTACGCGGCCCGCTTCGGCTACGGCGTGGTGCGCGAGTACACGGGCCACGGCGTGGGGCGCGCGTTCCACTCGGGGCTCGTCGTGCCGCACTACGACGCGGCTCCCGACCACGCGACGGTCATCGAGCCGGGCATGGTCTTCACGATCGAGCCCATGCTCACGCTGGGCACGTCCGAGTGGCGGATGTGGGACGACGGGTGGACGGTAGTCACCGCGGACGCGTCGCGGACCGCGCAGTTCGAGCACACGCTGCTCGTGACCGACGACGGAGCGGAGATCCTCACACTGCCATGAACGCTCACCACGACTCGTCCGACCGCTCCGCCGACCGCCCCCGCGTCGCCTTCGGCATCGACGTCGGCGGCAGCGGCATCAAGGGCGCCCCCGTAGACCTCGCCACCGGCGAGTTCGCGCAGGAGCGGCGCCGCATCCCGACGCCCCAGCCCTCGACCCCGCAGGCCGTCGCGGAGGTGATCGCCGAGCTCGTGGGCGCCTACGACCTCCCGCAGGACGTCCCCATCGGCGTCGCGTTCCCGGCCCCGCTCCAGCACGGCGTCGTCCGGTTCATCGCGAACCTCGACAAGTCGTGGACCGGCGTGGACCTGCCCGCGCTCGTCGCGCGCGAGACCGGGCGCCGCGTCGTCGCCGTCAACGACGCCGACGCCGCCGGGGTCGGCGAGGTGCGGTACGGCGCCGCGCGCGACGCGGACGGCGTCGTCCTCGTGGCCACGCTCGGCACGGGGATCGGCAGCGCGATCGTCGTCGAGGGTCACCTGCTGCCCAACACCGAGCTCGGACACCTCGAGATCGACGGGTACGACGCCGAGACGCGCGCGTCCGACGCCGCGCGCGACCGCGAGGACCTGGACTGGGCGCAGTGGGCCGAGCGGCTGCAGCGCTACTTCGGCGTGGTCGAGGACCTGCTCTCGCCCGACCTCATCGTGGTCGGCGGCGGCGTGAGCAAGAAGCACGAGCACTTCCTGCCGCTGCTGCAGCTGCGCGCGCCGATCGTGCCCGCGCAGCTGCGCAACGCGGCCGGGATCGTGGGCGCGGCGTCGCTCGGGGCCGACGCGCACTGAGGGGCGGCGCCCGTCAGCTCGTGGTGACCTCGTGGCGGTCGGTGCCGAAGATGTCGATGACGCCGAGCATCTCGAGGACGTCGGTCACGACGGTGGGCGGGTTGCGCAGCGTCACCGACAGGCCCTCCTCGGAGCCGATCGTGTAGAACTGCACGAGGAACGCGATGCCCGTGGAGTCCATGAACGTCACCTTCGACGTGTCGATGACCACGGGCACGTCCCGTTCGAGAGCGTTCGCGAGCGCTGCGCTCGCCTCGCTGCGGAGGGCGACGTCGATCTCGCCCCACATGTCCACGACGCTCGCCTCGGGCTCCTCGAGCAGCCGGATGCCGCCCGTCCCCGACTCGGTGTCGTTCCGCTCCAGCTCTTGCACCAACACTGCCCCGCCCTTCGTCCCGCCCTGCCCTCGCCCACCCCGACGAGTCCCGCGCCTCCTGCATGACGCACCGACCGGTCGGCTCCTGCCCTCGTACGTCGTCGGGCGAGAACGGGTGCCGGCGTGATCGGTCGTCGCCAGCGTACCCCACTGATGCCGCTGGCTGGTAGGCCTCTGGCGAAGACTTTACCCTCGGCCGCGGAGACACCGTTCCCCGGGGCGATCGTTGAGGTTTCATTCAACAGTTGGACGGGTGTCCAGACGACGACGGCCGCCGCGCACCCGGGGTCCGGGTCGGCGCGGCGGCCGTCGTCTCGGGCGTCCTGGCGCGCTCAGCCCGTGTTCTGCAGACCGGCCGCGACGCCGTTCACGGTGAGCAGCAGGAGGTGCTGGAGCTCGTCCTTCACGGGACCCTCGGCCCCCGCGCGCAGCCCACGCAGGGCGCGGACCTGGAGCAGCGACAGCGCGTCGACGTAGGGGCTGCGCAGCTGGACCGCGCGCCCCAGGACCCGGCGGCCGGCGAGCGGCCAGGCGTTGCCCGTCACGGCGAGCACCTGCTCGCGCGTCAGGCGCAGCTCGTCGAGGACCGCCTGCGCGAGGTCGTCGCGCCCGCCGAGCGCGAGGTAGCGCTCCGCGATGCGCTCGTCCGACTTCGCGAGCGACATCTCGACGTTGTCGAGGAGCGTCGCGAACAGCGGCCACTCGCGGTGCGCCTCGCGCAGCAGCGCGAGGTCGCCGAACTCCTTCAGCGCCGTGCCGAGGCCGTACCAGCCCGCGAGGTTGATCCGGGCCTGCGACCACGAGAACACCCACGGGATCGCGCGCAGGTCGTCGAGCGAGGAGACCGACAGGCCGCGGCGCGCCGGGCGCGAGCCGATCGGCAGGAGGCCGACCTCCTCCAGCGGCGTCACCTGCGCGAACCACTGCGGGAAGCCGTCCGCGCGCACGAGCTCGTGGAACCGGCGGCGCGAGGACTCGTCGAGCGCGGCCGCCAGCTCGCGGTAGCGGTCGGTCGCGCCCGCGTTGCGACGCTCCGTCGAGGGCGCCGACGCGAGCAGCGTCGCCGCCGCGACCTGCTCGATGTGGCGCGACGCGATCGTCGGGTCGCCGTAGCGCGCGAGGATGACCTCGCCCTGCTCCGTGAGCTTGAACCGGCCGTCCACCGAGCCCGGGGGCTGCGCGAGCACGGCGCGGTTCGCCGGGCCGCCACCGCGGCCGAGCGCGCCGCCGCGCCCGTGGAACAGCGTCAGCGTGATGTCGTGGCGCTCGGCCCACTGCGCGATCCGGCTCTGCGCGTCGTGCAGGGCGAGCGTCGCGGACACGGGACCGACGTCCTTGGAGGAGTCGGAGTAGCCGAGCATGACCTCGACCCGGCGGCCGTTCTCCGCGAGCCGGCGCTGCACCTGCGGCAGCGTGAGCATCGACTCGAGGATGTCCACGCTCGCACGCAGGTCGGCGAAGGTCTCGAACAACGGGATCGCGTCGACCACGGGCGCCTCGTCGGAGCCGGCGAACGCGAGCTCCGCGAGCTCGTACACCGCCGCGAGGTGCTCGGGCTTCTGCGTGAAGGACACGATGTAGCGGCGCGCGGCGCGGATGCCGTAGCGCTCCTGGACCGCCCCGAGAGCGCGGAACGTGTCGAGCACCTCGCGCGTGCGGTCGGACAGGTCGCCGTGCAGGCCCTTCTCCGCGATCTCCGCGAGCGCCGCCTCGTGGACCTGGGAGTGCTGACGCACCTCGAGCTCGGCGAGGTGGAACCCGAACGTCTCGACCTGCCACACCAGCTGCTGCAGGTCCCCGTACGCGGCGCGCGGGGCGCCCGCCGCGACGAGCGACTCCTGCACGACGCGCAGGTCGGACTCGAGCTGCTCGGCCGTCGCGTACGCGAGGTCCGCGTTGCGGGCGCGCGTCGCGGCGATGCGGTCCGCCACGACGAGCATGACGGCGCGGTGCGGCTCGCGGGGCGACGCCTCCGCGGCCGCCGACGTCACGGCCTCCGAGAGCCGGCGCTGGCGCTCCCACAGCGTGCGCAGCCCGTCCGACGGCGGCGTGCCGTCCTGGTCGAGCGTGAGCTTGCGGCCGACGAGGCGGGCGCGCTGCTCGAGCGCCGCGAGCGCGTGGTCGGCCGCGATCGCGGCGGCCTGGCGCGTGACCTCGGACGTCACGTTGGGGTTGCCGTCGCGGTCGCCGCCGATCCACGTCCCGAGGCTCACGAACGGGCGGACCAGGGGCTCCTCGCGGCCGGCCTCGTCGCCGAGCAGCCAGTCGTCGAGGCGGCGGTAGACCGTGGGGAACGTGTCGAACATCGTGGCGTCGAAGACCCCGAGGGCCGTCTTCACCTCGTCGAGCACGGACGGCTTGTGCTCGCGGATCGGCGCCGTGCGCCACATCGTGTCGATCTCCGCGAGCAGGCGGCGCTCGTTCTCCGCGAGCGACGTGCCGCCGAGCCGCTGCGCGTCGCGCTCGTCGAGCAGCGTCGCGATGCGGCGGACGGCGCCGGAGACCGCGCGCCGGCGCGCCTCCGTCGGGTGCGCGGTGAGCACGGGGCGGAACTCGAGCCGGCGCAGGCGGCGCAGCGCCTCCTCGCGGCCCACCTCGGCGACGAGCTGCTCGAACGCCTCGGGCAGCGAGTCGTCGGGCGTCGTGGCGCGCGTCGCGAACTCGGCCTCGCGCTCGCGCAGCACGCGCACGCGGTGGTACTCCTCCGCGAGGTTCGCGAGGTGGAAGTAGCACGTGAAGGCGCGCGCGACCTGCTCGGCACGCTGCATCGACAGGCCCTCGACGAGGGCCTCGGCCTCGGCCAGCACCTCGCCCGTGGGGTCGTCGTACGCGCGGATCGCGAGCTCGCGCAGGCGCTCGACGTCGTCGAGCAGGTCCTGGCCGCCCGTCTCGCGCAGCACGGTGCCGAGCAGACCGCCGAGGAGGCGGACGTCGTCGCGCAGCGGGGCGGGCACGTCGTGGCGCGCGAGCCCGCGCCCGGCGCCGTGCCCGGAGACGTCGGCAGCACCCGGCGACGGGGACAGTTCCGAGGGAGAGAGGTCGTTCACGGTGACGAGAGTATTCCTTGACCGTCAGGGGACGCGGAGGCGTCCGAGGGGTGATCGTCGGTCGAGCGCCGGTCGGCGAGGAGTCGCGTCGCGCGTGCCCGCCGGGCGTCAGCGGCG
Source organism: Cellulosimicrobium composti (assembly GCF_009711085.1). Taxonomy (GTDB): domain Bacteria; phylum Actinomycetota; class Actinomycetes; order Actinomycetales; family Cellulomonadaceae; genus Cellulosimicrobium; species Cellulosimicrobium composti. Next base: position 29,482 of record NZ_WMKA01000028.1, read on the forward strand.
CGCGCCGACGCGCACGGCGTCGAACGGCGCGTTCGAGGCCACGCGGTCCTCGATCGCGGCGGTGACGACGTCCTTGGCGACGCGCGTCGCGTCGAGCACCGACGCGCCCTTGGCGAGCTCGGCGGTGATCGCGGCCGCGAACGTGCAGCCGGCGCCGCTCACCCGCTCCTCGCCGATCTTGGGGGTGCGCAGCACGTGCACGTCGTCGCCGTCGACGAGGACGTCGACCGCGTCGGGCCCGGGCAGCTCGACGCCGCCCTTCGCGACGACGGCGCGCGGCCCGAGCGCCTGGACCGCGCGGGCCGCCTCGACGAGCTCGTCGACCGTCTCGATCGACTCGACGCCCGCGAGCGTGCGCGTCTCGAAGAGGTTGGGCGTCACGACGGTCGCGAGCGGGAGCACCTGCGCGCGCAGCGCCGTGTCGGTGTCGAGCGCGGCGCCCGGCTCCTGGCCCTTGCAGATGAGCACCGGGTCGAGCACGACGTGCTCCCACGTGCGCGAGCGCAGCGACGCCGCGACGACGTCGATCGTCGCGGGCGTGCCGAGCATGCCGATCTTCACGACCGAGGGCTCGTGCGTCACGGTCGCCGCCTCGAACTGGTCGGCGATGACCTGCGGGTCCACGGGGACGAACCGGTGGCCCCAGTCGTTCCTCGGGTCGAACGAGACGATGCACGTCAGCGTCCCGACGCCGTAGGCGCCGAGCTCCTGGAACGTCTTGAGGTCGGCCTGGATGCCGGCGCCGCCGGTCGCCTCGGACCCGGCGATGACGTAGGCGAGCGGAGGCGTGTGGGGGCCGTGGTGCGGCATGGTTCTCCTCGGCACGAGCAGGGCGGACGGTCCCGTCCTCCCGGTGGTGCCGGGAGAGGCGGGCGGACGAGCCGGTCTGTACGCCGGGTTCTGTTCCCGCGCGCGGTCACCCCCGCGCGGGCGACGGTCATCCATCTAGGACGTGCGTTGCCGCACGCCTCGAGCGGTCTACCCGACTGTGCTTCTCCGTGGAGAATCGGGCGGGCAGCCCTCAGGCACAGTCTGTCTGACCTTGCTCCAGGTGGGGTTTACCGAGCCGGACCGGTCACCCGGCCCGCTGGTGGTCTCTTACACCACCGTTTCACCCTTACCGCGCGGGCCGGGCCGGAGCCCGTCCTGCGCGGCGGTCTGTTCTCTGTGGCACTGTCCCGCGGGTCACCCCGGGTGGGCGTTACCCACCACCTTGCCCTTCGGAGCCCGGACGTTCCTCGGCGAGGGGCACGAGGCCTCTCGACGCGACCGTCCGACCGACTCGTCCGCACCGGCAAGATTACCGCTCCCGGGCGGCTCGTCGGACCAGCGACCGGTCCACCGGGAGGGTGCTGCCCGTAGGATGGCCGACCCCCCTCGAAGCCGGCTCCCGGAGGTCTGTCGTGCCCGCCCCCGCCGTACCGTCCGCCCCCGACGCACCGACCGCGGCACCTGCCGGGGACGCCTCGGGCGAGCTCGCCCGGGAGCAGGAGTTCCTGGAGAACGCCCGCACCCAGCTCGCCCGCATGCGCGAGCAGGCCGGGTCGCTCAACGTCCTCGCCGGGGACCGGGTCAGCGCCGAGTATCTCGAGGCGGCGCTCGCCCGCCGGCTCGCCCAGCTCGCCGACGACCCCGAGGTCCCGCTCTTCTTCGGGCGCATCGACCTCGACGGCACGGACGACGAGCCCGCCGAGGTCTTCCACATCGGGCGCCGCCACGTCTCCGACCCCGAGGGTGACCCGCTCGTCGTCGACTGGCGCGCCCCGGTGAGCACGCCCTTCTACCGCGCCACCCGCACCGAGCCGATGGGGGTCGCCGCCCGTCGCCGCTACGGCTTCCAGCGCGGTGCCCTCACCGGCTTCGAGGACGAGGCGCTCACCGCCCCGGGTCCCGGTGCGGAGTCCTCCGCGATCCTCGAGGCCGAGATCGAGCGGCCCCGCACCGGGCCGATGCGCGACATCGTCGCCACCATCCAGCCCGAGCAGGACGTCATCGTGCGCAGCGGGATCGACCGGACCGTCGTCGTGCAGGGTGCGCCCGGCACCGGCAAGACCGCCGTCGGGCTGCACCGCGCCGCGTACCTGCTGTACTCCCACCGGGAGCGGGTGAGCCGCGCCGGGATGACCGTCGTGGGCCCCAACGCGAGCTTCCTGCGGTACATCCGCGACGTGCTGCCCGCCCTCGGCGAGGTCGACGCGACCCAGACCACCGTCGAGCAGATCGTCAGGGCGCACGGCCGCCTGCGCGCGACGGAGCCCGCGGACGTCGCCCGGCTCAAGGGCGACGCGCGGCTGGCCGAGGTGCTCCGCCGCGCGGTCTGGTCGCACCTCGTCGAGCCGTCCGAGGCGCTCGTGCTGCCCCGCGGTGCGCGCCGCTGGCGCGTCGCCGCGCACGAGGCCCGCGAGTGCGTGGCGCAGGTGGTCGGCCGGGAGCCGCGCTTCGACGCCGGTCGCGACCACCTGCGGCACACGCTCGCGCACCGGATCCTCGTGCAGATCGAGGAGTCGGGCGAGGCGCTCGACGAGCGCGCCTGGGACGCGCTCGCGCGCACGCGCCCGGTCCGGGACTACACCGCCGCGGTGTGGCCGAAGGTCACGCCGACGGCGCTGCTGCACCGGCTCCTCGTCGATCCCGCGTTCCTCGCCGCGAGCGCCGACGGCGTCCTCACCGCCGCCGAGCAGGAGCTGCTGCGTCCGGCACGGCCGTCCCGGACGCCGGGCACGGCCCGCTGGACGCTGGCCGACCTCGTCCTGCTCGACGAGGCCGCGGACCTGCTGACACGCGGCGCGTCGGTGGCGCACGTCGTGGTGGACGAGGCGCAGGACCTGTCGCCGATGATGCTGCGCGCTCTCGGGCGCCGGGCGCGCACCGGCTCCCTGACGGTGCTGGGTGACCTGGCCCAGGCGACGACGCCGTGGGGGGTCTCGTCGTGGACCGACGCGCTGACGCACCTCGGCAAGCCCGACGGTCACGTGGAGCAGCTCACCGCGGGCTTCCGCGTCCCCGGCGACGTCATCGAGTACGCGGCTCGCCTGCTGCCCTCGATCGCGCCGGACCTCGCTCCGCCGGTCGCCGTCCGTCGCGCCCGGGGCGAGCTGGTCCTCACCACGGATCCGCTCGTGGACCTGGTCCGCACGGCGCTCGACCGGGAGGGGTCGGTCGGGCTGATCGTGCCCGACGGCGGCGCGGAGGCCGCACGCGCGGCGCTCGCCGCGGCGGGCCTCGCCTTCGCGGTCGTCGGCGAGGCGTCGGACGACGACGGCGCGGTCGAGTTCGACGCGCGCCTGGACCTCGTGCCCGCGTCGCTCGCGAAGGGGCTGGAGTTCGACCACGTCGTGCTGGACGACCCGGAGGGCGTCGTCCGGGGCGAGCCCGACCGGGTCACGGGCCTGCGGCGGCTGTACGTCTGCCTGACCCGCGCGGTGACGTCCCTCGCCGTCCGCCACCGGGACGACCTGCCCGCGGAGCTTCGCCGCCCGTGACGGGCGCGCCCCGGCGGTGGTGCGGACGCGCCGGGACCGTCGTGTCGGAACCCCTCGGTAGGGTGCCCGGGTGGCCACAGCGACTGCGACCGACCCCGCGCTCGACGTGCTCCGGCGAGTCTTCGGGTACGACGCGTTCCGGGGCGAGCAGGCGGCCGTCATCGACACCGTCGTCAACGGCGGCGACGCCCTGGTGCTCATGCCGACCGGCGGGGGCAAGTCGCTGTGCTACCAGGTCCCCGCCCTGGTCCGGGCGGGGACCGGCGTCGTGGTGTCACCGCTCATCGCCCTCATGCAGGACCAGGTGGACGCCCTCGCGGCGCTCGGCGTCCGGGCGGCGTTCCTCAACTCCACGTTGTCCTCCGAGGACCGCCGCGCCGTGGAGCGCGCGCTCGTGGCGGGCGAGCTCGACCTGCTGTACGTGGCACCGGAAGGGCTCCGGAGCCGCGCCACCCTGGACCTGCTCGACAGGACCCAGATCGCGCTCTTCGCGATCGACGAAGCGCACTGCGTGTCCCAGTGGGGCCACGACTTCCGGCCGGACTACCTCGAGCTGTCGGTGCTGCACCAGCGCTGGCCGTCCGTCCCGCGCATCGCGCTGACCGCGACGGCGACGGCCGCGACGCGCGCCGAGATCGCCCAGCGCCTCGACCTGGAGGGCGCACGGCACTTCGTCTCCAGCTTCGACCGCCCCAACATCACCTACCGGATCGTGCCCAAGGACCGGCCCGAGAAGCAGCTGCTCGACCTGCTGCGCACCGAGCACGCCGGGGAGGCGGGGATCGTCTACTGCCTCTCGCGCGCGTCGGTGGAGAGGACCGCCGCGACGCTCGTCGAGAACGGGATCGAGGCGCTGCCCTACCACGCCGGGCTGCCCGCGTCGGTGCGCGCCGCGAACCAGGCTCGGTTCCTGCGCGAGGACGGCCTGGTCATGGTCGCGACGATCGCCTTCGGCATGGGCATCGACAAGCCCGACGTCCGGTTCGTCGCGCACCTCGACCTGCCCAAGTCCGTCGAGGGGTACTACCAGGAGACGGGGCGTGCCGGGCGCGACGGGCTGCCGTCCACCGCCTGGTTGGCCTACGGCCTCGCCGACGTCGTGCAGCAGCGCAAGCTCATCGAGACGTCCGACGGCGACGCCGCGCACCGGCGGAACCTGGGCCGGCACCTGGACGCGATGCTCGCCCTCTGCGAGACCGTCGAGTGCCGCCGGGCCCAGCTCCTCGCCTATTTCGGCCAGGAGCACCCGGGGGCCTGCGGGTCGTGCGACACGTGCCTCGCCCCGCCCGAGGCCTGGGACGGGACGGTCGCCGCGCAGAAGGTGCTCTCGACGGTGTTCCGTCTGGACCGCGAGCGCGGGCAGAGCTTCGGCGTCGGGCAGGTCGTCGACATCCTCCTCGGCCGGGAGACGGAGAAGGTCCGACGGTTCCGGCACCAGGAGCTGTCGGTGTTCGGGGTCGGGGACGACCTGTCCGAGAACGAGTGGCGGGCCGTGGTGCGCCAGCTCCTCGCCCAGGGGCTGCTCACCGTCGAGGGAGCGCACGGGACGCTCGTGCTCACCGCGGCGAGCGGGGAGGTCCTGGCCCGGCGACGCGAGGTCCGGATGCGGCACGAGCCGGCGCGTCCGGTGCGCGCGGCGAAGGGACGGAAGGCGGCCGCCGCCGCCGAGCTGGCCGAGGCCGACGTCCCGCTCTTCGAGGCGCTGCGCGCCTGGCGGGCGGGCGAGGCGAAGACCCAGGGCGTGCCCGCGTACATCGTGTTCGGTGATGCGACGCTCCGCGGGATCGCGACCGCCCGGCCCGGCTCGTTCGAGCGGCTCGCGCTGGTGAGCGGCGTCGGCGAGAACAAGCTCGCCCGGTACGGCGACGCGGTGCTGGCCGTCGTCGCGGAGGCCGGCTGAGCGGCCGCACACCGGGCTCGGACCGTCCCCCGCCCCTTGAGGCAGGGGACGAGCGTGTCAGACGTCGACGCGGTAGGGCAGCGCGAGCTCGTCGCCGCTGACCCCGCGGATGCCCCAGCTCTCGCGCGGGCTCTCGAGGATCACTAGTTCCACGTCGTCCGCGGTCAGGCCGAGGGCGGGCGCGACGTCGTCGTACAGGGCCGCGACCAGCGCGCGCTTGGCCTGGCGCGTGCGGCCCGTGAAGCACACGACCTCGACGACGAGGTACGCGTCCGAGCGCGGCGCGACGAGGTCGTCGTCGTCGAGGAGCAGGAACCGGTGGAACCGCTTGTCCGGCGGCAGCTGCCACGTGCGCACGAGCGCGTCGTGCAGCGCGTCGGACACCTCCGCCCGCCGCTGCCCCCACACGCTGCGCCGTCCGTAGATCTTCACCTGGGCCATCGGGCGAGCGTAACCGTGACGCACCCCACGCCGTCCGCCCCGGTCACCCACGGCGGCGACGCCGCGACCGCTCGTAGAGTGGCCGCGTGCTCGTGCTGCTCCCCCCGTCCGAGGGCAAGACCCCCGCGCCCGACGGCGCCGCACCGGTCGACCTCGACGCGCTCACCTCCCCCGTCCTCACCGCGCACCGCGTGACGGTCCTCGACGCGCTCGCCGCCGCGAGCGCCCGGCCCGACGCGCACGAGGTGCTCGGCACGACGCCGGGGCTCGCCGACGAGGTGCGGCGCAACACGACGCTGCGCTCGGCCCCGGCCGGTCCCGCGGCCGACGTCTACACCGGCGTGCTGTACGGCGCGGCGGACCTCGCGGGCGCGCTCGCGGCGGCCGGTGAGCCCGCGCGGCGCGCGCGGGAGGACGTGCGCGTGATGTCCGGCCTGTGGGGCGCGCTCTCCCCCGCCGACCGTGTGCCGGCGTACCGCCTGTCCATGGCCGTCGACCTCCCCGGCGTCGGGAGGCTCGCCACGGCCTGGCGCCCGCACCTCGCCCCGGTGCTCGACGAGCGCGCGGCGGGCGACGTCGTCGTCGACTGCCGGTCGGCCACGTACGTGGGCGCGTGGAAGCCCGCGACGACGGGGCCGCGGTCGGCCGACTGGGTGGCCGTGCGCGTCGTGCGCGAGCACGCCGGGAAGCGCACCGTCGTCTCGCACAACGCCAAGCACACGCGCGGCGTGCTCGCCGGGCACCTGCTGCGCCGGGCCGCCGCGGCGCCGACGTCGGCCGACGGCCTGCTCGACGCCGCCCGCGAGCTCGTCGGCACGGTGATCGGCACCGAGGTCGGCTCCGGGCTGAGCTACCGGCTCCTCGAGGCCTGGCTGCACGACGCCACGACGCGCACCGGCCCGCGCACGCTCGAGCTCGTCATCGCCTGAGCGACTGCCGGGCGGCCGAGGCCGCGGGCTACCCCACGCTGCGGTCCGGCGGGTCGAGGTCCACAGTGGACCCATGGTCTACAGCGAGGACCTCGCCGAGCGGATCCGCGCCGCCCTGGCGCCGCGCGCCCCGTTCGACGAGCGGAAGATGTTCGGCGGGATCGCGTTCCTCGTCAACACGCACATGGCCCTCGGCGTCACCGGGGACGACCTCATGGTGCGGGTCGGCAGGGACGGCACGGACGCGGCGCTCGAACGCGGCGGCGCCGTCATGGAGATGGGCGGTCGCGCGATGACGGGGATGATCGTCGTCGACGGCGGACGCGTCGCCGACCCCGACGAGCTCGACGCATGGGTCGTGACGGCCGTCGAGCACGCCCTCGCGGAGCCCGCCAAGGCGGCGAAGCCCCGCACGAGGTGAACCCCTCCCGGCGAGCCGGACTCCGGCCGCGAGGGAGGACCCGCCGCCGCGTGGGAGAGCGCGCGGAGCTCGACCCCGCGACCGGCGGTCCGACCTCGCGGGGGGACGGAGGCCCGCCGCAGGCTCAGAGGTCGGTCGGGACGCCCTGCGCGGTGAGCTCGCTCGTGCCGTCCGCCCACAGGCGCAGGATGCTCACCGACGCGGGCGGCACGCGCACGCGCGACCACTGGGCGGGCGGCGCTCCGACCGCGGTGCCGATCGCCGCGCGCACCTGCACGGCGTGACCGACGACGACGACCGTGCGGCCCGCCGGCCCCGCCGACGGCAGGAGCGTGGCGACGAGGTCCTGCAGGCCCTGCCAGACGCGCGCGCCCACGTCCGCGGCGGACTCGCCGCCCGGCGCGGCGGTCGTGCCGGTCGTGTACCAGGCGTGCCGGCGACCGGGCCACGCGGCGTCGATCTCCGCGGCCGTGAGACCCTCCCACTCGCCGAAGTGCACCTCGGCGAACCGCTCGTCGGTCGTGACGGCGACCCCGAGCCGGCGGCTGATCGCGCGCGCCGTCTCCTGGGCCCGGACCATCGGCGAGCTGATGATCGCCGTCGGCCGCGGCACGTCCGGCCACGCCTGGCGCCCGATCCGGAACACGAGGTCGGCGGCCTGCGCCGCCTGCGTCCGGCCGCGCGGCGTGAGCGAGGGCCCGGGCACCGACGAGCCGCTGAAGGCCCCGGCGACGGTGAGCGGCGTCTGCCCGTGGCGCACGAGCACGACCGTGAGGGCGGGCGCGTCGTCGAACCGGACCGCCACGCCCGACGGGCGGGACGGCGTGTCGAACGCGCCCTCGTCCGCGGCCTCGTCCGGCGCGTCGGACGCGACCTGCTCCGCGGGCCCGGCCGGCACGTCGTCCGCGGAACCGTCCGGGTAGTCCCGCGCGACGGTCCCGGCGGTGTCCATCGCCTCGTTCGCGAGCGCGTCCGCGGCGGCGTTCTGCGCGCGCGGCACCCACTCGTACGTCACCCGGTCCGCGGGCAGCACGGCCGCGGCCTCGGCCGCGAGGCGGCGCATGTCGTCGTGCTTGATCTGCCAGCGCCCCGACATCTGCTCGACGACGAGCCGCGAGTCCATGCGGACCGTGACGCGCGCGTCCGGGTCGACCTCGGCCGCGGCGCGCAGGCCCGCGACGAGGCCCGAGTACTCCGCGACGTTGTTGGTCGTCGTGCCGAGGAACGCGGCCCGCTCCGCGAGCACCCGGCCGCTCGCGGCGTCGCGCACGAGCGCCCCGAAGCCCGCGGGCCCCGGGTTCCCCCGCGACCCGCCGTCCGCCTCGACGACGAGGTGACGCGCGCCGCTCACGCGCCGGCGCCCTCCGGCCGCACCACGATGTGGCCGTAGTCCTCGAGCCGCACCACCTGGTCCGGGGCGGCGGACGTGATCGCCGCGAGCTCGGCCGGGCTCAGCGTGACGTTGAGGCCCTCGACGAGCTGCCCGCGCAGCGCGACCACGCCGCGCCCGCCGTTCTGGTCGCGCACGCGCTCGTACAGCGCGAGGAGCCCCGCGTCGAGGCCCGCGACGGCGTCGGCACGACGCCCCGCGACCTGGGTCGCCTCCGCGTCGAGCTCGGCGTAGCGCGCGTCGCGCGCCGCCACGACCTCGGCCTTCGCCGACTCGAGCTCGGCGCTCGCGGCCTCCAGCTTCGCGAGGGCCTCCTCGTGCGCCTCGAGCCGCTCCATGACGTCGAGCTCGACCTCCTCGAGCACGCCCTGGCGGCGCGCGAGGGACTCGAGCTCGGCCACGAGCGCCTGCGCGTCCTTGGCGCCCACCTGGCCGGAGTCGAGCCGCGACTGGTCGCGGGCCGCGCGCGTGCGCACCTGCTCGACGTCGGCCTCGGCCTTGGCGAGCTCGCGCTTGAGGTCGCTCACCGCGGTCCGCGACTCGACGAGCTTGCCGTGCAGGTCGGCGAGCTGGGCGTCGAGCTCGGCGATGCGCGCGTGCTCGGGCAGGTTCTTGCGCTGGTGCGCGAGCTGCTGGGCACGCGTGTCGAGCTCCTGGACGTCGAGCAGGCGGAGCTGGTCGGCGGGCGGTGCAGTGGCCACGGAGGGTTCCTTTCGTGGGCCCCGGTGCGGGGCCGGCGTGCGTGTCGGCGAGGGTCGGGTGGTCGACGGCGGGGGCGGACCGGTCAGGGGGCCGCAGGTCCGGGGTCGCGGCCCGGGGACGCGACCCGCGCGGTCCACGGGTCGGTGACGAGCGTGCTCACGCGCGTCTCGACGGCCGCGCCCGACCGCGCGAGCTCGCGCTCGAGGTCCTCGGCAGCGTAGCGGAGCCACGGCCACTCGGAGGCGTAGTGGGGCACGTCGACGAGGTACGGCGTCCCGGCGTCGCCGCCGCCCTCGAGCCGCGCGCGCTCGCGCAGCTCGGAGACCGGGTGGTGGCGCAGGTCGGACGTGAGGTAGACGTCGGCGGCGCTCGCGCGGACGGCGTCGAACAGCGAGTCGCCCGAGCCGCCGACGACGGCGACGGACTCGACGCGCGCGTCGAGGTCTCCCGCGACGCGCACGCCCTGCACCGTCGGCGGCAGGACCTCGGCGACGCGCTGCGCGAAGCCGCGCAGCGTCGTCGGCTCCGCGAGCCGGCCGACGCGGCCGGTCCCGGTCCGCGGCGGCTCGTGCGGCGACGACGGAGCGTGCGGCACGAGGGGGACGCGGTGCAGCAGGTCGAGCGCGTCGGCGAGCGCGTCCGCGACCCCGCGCTCCGCGGCGTCGGCGTTCGTGTGCGCGACGTAGAGCGCGCACCCGCCCCGGATGAGCCGGTGCACGAGCGAGCCCTTGAACGTCGTCGCGGCGACCGAGTGGACGGGCCGCAGGAAGAGCGGGTGGTGGGTCACGAGCAGGTCCGCGCCCCACGCGAGCGCCTCGTCCGCGACCTCCTCGACGGGGTCGACGGCGAGGAGCACCTTGCGCACGCGCGCGCCCGGGTCGCCCGCGACGAGTCCGACGGCGTCCCAGTCCTCCGCCGTCGAGGGCGGGTAGAGCTCGTCGAGGGTGCGGACGACGCGCGCGAGCGTCGCGGGCGCGCTCCCCGCTGGCTCGGTGGGGTCGAGGCTCGTCACGTCGGGGCTCGTCACGTCCGGGCTCGTCTCGTCCGGGCTCGGCGCACCGGGGCGTGTCGGGTCGGTCCGCGGGTCGGGCTCGGCGCTCATGGCGGCAGGCTATCCCGCGCGGCGCACGGCGGCGCCCAGGTGTGGTTTGATGGATTGCGCAAACCATCATCCGAGGAGGACGTCCCGTGCCCGGCACGCACCGACCCGACGGCGCGCAGGACGCCGGCCTGCCCGCCGACGCGACCGCGCCGCTCTACCGCATCAAGGCGGAGCTCTTCCGCTGCCTCGCGCACCCCACGCGCATCCAGGTGCTCGAGGTCCTCGCGGCCGACGCCGACCACACGGCACCCGTGTCCCACCTGCTCGAGGTCACCGGGTGCGAGCCCTCCCAGCTCTCCCAGCACCTCGCCGTGCTGCGGCGCGCCGGGGTCGTCACCTCGACCCGCAGCGGCAACGCCGTCGAGTACCGCCTCGCCGAGCCCCTCGTCGCCGAGCTGCTCGTCGTCGCGCGCGCGTTCCTCCTGTCGAGCCTCGCCGGGGCGTCCGACCGGCTCGAGGCCGCACGGCGGCTCCCCGCGCTGCCCGGCGCGTCGGCGCGCGCCGTGCTCGACGCGACCGCCCCGGCACGGGCATGAGCCCGCGCACCGCGGCCCTGCGCGACCTGCTCCCCCGCCGCTCCGACTACGACCTGCGCCCCCGCACCCTGCGCGCCGACCTCCTCGCGGGCGTCACGGTCGGCGTCGTCGCGCTCCCGCTCGCGCTCGCGTTCGGCGTCAGCTCCGGGATCGGGGCCGCCGCCGGTCTCGTCACCGCCGTCGTCGCGGGAGTCGTCGCCGCCGTGCTCGGCGGGTCGCACCACCAGGTCTCGGGACCCACGGGCGCGATGGCCGTGGTGCTCGCGCCGGTCGTCGCGACGCACGGGCCGGGCTCCGTCGCGCTCGTCACCGTGCTCGCGGGCGTCGTCGTGCTCGTCGCGGGCGTCGCGCGCCTCGGCCGCGTCGTCACGTACGTCCCGTGGCCCGTCGTCGAGGGCTTCACGCTCGGGATCGCGTGCATCATCTTCCTCCAGCAGGTCCCGGCCGCCGTCGGCGTGCCCGCCGACCCCGGTCACAACACGCTCGTCACCGCGCTCGCGGCGCTGGGCACCGCCGCGAGCGCCGGCACGCTCGCCCCCGCCCTGTGGGCGCTGGGCTGCGTCGCGCTCGTCGCCGTCACGATGCTCCTGCTCCCGCGCCTGCACCCCGGGATCCCCGCGTCGCTCGTCGCCGTCGTCCTCGTGACGGTCCTCGTCGAGGCCGTAGGCGCACCGGTCGCGCGCATCGGGGCGCTGCCCGCGTCGCTGCCCGCGCCCGTGCTGCCGTCGGTCACGCCCGGCGCGCTGCGCGAGCTCGGCGGCGCCGCGCTCGCGATCGCCGCGCTCGCCGCGATCGAGTCGCTCCTTTCCGCGCGGGTCGCCGCGTCGATGGCCCAGGCCGGGTCCCCCGGCGGGTCCGTGTACCTGCCCGACCGCGAGCTCGTCGGGCAGGGGCTCGCGTCCGTCGCGAGCGGGCTCTTCGGCGGCATGCCGGCGACCGGCGCGATCGCCCGGACCGCCGTCAACGTGCGCTCGGGAGCGCGCACGCGCCTCGCCGCCGTGGTGCACGCGCTCGTGATCCTCGCCGTCATCTACCTCGCGACCGGCCCGGTGTCGCGGATCCCGCTCGCCGCGCTCGCGGGCGTGCTCATGGTGACGAGCCTGCGCATGACGAGCGCCCGGACCGCGCGCGCCGTGCTGGGCGCCGGGCGCTCGAGCGCCGCGACGTTCGCCGTCACCGCGTTCGTCACCGTCGCGTTCGACCTCGTGCAGGCGATCGAGATCGGCGTGGTCGTCGCCGCGTTCTTCGCGCTGCGGGCCGTCGCCCGGGCGTCGGGCGTGCACCGGGACCCGCTCCCGGGGCCCGCGCAGCCCGGCGACGAGCACGTCGCGCTGTTCCGCCTCGAGGGGTCGATGTTCTTCGGGGCCGCGGAGCGCGTGCTCACCGAGGTCACCGACGCCTCGGTGCACGACGACGTCGTGGTCGTCGTGCTGCGCCTGTCCCAACTCCGGATGGTCGACGCGACCGGCGCGAAGGCGCTCGGCGAGCTCGTCGAGGGGCTCGAGGCGCGCGGCGTGACCGTGCTGGTCAAGGGCGTGCAGGAGCGGCACCGGGCGCTGCTGACGAACGTCGGGGCGCTCGCCGAGCTGCGGCACGAGAACCATCTCTTCGACTCGCTCGACGCGGCGGTCGAGCACGCGCGCTCGCACGTGCGGCGTGCCGCACAGGGCACCGACGTCCCTCAGGTGCGCGGGCTGCGGCCCTCCGCCTGAGCGGGTCGTCGGCCTCGGGGCGGCTCGGGCTGTGAGGGGTGCGCACGGCGTCTAGCGTGGTCGGATGCACGAGTTCGTGCGAGCACGGCCCGGCGCGCTGCCGCCCGGCGTGGTGTCGATGGTCGGGTACCGCCTGCGGACCGCGGCGACGGACGGCACGCCGCCCGTCCACCGCGGCCTGCCGTCGCCGTGGCTCACGCTCGTCGTGAGCACCGCGGGCGCCGTGCCGACCGCGGTCGGGCCGGACGAGGCCCCGGTGGGCTACGCGTCGCTCGTCGGCGGTCTGCACACGCGGCCCGCGTACATCCACCAGCCGCCCGAGCAGGCGGGCGTGCAGCTCGCCCTCGACCCGCTCGCGTGCCGCGACCTGCTCGGCGTCCGCGCCGGCGAGCTGGGCCTCGTCGAGGACGCGGACGCGGTGCTCGGGCGCGTGGCGGAGCGGTTGCGCGAGCGGGTGGCCGAGGCGCACTCGTGGCCCGCGGCGTTCGACGTCGTGCGCGCGACGTTCGCGCGCGACAGCTCCTGCGCCCGGCGCGACGGCGTGCGTCCCGAGGTCGCGGAGGCGTGGCGCGTGCTCGTGCGCACGCGCGGCCGGGCCCGGGTCCGGGACGTCGCGCGCCACGTGACCCTGGGCGAGCGCCGCCTGGAGACGCTGTTCCGGGCGGAGCTCGGGGTGTCGCCCCGCGCCGCGCGCGGGCTCGCGCGGTTCGACGCCGCGCGTCGCGCGGTGCAGCGACTCGCCCTCGGCCGCGGACCCCGCACGCTCGCGGACGTCGCCGCGGACGCCGGGTACGCCGACCACTCCCACCTCGTGCGCGACTTCCGGCGGTTCGCCGGCACGACCCCGACCGGCTGGGTCCGCGAGGAGGTCGGGAACATCCAAGCCGGGGGCCACACCGACGGCCCAGGCTAGGACCATGAGCACCCACGAGAGCACCCGGAACACCGCTGACACGACCGCGACGACCGCCACGGCGACGCCTCCGGCCCAGCACGTCTGGCCCACGCTCCAGGCGCACGACGCGCGCGCCCTCGTCGCGTTCCTCACCGACGTCGTCGGGTTCGTCCCGACCGCCGTCATGGCGGGCGACGGCCGCGACGTCGCGCACGCGCAGCTGGACTGGCCGCACGGGGGCGGCATCATGCTCGGCAGCCACTCGCCCGAGCGCGAGTGGTCGCGCGAGCCGGGGACGTGCGGCACGTACGTCGTCGTGCCCGAGGACGAGATCGACGCGCTGCACGCCCGGCTGCAGGAGCGGGCGGCCGCGGCGGGCGGCCGCGTCGTCGTGCCGCTGCGCGACACCGACTACGGCTCGCGCGAGCTCGTGCTGCGCGACCCCGAGGGCAACCTCTGGTCGTTCGGCACCTACCGCGGCGAGCCGCGGCGCTGAGCCGTCCGCGTCACTTCGCCTCGGCGTAGTGGTCGACGACCGCGACCGTGAGCGGGAAGTCGACCGGGAAGGCGCCGAACAGGAGCCGGCCCGCCTCCTCGGCCGCGGCGCGCACCTCGGCGGCCACGGCGTCGGCGAGCTCGGCGGGCGCGTGCACGACGACCTCGTCGTGGAGGAAGAACACGAGGTGCGTACGCGCCGCGAACGGCTCGGGCGCGGCGCCCGGCGTCGCCGCGACGGGGAGGTCCCACAGGCGGCGCCGGATCGAGGCGAGCCAGCACAGCGCCCACTCGGCCGCCGTGCCCTGCACGACGAAGTTCCGCGTGAACCGGCCCCAGGCCCGGGTGTACGAGCGTGCCCGGGCCTGGGCGTCGGGTGCGTGGCCCGACGCCTCGGCGACGTCCCCGTCTCCCGGTCCGGCGTCGTCGGCCGCGTACGCGCCGTCCTGCGCGGCGTGCCACGACTCCCCCGGGCGCGGCGAGCTGCGGCCCAGGAGCGTCGTCACGACCTCGCCGCGCTCCCCCGCCTGCGCGGCGCGCTCGACGAGGCCGATCGCGTCGGGGAACGCCCGGGCCAGGCGCGGCAGGACCACGGCGCTGTCGCCCGTCGTGCCCCCGTACATCGCGCCGAGCATCCCGACCTTCGCGTGCTCGCGCGTCGCGACCGCACCCGACGCGACGATGCCCGCGTACAGGTCGCCGCCGCGCCCCGCGGTGGCCATGCGCTCGTCGTGCGCGAGGCCGGCCAGCACGCGCGGCTCGAGCTGGGCCGCGTCGGCGACGACGAGCCGCCAGCCCGGGTCCGCCACGACCGCGCGGCGCACCTGGCGCGGGAGCTGCAGCGCCCCGCCGCCGCTCGACGCCCACCGGCCCGTGACGACCCCGCCCACGACGTACTCGGTGCGGAACCGGCCGTCGCGCACCCAGGTGTCGAGCCAGGACCAGCCGTTCGCGGTGAGCAGCCGCGAGAGCCTCTTGTACTCGAGCAGCGGCGCCACGACGGGGTGGTCCGTGCGCTCGAGCTCCCCCTTGCGCAGCGACCGGACGCCGACGCCCGCGTACTGGAGCGCCTTGAGCAGGTCCGGGTGCGAGTCGGGGTTGAGCGTCGGCGGCGCGTCGAGCGCGGCACGGATGGCTGCCACCAGCTCCTCCATGCGCGCCGGCCGCTCGCCCGGGCGCGGGCGCGGCCCGAGCTCGTCGCGCAGGATCCGGTCGTGCACGTCCGCGCGCCAGGGGACGCCCGCGTGGTGCATCTCGGCCGCGACGAGCGCCCCGGCGGACTCGGCGGCGAGCAGCGTCCGGAGACGCCCCGGACCGTCGGGACCCTCGGCGCCCGCGACCGCGGCGAGCTGCGCGCGCAGCTCCGCGACGACGTCGAGCGCGGGTGCGGCCGCCGAGCCGCCGGACGGCCCGAGCTCGAACAGGCCGACGGGGCGGGGCCGCTCGAGCGGGTCGGGACCGGCCGGTACGGGGTCGAGAGCGTCCCACGGGCCTGCGTCCGCCCGGGCGAACGGCGTCCCGGCGACCAGGCGCGAGCGCCGCAGCACGACGTGCGCGAGGCGGAGGTCGTGCGACCGCTCCACGCGGCCACCCTGGGCGAGGAGGGCGGGGTACCAGCGGTTCGTGTCGTCCCACGTCTCGCGGACGGGCTCCGGCGGACCGTCGACCACGTGCTCGACCCGGCCCTGCCCGGGCTGCCCGACGTGCACGGCGTACGTGCTCACGGTCGTGGCCCGTCGCGACCGAGCGACACCACGTCCGTCCCGCGCACCGTCTCCCTCACCGTCCCGTTCCCACCGACGCACCGATGCTAGGGCGCGGCACCCACACCGGCGGGAGCCGGCACCGCGGGCGACGAGAGCCGCGCCCGCACGAGCACCCCGACGCCGACCGCCACCGCGCACGCCGCCGCCGCGAGCGCCACCGCCGCGCGACCGCCGAGCTCCTGGCCGACCCAGCCGACGACGAGTGCGCCGACCGGCGTCGTCCCGAGGAACGCCGTCGTCCACAGCGACGTCACGCGGCCCCGCATCCCCGGGGGTGCGTACAGCTGCACGGTGGCGTTGCCCGTCGTGAGGAAGCCGATGCTGCACGCCCCGACGAGCACGATCGTCACGTTCGCGAACCGCGTGCCGGGCGCGGCAGCGGTCACCGCGAGCGCCAGCGCGTAGCCCACGGTGACGACGATCATCCGGGACAGCCCCGTCCAGGGCCGGAACAGCAGCACGACGCCCGCGGCGATCGAGCCGACGCCGAACCCGGCCGTGAGCCACGCGTACTCGTCCGGCCCTCCGGCGAGCGAGTGCTCGCCGAAGACGGGCAGGCTCACCTCGTACTCGTACGCGAGCGTGCCCACCACGGCCATCATGGCGAGCGGCCCGAGGAGCTGGGCGTTGCCGCGGACGACGCGCAGGGCCGCACGCAGCTGGCCCCGCTGGCGCGGGATCCGCCCGTCGGACCGGATGTCCGCGGTCCGCATCGAGAGCAGGAGCGCGATGACGAGCACGAAGCTCCCGGCGTTCGCGACGAAGCACCACCCGATGCCCACGCTCCCGATGAGCGCCGCCGCCACCACGGGGCCCACGCCGCGACCCACGTTCGCGAGGATGCTGTTGAGCGTCACGGCGCTGTGGAGCGCCTCGCGCCCGACGAGCTCCGGGATCAGCGCCATGCGCGCGGGGTTGTCCACGGCCGTGAGCACGCCGAACGCGACCGCGACGGCCATCGCGAGCGGCAGCGACTGGTGGCCGGTGAGCACGACGACCCCGAACGCGAGCGCCAGGCACGCGAGCGACGACTGCGTCACGAGCAGGGTGCGACGGCGGTCGTGCCGGTCGACGAGGACCCCGGCGTAGGGGGCGAGGAGCAGGACCGGGAGGTACCGGGCCGCGGCGACGATCCCCAGGTCGACCGGCGACCCCGTCATGCCCAGGACGAGCACCCCCTGGGCCACCGTCTCGGTCCACGACCCGACCAGGCTCACGCCCTGCCCCGCGATGAAGCGGCGGTAGTTCGGGACGTCGAGCGCGGCGAACCGGGCGGGCGGCGACGGCCGGCCGCCCGGAGACTCCGTGACCGGTCGGGGACCCATCCTCGACCCCTCCCCTCCGGGCACGCGCGACGGCCCGGCCGCCGACGCTCGGAGCACGAGCCAACACGACCACCCTCCCGTGCCGGTAGCGACGAATGACTCACGAACCCCGAGTCGTCGCGCACCGACGAGTCGAGTCGTCTGACCGTTCCCCCGCACCGGCCGGCAGCACCAGGGTGGGAGAGGTGGGGGTGATCCGGTCGGCTGTCGTCCGCGGCCCGACGTCCGCGACGCCGTCGTCCGCGACACCGCCCCGAACGTCCCGACCCGGATCGACGAGAGGCCGCCCCCATGTCCGACGCGCAGACCTCGGCCACGGCGCCGACCGCCGACAACGTGGTGCTCGTGCACGGCGCCTACGCCGACGGCTCGTCGTGGGCCGCCGTCGTCGGCCTGCTGCAGGAGGCAGGACTCACGGTCACCGCGGTCCAGAACCCGCTCACGTCGCTCGCGGACGACGCGGCCGCCACGCGGCGCGCCCTCGACCGCCAGGACGGGCCGACGGTCCTCGCCGGGCACTCCTGGGCGGGGACCGTGATCAGCGAGGTCGGCGACCACGAGACGGTGTCGAGCCTCGTCTACGTCGCGGCCCGCGCGCCCGACGCGGGCGAGGACTACGCGGCGCTCGCGGCCACCTTCCCGACGCCGCCGGCGAACGCCGGGCTGGTCCGGTCCGACGACGGGTTCGCCCAGCTCTCCGAGGCGGCCTTCCTCGACGACTTCGCCAACGGCGTCGACCCGGCCCGCGCCCGGGTGCTGCACGCCGTCCAGGGGCCGGTCTCGGGCACCCTGTTCGCGTCCCGGACCACGCGGGCGGCGTGGCACGGCAAGCCGTGCTGGTACGCGGTCTCCCGGGACGACCGGACGACGTCTCCGGAGCTCGAGCGGTTCCTCGCCGACCGCATGCGCGCCACGACGATCGAGCTCGACAGCGGACACCTCTCGATCGTCACGCACCCGCGCGAGATCGCGAGCCTCGTCCTCGACGCCGCGGGGCGACCGCGGCTCGTGCCCTGACCTCCCGCCGGGTCCGCGAAGGCACGCCCCGCCGGTGCGTCACGGCTCCCGGTGCCGGCTCAGGACGTCCGCGCCGGCGTCGACGTAGGCGGCGAACAGGTCGGTCACGTCGCGCAGCCGCGCGGCCGCCTGCGCCGTCTCCGTGAGCTCCTCGGCGCTCTGGAGCGCGCGGATGAACGTGCGCGCGCGCTCGATGCTCGCGGCGAGGAGCTGCTCGAGGCCGCCCGCCGCCTCGACGAGGAGTCGCCTGCTGCCGGGCTGGGCGATCGTCCGCGCCAGCCCCCACGACACGAGCTCCCGGGTCGCCGTGCTGACCGCCCCCGCGCTGAGCCCCAGCGCGGCGCGCAGGTCGTCGGAGCTGGACGGCGTCCCCTGGAGGAGGAGGAACCCGTACGTGCGACCCGTGGCGCGCGGAAGGTTCCACGCCGCCATCGTGTCGCCCATCGTGCTGACGAACCGTTCCTGCTCAGGGGTCATCGCGCGGGCTCCCCTGCTCCCGGCCCGCCCGTCCAGCGGTCGAGGACGTCGACGAGCAGGCGCGACGTCTCCGCGGGGGCGTCCAGGGTGACCATGTGCCCGGCTCCCGGGACGACGTGCTCGGCGATGCCCTCGGCCCGCGCCCACCGGGGCGTCGCCGTGGCGATGTTGCCGGTGCGGTCCTCGGAGCCGCGCACGAGCGCGAGCGGCACCGGGGTCCGGCGGCCGGGCTCCGGCGCGACGAACGACACCGTCGCGCGCCACACGTCCAGGAACGTGCGCCGGGGCATCCGGGCGAACAGCGCCTCCGTCCTCGCCCTCACGTCCGGGGTCGCTGCCGAGGCCCGGGCCATGACGCGCGGGAGCCTGCGTGCCGGGATCACCGCGAGCGCGGGAGCGGCGAGCCGCAGGGCGAGTCGTTCGAGCACGGACAGCGGGCCGGCGTTCCACGTGGAGTCGAGCACGATCAGCCCGCCCACGTGTCGCGGGCGCTCCCGGACGAACGCCTGCGCCAGGTTGCCCCCGAGCGAGTGCCCGACGAGCACGGGCGCGTCCGCGCCGCACGCGGCGAGCAGCGCGTCGAGGTCGTCGAGCGCGTCGGCCGCCGTGAACCGCTCTCCCGGCGCGAGCGGCGACTGCCCGTGCCCCCGCAGGTCCCCCACGACCACGCGGTACCCGCGCCTTGTCAGCACCGGGACCTGCTCGTCGAACATCGAGTGGTCGACCCCCGCGCCGTGGATCAGCACGACGACCGGGCCGTCCCCGCCCGAGTCCGCGAACGCGATCTCGGCGCCGGGGCGCACGAGCCGACGATCTAGATTCACCATTCTCTGAATATAGAGGATCTACGCGGCAGCCGCCCGCCGCGGTCGGGTCGCGTGCGGGAGAGGACTCGCGCAGCCGACGCCGCGCGTCCTCCTTCACTCCAGGTGGACCCGGCTGGACCCAAACCGAACACCCAACGTCGGCTCGAACGGCTGAGTTCGGCGTGGGAGCAGGCGAGACGGGGCATCGCGAGCGAACAGCCACCGGCGTCCGAGCCCGAGCCGGGGGTGGTGTCGAACCCAACGAGACGGTCTCGAACACCGCTGACCGAGAGGGAAGTGGACGCTATCCGAACCGCCCGGGCGAGCGGTGTTGCGCCCCGGGTCTGATGGAGGCTCTCATTCCAC